>JBLFXH010000122.1:0-9908 GCA_047611125.1 Rhodothermales bacterium
TCAGGGTAGACCACCAAAACGGCGTTTCAGGAGACTCTCCTACGCTTGACGGAGGTGATCACGAAATCACCCTGCCGGCGCGACGCATGCTGATCTGGGTGAGGAAGTAATCGAAGCCGGTAGCAAAATCGCCTTGGAATCGACTTTGACCTGCCCGAATTGCGGGAAGCAGTCGACGGAGCGGATGCCGACAGACGCCTGCCAGTTCTTCTGGGAGTGTCCCTCCTGCAAGGCGCTGATTAAGCCTAAACAGGGAGACTGCTGCGTCTTCTGCTCCTTCGGTACGAACCCCTGCCCTCCGATTCAGGAAGCAGGCGGCAGTGGCTGCTGCTCAACCTGAGCTGCGCCGGAAGATTCAGCCTCCGTTTTCCCAGGCGTATTCCGTCCCGTTCACCACGTAAGACGCCGTAATCGCCGCAGTGGGCTCCAACGTCTTTGCCACCGAGCAGTACTTGCCCAGGCTGAGATCGACAGCGCGAGCCACCCGTTTAACGTCTACCTCCCCGTCAATCCTGAAAGTGATGTGGATTGTCTGGAATATGGACGGAGCAACACCATCCGGTTTTACCCCAGAAATGTCGATCGACAGGTCATCGATCGGCTGGCGGCCTTTCCCCAAAATCGACGCCAGATCCACAGCGCTGCAGCCTCCCAACGAGATCAGAAGCAGCTGCATGGGACTCATTCCCAGGCCTATCCCGCCGGGCCGCTCGCTGGCATCGTCAAGATGTACCTCGATTCCCTGATCGTTGGCGCCAACAAAGTGAAACGTGTCGTCCACGCGCTTCAGAGAGACGTCTATTCTACCCATCTATGACTCCGTGCTTACTTCAGATTCCAATGTCCAGGTACCCAACTCGTCCAGCCAATCGTGGGCGGTCAGGTCATGTTGAATCGGCGTAACAGAGACGTGCCCTCCCTCGAGCGCCTGTAGATCCGTGTTTTCTCCCTCATCCAGGTTTACGAAAGTACCAGCCATCCAGTAGTACGGGCGCTCAAATGGGTCCAGACGCTCACTGTACGCCTCCTCCCATCGCGAGCGGGCCTGTCGGGTGACTAGCACCCCTTTCATGTCAGCTAGCGAGAGATCCGGTACGTTGACGTTGAGCAGGATCCCTGGCGGCAGTCCGCGCTGGAGAGTCTGCTTGGCAATTCGCTGAGCAACAACCGCGCTGGGACCGAAATCGCCTCCATTCCAACGGCAATAAGAAATCGCGACGGCATCAATTCCCAGAATGGAAGCCTCCGTTGCTGCGCTCACGGTCCCCGAGTAGATCACGTTGACCGCGGCGTTCGGCCCCTGATTGATCCCAGACACGACCAGATCTGGCCTCCTGGGCAGCAGCTTGTCGATGGCGAGCTTGACACAATCAGCGGGCGTCCCGGTGACCGCGTGGGCCGTGATCTTGCCATGCGGGCCGCGGAAGGGCCAGGGATGGGCGCGAACCGGATCGCGTAAGGTGATGGCGTGTCCCACCGCGCTCTGCTCCATTAGCGGTGCAACCACATGGACGTCGCCCAGGGGCACCATGGCCGCGGCCAGCGCGTGGATTCCCGGCGCGTCGATGCCATCATCGTTGGAGATCAGAATCAGCGGGCGGCGTTTAGTCATCCTTGGTAGCTCTCCGAATCCGCCGGAAAGGATCCGGCCCGCACTTCGTCAATGTAGGCCTTTACCGCATCGGTGATACGATCTGCCAGGTGCTCAAAGCGGCGAACGAATCGAGGGTTGAAGTCCATCGTCAGACCAAGCGCATCGTGCGTAACGAGGACCTGACCATCACAACCCGGCCCGGCGCCGATTCCGATTGTAGGAATGGAAAGGCTGGCCGAGACTTCCGCCGCAAGCGGCGCAGGGATCTTCTCGAGCACAATCGCAAAACAGCCGGCCTTTTCCAGAATCTTTGCGTCACGCTTAAGGCGGTCAGCCTCCTCCTCCTCGCGGGCCCGTACCTGGTAGGTGCCGAACCGATAAATATGCTGGGGAGTGAGCCCCAGGTGTCCCATCACCGGCATCCCGGCCGAGATAATGCGTTGCACAATCGGCGCAATCGCCTCGCCTCCTTCCATCTTGATGGCGTGAGCCCCGGCCTCCTTCATGACGCGGATTGCCGAGCCAAGGGCCTTTCGGGAATTGCCCTGGTAGGACCCGAAGGGCAGATCCACCACAACGAGCGCACGGGAGACCCCTCGCACTACGCACTGGGCGTGATACACCATGTGATCCAGCGTGATCGGGAGCGTGGTCTCGTGGCCGGCCATGACGTTGGATGCAGAGTCTCCAACCAAGATGACGTCCACACCGGCAGCGTCGATCACGCGCGCCATCGTGAAGTCGTAGGCCGTCAGCATGGCTACGGGTATGCCTGAGGCCTTCATCTCCTGGAGGGTTCGCGTGGTAACACGCTTCAACTCCTGAAAGTCGCCTACTGCCTTGATCCTGGTACTCATTCAGCGGGCCGGTTTTCCGGCGGATGATGTGACTAGGAATATACCCTTTACCGCGGGGTGGGAAGCTCTGGAAACGAGCAGGGCGGGTCTCCCTGGGGAAACCCGCCCTTCGAACTCAAATGGGACTCAAGGACCCACAACCATCCGGCACCGAATTACCGGAGCCGCGAGCGGGCTCATTTGGAAGCCGTGTCCTCGTCAATCGAGATGCCCAAACGCGCTGCGATGTCCAGATTGATGTTGATCACCAACTCCTCATTCACGTAGAGGAGTGCTGGAGAGCGAAGCACGAGGTGCAAGCCCTTCTCCTTGGCAATGGCATCAATCACAGTCTGAACTTGCTCGAGCAGCGGAGCCAAGAGCTCCTCCTGGCGGCCAGACAGTTTCTCGTCCTCGTTGGCAGCAGTCTGCTGGAGCTCGGCCTGCTCGGTGGCAAGTTCCTGCTCGCGCTCGGCGCGACGCTCTGGGGTCAGCAGGGGCTGCTGCTTCTGATACCGCGCCACGCGATCCTGGAAGTCAGCGGCCATGGCCTGAAGGGCCTCCTGGCTGGTCTGGTACTCCGTGTTCAGCTGACGCTGAATGGCCTGGTACTCAGGCATGTAGGTGATGATGACCTCGGGATCGGCGTACCCGATCTCTATCTGGGCGCTGGCTGGCATGGCCATAAGACCAGCTATCAGAACGAGGAAAATCCGTGTGCGTGCGTTCATTGGTGCTTTCAGTTTCGTTGCGGGCGTAGCGCCCTTATCTGCCCTGGATTTGATCAACGTCTATGCCAAGTTCCTCCAGGACACGGTCGCTCAAGTCATATTGGGACCGTGTAAACAGGAAGAGGAAATCGCCACTCTTATCAAATACGTAATCGTATCCGTCTTCGGTGGCCACTCCCTCAATTGCCGTAAGAATACGGTCCTGAATAGGCCGCATTAATTGCTCCTGCTGGACGAAAAGATCCCCGTCCGGCCCGAAATATTTCATGCGAAGTCGCTCCACTTCTTCTTCTGCCCGGACGATCTCGTCCCTACGGCGTTGGCGCTCCTCAGTGGTATAAAGCAACTCTCGGGACTGATAAGCCTCAAATTGCTGGTCCACGCCGCGCTTTTCTTCGGTCAGTTCCTTCTCCCAATCGCCGGCAATTCGATCCAGCTGCTGCTGGACGGTCTGGTACTCGGGAATCCGGGTCAGGATGTACTCTGAATCGACATAGCCAATCTGCTGTTGCGCCTTGCCGTCCGTAGCGAAAATAAGAAGGAGGCCAAGTACGGCTGCACTTCGATATAGGGTCTTCATACCAGGTATCGGAAAGTGTATAGTTGAGTGGACGTCGATGGGGTGCCTACTGGCCGAAACCCTGGCCCAGTGAGAACTGGAAAGTCCAACGATTGCTGCCGTCGTGACGGCTGTTTATCGGACTGAAGGTGTCGAAGTTGTATCCGTAGGCCAGCTCCACCATACCTAGTATTGGCAGGAAGAGTCGGACACCCGTGCCAGCTGACCGGAATAGTCTCGATGGATTGTAGGCGCTGAAGCTATTCCAGGTATTGGCCGCATCCATGAACAGATACGGGGCCGCCTGAAGCGACTGGCTCTGCACCGCCATCCAGCGAAGTTCGCCCGTGTAGCGATTCAGGATTCGTCCACCGCGCGGCTCATTCTGCGCATCACGCGGTCCGAGCGCGGCCAGAGGATAGCCTCGCATATAGATGATCTCCTTCCCGAAGAAGCTGAAGAAGCCCTGCGTCTCGAAAGGTGAACCACCGACGACAAAGCGTTCAAACTCGACCTCGGTCCCCGTCAGCGATCCGATGTATCCGTAGTCGGCGGTAAGGCCGATCGAGATCTTCCGCGTGAGCGGCGTATTCCATGTGTTCGTCAGGCGCCACTTGTGAAACTGGATCAGGTTACCCACCGGTGGAGCCACTTCAAGGGACAGGGAGAATTTGGAGCCCGTAGACGGAAAAAGCGGGTGGTTGGTCGAGTTGCGGGACAAGGTCTGCTTGACCGTGACCTGCTGACTCACGCCCGTAGGTAGGGTCGAGATGTAGTCCTGGTTGTCGAAGTACTGATAACCAACGTTCGTCCCCATGGAGAAGAACTGATCAGGCCACGACAGCCGCTTCTCATAGAACACGTTGGTCGAGAAGGTCAGCAGCTTGCCGGCCCTGGACGAACTGATAAAGGCGGCACCATCAATCTGGGAGAACGAGAGCGAGAACCCAGCTGGCCGAGGACGCCCGCCGAACCAGGGCTCAGTATAAGAGAGCGAGTACTGCTGGTACTGGCGACCGTTGGTCTGGATGCCAACGCTCAATCGCTGGCCGTCTCCGGATGGGAGCGGACGCCACTCCTCCTTGTTAAAGAGGTTCTGAGCGGAAAAATTATTGAAGCCGAAGCGGAGCTGCAGCACCAGTCCGAAGCGTCCCCAGGTCCCCGATAGTTCGAGCTGGTCTGTACCGGTCTCCTCGAGATTGAAGTCCAGATTGACGGCCTTGTCTTCTTCGGCGATGTCAATGCTGGGACCTGCTCCAAGGCTCTCCTGCGTGAAGTAGTTCAGCTGCATCAGGCGCCGAATGGACTCCTGAATCTGATCCCGACTGAAGGTCTGCCCCGGGATGGTGAAGAGCTCCCGCCTGATCACGTGCTCCTTGGTCTTAGCATTACCATTGACCGTGATCGTTCCGTAGTGGTACTCGTCTCCCTCAAAGAGATCGAAGTGCATATCCAACGAGTCGCCCGGCGCCACAGTGATGGCCGGCTGCACGTTGAAGCGCATATAACCGCGATTCTGGTAGAGGCTGTAGATGTCGGTATTCTTGCCGTTCATGTACAGGTTCTGATCAAGCCGCGACCCGTCGTACGTCTGGCCTTTCTCGAAACCGAGCGCCGTCGTCAGGACCTCATCGGGATAGAGCGTATTGCCCTCCCAGCTTACGTTCCGAACGGTGAACTGCGGACCTTCGTGAACTTCGACGGACACCACCATATATGGCTTTCCGCCTTCGTCCTCCACGTAGGTGGTGTCACGGACCACCTGAGCATCATAGTAGCCCTTCTCGTTGTACTTCTCGACGATGCGGTTCAGGTCATCCTCGAACTCATCGGGGTTGAATTTGGCGCTGCGCCAGAACCTCCACCTCACCTTGGGCTTGGTCTTCATGATCTTGCGAACCGCACGATCCGAGAGTTCTTCGTTCCCGGCGATCTCCACTCTGCCAACCTTGACCTTGGGACCCTTGTCCACGGCAAAATGAATGGCCACCGTGTTGTCCGCGTTCATGGTCCGTTCCACAGCGATGGTGGCCAGCGGAAAGCCCTTTTCAGCCAGAAATTCCGCCATCACTTGCGTAGCCCTGGCCACCGTTGCCGGGCGCACCGGAGACCGTGAAATCAGAGGGATGGTCTTTCTCAGATCGTTTCGCTCGCCCTTCTTCAGGCCCGAGAACGTGTACTCGGATAGCTTGGGGACCTCCCGGACTTGAATGGCCAGGTAGATACCTTCGCCCACTCGCCGGTCCTCCACAATTCGGACGTCATCGTACGTCCCGAGGCGATAGACCGAGCGAATTGCATCGGCAAACTTCGGATCGCCGGGAATGACGACGCTCTCTCCCACCCTCAGTCCACTGGTTTGCTGGACAAAGCCGCGGGTGTAATCATCAGATACACCCTCAACGCTGATTCCCAGAATCTCAAGATTCCGGGGCGGGAGCGTGCCCTGCGCAGCCGCGACATCTGGAAGAAGCACAACGCAAAGGAGCGCGGCTAGTAAAACAACAAATCGAGTCATGAATCCTGGTCTACGAAGGGGTCCAACTTTGGACAAACGGTGGCGTGCGTAACGGGTTTCTCTCAGGCAGACCGGTGACGCCCCCCAGGAAACGGCTGGGACCGGTACATATTGCAGTAGGAGTCAGGACGATTCGGCAACTCGTCCGAATCGGCGGTCCCGATTCTGGAAGTCGCGAACCGCTTCATACAACGACTCTCGTCTGAAGGCCGGCCAATATGTGGGTGTAAAATGGAACTCCGTGTAAGCCGATTCCCAGAGCAGGAAGTTGGAAATGCGAAAATCGCCGCCCGTCCGAATGAGCAGGTCAGGGTCGGGAAGCCCACGGGTTGCAAGGCGATCGGCCACGGCGGCCTCATCGACATCCTCCGGGTTCAGCAGCCCTTCGGCCACATCCTTCGCAATCTGGCGAGCCGCGGAGACCAGATCCCAGCGGCCGCTATAAGAAAGCGCCAGATTAATGGTCATGCGATTGTGGACAGAAGTGCTGGCGATCACGTCGTCTAGTTCCTTCCTGGCCACGGCAGGTAGCTTTTCGAGCTCTCCAATCGCGGCAAGACTGATCTCGTTTCGGTGCAGGGTTTCGGCTTCCTTGCGCAGCGTCCGTATGAGAAGCTGCATCAGGGCATTGACCTCGGTGAGGGGCCTATGCCAGTTCTCTGTCGAAAATGTGTAGAGCGTAAGGAGCTTTATGCCAAGCTGGGCCGAAGCCTCGGCAATGTCGCGGACCGACGCCGCGCCTTCCTGGTGCCCATGGACCCTAGGAAGACCGCGGCCCTTGGCCCATCGCCCGTTCCCGTCCATGATGATGGCCACGTGCCCTGGAATCTCTCCCCGGGCCTTCAACTCATCCTGAACGGCCAGATCGGCCGCCGTTGTTTTGCCTGTGCGGCGTTTCCCCATCAAGACCCTACAGTTTTAGGATATCGTTGAAGATGACGAAAACCATGAAGGCCAGGAGGACGACCATCCCTATCTGCTGCATCACCATGCGCACCTTCAGCGAGGGCTCCTTCCTCACGATTCCCTCGTAGATCAGGAATACCAAGTGCCCGCCGTCAAGCGCGGGAATCGGCAAAATGTTGATGATTGCCAGAGTGATCGAGAGCATCGCCACAATATTCCAGAAGAACGGCGCCCCGGCGTCGGCCGCTTCTTTGGTGACCTTCGCGATCATGATGGGTCCGCCTACGTTCTCGCGGAAATTCTCCTGTCCGGTAAACACCCTCTTCAGGCTGTTGGCGATCACGCGGGTATTGGTCCAGGTATCCTTGAGTCCTGCTACGACAGCCGGTCCCAAATCGTACTGCCGGGTCCGGAAGATCTGCCGGACCCCCAAGACATAGCGGCCATCTACCTCATTGGGCTCCACATTTGCCTGATACACGTTGCCGCCCTCCCTACGTCCTAAGAACGCGGCCCCAGCAGGCACCGTCTGATTGCTGTCTGGCCTTATGAAGCGCACGGACGTCGTGCCGCCCTCGAACGCGGCGAAGTGGGCGGTAATGCCGGTCCAATAGGAGACAGAATCGGCGCCGAGGGCCAGAAAATGATCGCCCGGAAGCATGCCAATCGATTCGGCAGCGGAGTTCTCGGTCACTTCTCCAACAACAGCGGGATCATAGGACAATCCGAGTCGCCCCTTCGCGCGATTGAGCCGCGTGATCATGTCGCTAGGTCCTGAGAAAGTCAGGTCCTCATTTCCGCGACGCACACGCACGACCAGTGGAGACTCGATCAGGGAACGTTCAACGGCCTGTAGTCCGGCCCGCTCGGTAACCTCGCGATCGTTGATGGCCACAATTTCGTCGCCCGTCCTGAGCCCCATCTCCCAGGCAATCGAACTATCGGCAACCGCGACACTGCCCAGGCTCGGAACGTAGTTCTCACCGTATGTGGCCTTGAGGGTCACGAAGACCATCGCTGCCAGAATCATGTTGAATACAACACCGGCGACGATCACTACAATCCGCTGCCAAACCGGCTTGGACCTGAACTCCCACGGCTGTGGCTCCTGAGACATGGTCTCGGCATCCATGCTCTCGTCCACCATCCCGACAATTTTGACGTATCCGCCCAGCGGGGTCAGGCCGAGAACGTACTCGGTCTCGCCGATTTTTTTGCCGATCACCTTGGGCGGGAAGCCGACAGAGAACTTCTCGACGCGCATCTTGAAGAGCTTGGCGAACAGGAAGTGGCCCAACTCGTGCACAAACACGAGAATCATGATGGCTAGGAGGACCCAGCCGACGTAGGAAAAAGCGTTGAGGATACCGTCCATACCATGGCGGATCCGCAGGGACCCGAAGGGGAGAAGTTATTGAGTGACCCGACGCGGGATCCGGCGGCCCTTAATGAATGGCTACCGTACGTGTTCCTCTGCGAACCGTCGTGCAGCCGCGTCAGCGGCCCGCAACGCGTCCAGGGTGTCTCCGGGTCCCGCCAACTTGGCCACAGCCCGCTCGATTAGGTCCGGAATGCCAGTAAACGACAAATCTTCAGAAAGGAAGCGAGCCACGGCCACTTCGTTGGCCGCATTCAGAACCGCTGGCGCCGTCCCGCCGAGTTCAAGCACCTCGAAGCCGAGTCGCAGGCACGGAAACCGCTCCAGGTCCGGCTGCTGGAAGTTCAAAGCGCTGATAGCGGTCCAGTCCAGACGCTCATGCGGAGCGGTCCACCGCTCCGGGTAGGTGATCGCGTACTGAATCGGCACCTTCATGTCCGGGACACCGAGCTGTGCCTTGGTCGACCCATCGGCAAACAACACCATCGAATGGATGATGGACTCCGGGTGCACCACCACGGAGATGTCGCTGGCCTGGATATCAAACATCCACCGAGCTTCGATGACCTCGAGGCCCTTGTTCATCATCGTGGCCGAATCGATGGTGATCTTGGCGCCCATGTCCCAATTGGGGTGTCGCAGCGCTCTTTGCAGTGTTATATCCGAGAAGTCCGCCGCGGGCAAGTCCCGGAAAGGCCCGCCGGAGGCTGTCAGAATCAACTGTTCCACGGATTCTGGAGGCTCTCCTACCAGACATTGAAAGATGGCCGAGTGCTCGGAATCCACGGGGATGACCTCGGCCCCTCCCTTCGCGACGGCTGCGGCGATCAGGCCGCCCGCCACGACCAGAGTTTCCTTGTTGGCCAGGGCGATGCGCCTTCCCTGCGAGATTGCCGCCAGTGTCGGCTCGAGGCCAGCGTATCCAACCACCGCAGTCAGGACGATGTCCACCTGATCTAGGGCAGCGGCCTCCAGTAAACCTTCAGGGCCGGCCGAAATCCGGCAGTTCACGCCGGTCAGTTCGGCCCTGAGTTCGCCGACCAGCGACTCGTCAGCGATTACGACTAGCTCAGGGCTGAATTCCCGCGCCTGCGCGGCCAGCAGCGCAACATTTCGCCCCGCTGTCAGTGCGCGTACCCGCAATCGATTGGGGTAGAGCCGGACCAGATCCAGGGTTTGTGTCCCAATCGACCCGGTGGACCCGAGAACGACAAGATTCTTGACCGAATCGGTTTTCGCGACAGTATTTCGAATATGGGGCAACATCTAAAAACACGTCCGGTGAGTGGCGATGGAGTTCCGGCCGACGCACCGCCGCGCCAGTCGGGAAACTTACGCGCATGCCCACCGATATTAAAACGATGATTCGGTTACGACTCCACCTGA
>JBLFXH010000123.1:0-9845 GCA_047611125.1 Rhodothermales bacterium
TCATCCAGGAACGCACGGTCGGGCCGAGCCTCGGTGCAGCCTCTATTAGTGCCGGACTCAACTCGGTGATCCTTGGGCTCATCTTGGTTGCGCTGTTCATGATCTTTTACTACCGCACGGCGGGCGTTGTGGCGAATCTGGCGCTGCTCCTGAACATGATCTTTGTACTGGGGATTTTGGCTGGCTTCAATGCCACCCTGACTCTCCCAGGAATCGCCGGAATTGTGCTCACCATCGGTATGGCAGTTGACGCCAACGTGCTGATCTTCGAGCGAATAAGGGAGGAGCAAAGCACAGGACGAACCTTGAAAGCTGCCATTCAGGGCGGCTATGCCAAGGCACTGTCTGCCATTTTCGATGCGAACATCACCACGTTCTTCGTGGGTGTGATTCTGTACTCGTTCGGCATCGGTCCCATCCAGGGATTTGCGGTGACGCTTATGGCCGGCATTCTCTCGTCCATGTTCACGGCCATCGTGTTCACACGCATCATCTTCGACTACCTCGTGATTGAGCGGCGAATGACCGTCAGCCTAGGCTGATCGGCGCCATCAACGAACACGACCAAAACATTAAGTAATGCGTATTTTTGAAAACGCGAACTTCACGTTCGTAGAAAACAGGAAGAAGGGATACATCATCTCGGGAATCCTGCTTCTTGCCAGCTTTATCAGCTTGGCGACCCTCGGCCTGGAGATGGGAATTGATTTCCAGGGTGGAATGGAGTTCGTCATTGAGACGGACAACACCATCGACGCCACCGAGGCTCGTTCCGGCCTCGGCGGAATACTCGGTACTGAGCCGGAGGTAAAGACCTTTGGCTCGAACGCACTCCTGGTGAGAACTCTCCCTCAAGAGAGCATCACGGCCGTGCAGGGCCAGATCGTCAACGCCTTCAAATCCCTGTATCCAGATTCGAACCCAGTCGTTCTAAAGACGGACGTTGTCGGGCCGCGTTTCGCTCAGGACCTGAAGCGGGGCGCGCTCTACTCGGTGTTCGGCTCGCTTCTGGTGATCTTTTGCTACATCCTGCTGCGCTTCGAGTGGCGCTTCGGTGTGGGAGCCGTCGCTGCCCTCTTCCACGACGTTATTATCACCCTTGGGGTCTTCTCGGCGCTGCACAGTGTCCTCCCGTTCTCGCTTCAGATTGACCAGACTATCATTGCAGCGTTCCTGACCATTGTCGGGTACTCCCTGAATGACACGGTGGTGGTTTTTGACCGAATTCGGGAGTACACGGGATTGTTCAAGACTGAGAATTATCACAAGGTGATCAACAAGTCGATCAACAATACCCTGAGTCGAACCATCGTCACGTCGAGCACTACATTGCTCGTGGTTCTGGTCCTGTTTATATTCGGCGGAGAGGTCCTTCGTGGCTTTGCTTTCGCGCTGATTATCGGCATCCTGATCGGAACCTACTCGTCCATCTACGTGGCTTCGCCCGTGGTAGTCGAGTTGCGGGACCGATTTGGAAAGACCGCGCGGAAGTAACCGCACGAGACTCTTCGGGAGCGCACGCCTATTCACCCATTGCCAGGATCCACATGAATTACAACATCGACGAACAGTACAACTGCGTCGTCCTCACCCTGAAGGGCAACGTGATGGGTGGACCTGATGGGTCCAAACTCCATGACACGCTGCACGAACTGAAGGAAGCCGGCAAGACCAACATTGTGGCTGATCTCGGTAAGGTCAAGTTCATGAACTCTAGCGGTTTGGGAATGCTCATCAGCGCGATGACCACCATGCGCAACGCGGGGGGAGACCTTCGTCTGGCCAAGGTGGCTGATCGCATTCAGTCCCTTCTCGTGATCACGAAGTTGATCACGGTGTTCAAGCACTTTGAGACCGTCAAGGAAGCTGTGGAGAGCTACGCCGAGTAAGCTCGCCTCCAAAGAACACATATTCTTCGGAAGGCGGCGGGCACCAACCCGTCGCCTTTCGTGTGTAATAGCGTCACGGATCGTGGCGAATAGCCGATCACCAACAGCTGAGTAAGGAATGCCCGTAACCGTAGTAATCGGGAGCCAATGGGGAGACGAGGGTAAAGGCAAGATTGTCGACCTGCTCTCCGCGCAGGTGGACATCGTAGCACGCTATCAGGGCGGTGCTAACGCTGGTCACACCATCTGCATTGGCGACGAGACCCATGTACTCCATCTGGTGCCCAGTGGCATCTTTCATGAAGGCACAAAGTGCGTGATCGGCAATGGCGTCGTGATCGATCCTGTTGCCCTGATGGAAGAGATCCGGATGATCCAGAAGCTGGGGATTGACGTAGCCGATAGGCTCTTCATATCCCACAACGCTCACTTGATCATGCCCTACCACAAGCGCATCGAGGGAGTACGCGAGCGAGCCCGCGATGCCGGAGCCATTGGGACCACGGGGCGGGGCATCGGCCCGGCCTACGTAGACAAGTTCGCCCGAACGGGTATCCGGGTGGTAGACCTTCTGGATCGAGACGTGCTTCGCAAGAAGCTGCGACTCAACATCGAGGAGAAGAATGCCATCCTGCGCGAGGTCTACAAGGAGGAAGAGTTGGACGTTGAGGCCATCGTTGAGGAGTACGTAGAGTTCGACAAGCTGATCGATCCGTTCGTGACAGATACGACCACGTTCCTTGGCGAGGCGCTCGACGCTGGAAAAGAGATTCTGGCCGAAGGCGCTCAGGGGTCTTTGCTTGACGTGGACTTCGGTACCTATCCCTTCGTGACGTCTAGCCATCCCACCGCCGGCGGAGCGTGCACGGGTCTGGGCATCCCTCCGACGGCAATCAACCGCGTAATTGCAATCGTCAAAGCCTACACCACGCGTGTAGGAAATGGCCCGTTCCCCACGGAACTGGAAGACGAAGTTGGCCAGCGACTCCGAGATGTCGGCCATGAGTACGGCGCCACGACTGGTCGCCCGCGCCGTTGCGGTTGGCTTGACCTGGTTGCACTGAACTACACGAGCCGGATCAACGGTTTCACGGAGCTGGCCATCACCAAACTGGACGTGATGTCCGGCCTGGAGGAGGTCAAGGCTGCCACCCGCTACGAGATTGAGGGAGGCAAGGTCACAACCCGCTTCCCCAGCCACCTCGAGGGACTAAAGAAGGCATCTCCGATGTATGAGGCGCTGCCTGGATGGGCTGAGGATTTGACTCAGGTGGAGACTATGGACGGCCTTCCAGACGCCGCCCGCTCCTACCTGGACTTTGTGTCTGAAAACCTGAACGTCCCGATTTCGTACGTATCTACTGGTCCGAAGCGTTCCCAAACCATCGCAGTAGACGGAGTCTCAGCCTGAATTTGCTACGGTAATCTCGGTTTTTGACGGCCCTGCCAACGGGTGTGGGACAGGAGCCTGACTGAATTCTACCTTAAAGCATGAAGGCGTACAGACTTTCGGTAAATCTGAAGTTGGGACTGGTGGTGTTCGCGGGGTGTATCGCCATCGCGTCCCTCTGGTACACGAACTCGCTTGCCGAACAACTTCGAGAGCGGGAGCAGTCCATCATCCAGCTCTGGGCCACGGCCCTGGCGCAGATACCGATAGCGGCCGCGCAGGGCTCGAACAATCCCTACCTGCCCGAACTGAGGCAGTTGGACCAGTTCCTTCAGGCCGGAACGCTTAGCGACGGCAACGGCGTCCCACTCACGACTGCCGAAGCGGCCAACCTAAGGAGGGCCGTGGTCTGGGCGATGGGTATGCCGCCCGCCAGTGACCTGACGTTCATCCAGGATGCGTTTCTGGAGCCGAATGCGTTTGGGATACCAGCCATTCTCGTGGATTCCAGCAAGACCACGCCTGTGATCTGGCAGAACGTCCCGATTGACTTCGAATCTCTGGCCGGGCTTACGGGCTCCGACTCGTCCAGGACAGTGGAAAAACTTCAGCGTCTGCAGGAAAGCATGTTGGGGCAGCATGAGCCCATCTTGATAGACCTGACTTATCCGTCACTTGATGGCGGGCCTCCGGACCGGTTTGTCCAGTACATGCTCTACGGCGAATCAGAGCTTGTCCAGGACCTGAGGCGGTTTCCGTTCGTGCAGCTCATCTTCGTTGCGCTATTCGTGCTGATCGGCTACCTCACGTTCTCTTACGTGCGTCGCAGCGAGCAATCCAGCCTCTGGGTCGGTATGGCCAAGGAGGCAGCGCATCAGCTGGGCACACCCATTTCCAGTCTTATGGGATGGTTGGAGGTACTCCGAATGCCGGATTCTGATAGCATGCGGGACAGAGCGGCACTGGGAGCGATCGAGAAGGATATTGCTCGCTTGGAACGGGTGACCGCGAGGTTTTCGGACATAGGGTCCCTGCCTCGCCTCGAGGTCCAGCCCTTGAGGCCCGTTGTCGAAGCCATCGTGACCTATATGCGTGAGAGGCTACCCACACAGGGACGCAAGATCACGCTCACCTCGGAAGTCCCCGACGCCCTCAAGGCGAATCTCAATCCCGAGTTGTTTGAGTGGGTGATCGAGAATCTGATCAAGAACGCCCTGGACGCGATTGACACCCCGGACGGATCGATTGAGGTCCTGGCGCGACAGTTCGAGGACCGAATCAGAATTGACGTGTCGGATTCCGGAAAAGGCATCGACCGACGCGACGCCAAGCATATCTTCAAACCAGGCTACAGTACCAAGAAACGGGGCTGGGGCCTGGGTTTGAGTCTGGCGAAACGGATTGTGGAAGATTACCACGGCGGGTCGCTCGATCTGCTGGTTTCGCGGCCCGGCGAAGGCTCCACCTTCCGGATCGAGATCGCAGCTGCCTGACGGCAGCCTTACCGCTTACTCGACTCCGAAGGTGATGCGGCTAGCCAGCGAGACGTCGATCTGCCGCGAAACCGCCAGGTAGATGTCGTCGCGGTGCCGCATCGCGAGCGCCGAATGCCCGTCGATGGTGCGCTGAACAGGCGTTTCGCCGGAGGCCAGTATGTCTATGGTGGGCCGGTCCAGCATGAGGCGATCGGACGAGGCCTGCAGAATGGCGTAGTTCATCACGCCAATGGCGAGATCCGTCTCGCCTGCGCCGTAGTAGAGGGCCGGAATCCTTATCCCCGAGGCCAGCCTCGCGAACCCGGCGCCGGCAAGCGGGAGGCCTTCGACGGCCGGTACCGTGAAGCGCCACGGAATCCGTTGATTCATCCAGGCCTCGATCTCCACCGGGTCTGACGACGAGATCTGAGGGCTCTCTTGCGGCAAATGGGCAACTGCGGCATCCAGCGCATCGGTGGTCTCTTGGACGACAGGACCGGCAGAGGTCCGCGGAAACATCCGGGTCACCGCCAGCGCCGCCACCACGCTGAGCATCAGGATTCCAAGGACGGGCAACAGACGGCCGCGAGGGGCTGAACGCGGGCCCCCAGAGCGCGATGCCTTCAGCGAAACCGTCATCGCCTTGCGTACTGACTTCTTGAGCGGACCTTCCGGCAGCTCGAGCAGGGGATCCAACGACGTGCCGAGCAGGGCAGAGTCTCCGGGGCGGGTGGAATGGCCGAATAGCGTGCTGGCGGCATCCGCCTGAATGCTAGCCATGTGGCCGGGGGACACTCGAAACAGGCTGGCCAAGTCAGCGGTCCCCAACTCCTTCACCAGACCGAGATACGAGACGGCCCGGGCTTCTGTGGGAAGGCCTGCAAACCGGCCGAGAATATCCTGCCCTCTGTGTTCGGCGGCAAGTCGATCAGCGATCAGGGATGAGTGTGCCACGGCCAAGGGTGGGCCCGTGGAGACGCTGGGTGTTCTGAATCCCGATGTGGTTTCCCATAGCACGTTTGGGGGCGTCACTGGGACAAGCCTTGGAGCCGGTATATCTACACCAACAAGCAGAGCCTCGAGAAGGGCGAAACGGCTGGCGCCTGCCGTCTTCTGGAAGGCTTCCACCGTCATCTGGCGGGCCGTCTCCTGATCCGGCGCCAGCACCTGTGCGAGTGCATAGCCTTCCTTGAGAAACGGGATCGAGCGCGCGGACTTATCCGGCTTGGCCATCGAAAAATACCACGTTGATGGGAGAGCCTGTGCGCAATCCGTAGAGTTCAGCCGCGTTGCCGCGCGATACGGCAATTTCCAGAAGACCGGTGCTGTTGAAAAGCAGAAGGGGATCGCCGCCTTCCACGTCGGCGTAGGTTCGCTCGAGGTGGTCCAGAATGACCGTCCCCGCGTAGCATTTGAAGCGCCGCCGCAAGCGGCCTTCCACGAACTCGTCTCCCGTGATGTTCGTGATGCAGTTCCCGAATCGATCTACATGTACGACCCACCCCCGAATGCCTTGATCATCGTGGATCGGAAGCGCCCAGTGAAGGGGCGTCAGGCGATCAAGCGGACTGCCGAGTTCAGACAGCGCGCGGCCTGAGGCCAGATGACCGGCCACGGGTGCGAAAACGTCGCGTCCGTGGAACGTAGTGCTGGCATTCGGGCTCTGCCAAGCGTCGGGATTGTCTAGAAGGACCGCCTCGTCCGGTTCGACACCCAGGACCAGCGAAAACAGGCCGTTGTCTGGCCCCACGTAGTAGTGACCGCCGCTTCGAAGCGCAATTGCGGCCCTATCGGATCCTACGCCAGGGTCGACCACGCATAGGTGTACGGTGCCCGTGGGAAACCAGGTGGCCGAGTCCCTGAGGACGAAGGCCGCCTGCATGACATCCTGTGGAGGAATGTCGTGACTGATGTCAACCAGCTTCGCCTCCGGATTGACTGACAGGGCCACGCCTTTCATGGCCGCGACGTACGCGTCGCGGGTACCAAAGTCAGTCAGAAGAGTGATGATGCCAGAAGGAGGCGTCATGGAGTCCGATTTAGGGAGGCCTGCCGAGGACAAAAGGTAGTAAACATCCCACCACTCGCTGAGTCTCTCAGTCCAAAAACCTGTGTAGGAAACCTAGTTTGATTCGCGTTCGTCTTGCGGGCGGTGAAAGACCATGACGCACCCATGATTGATTCTCCAGATAAATCGCAGCAAGACCGGCATCATGAGGCCCTGAGCAAGTTCATTCTGTTTTGGGGCGAGATGGCGTCGAGTTGGGGTATCAGTCGCACGATGGCCCAGATTCACGCCTACCTCTACGCGCGGGAGGACCCGGCCGATACGGATCATCTGATGGAACGGCTACAGATCAGCCGAGGGAACGCGAATATGAATCTGCGCTCCCTGAGGAACTGGAATCTGGTTAGGAAAGTGCACCGGCTCGGCCCGGCTCGAGGAAAGACTACTTCGTAGCTGAGAAGGATGTCTGGGAGATCACGCTCCAGATTGTCCGGGAGCGGGAGCGCCGGGAAATTCAGCCGGTTATGCAAGAGCTTCAGGAGTGTCGAGAGTTATTGGCGGGCCAACCGAGCGGGCCCTGTCCCTCGGAGTTATCCAATGCCGAGCGGCATTTTTGCGAACGTCTCGACAATCTCATGAAACTGATGGAAGTCTTTGAAGGCCTGTCCAATACGCTGACGCCCCCTATTCAGGCACAAAATGTAGACCTGCTTCGGCAGCTTGTAGGACTCGGAAATCGCCCGGAATCAACATGAGTGCACACATAGAGACCGGACAGAAGGGCGAGGCGCTGGCCCAGGCGTTCCTGGTCGAGAAGGGATTCCGAATCATGGCCACCAACTACCGTTTTCAGCGGTCAGAGGTAGATATCGTCGCGTTTCTTCCGGCTAAGAAATGGGAAGACGGTGGCGAAATGGTGTTTGTCGAGGTGAAGACCCGGCGCGGGACCGGCTTCGGCCATCCGGAAGAGGCCGTCACAGAAGAAAAGCAGAAGCATTTGATCCTGGCGGCCAAGGCCTGGATGCATGAAAACCGGATGGACCGAACCCCCTGCAGGTTCGATGTCGTGGCCATCACGATTCCGCCTGGGGGCGAGCCCGAATACCACCATATTGAGAACGCCTTCTGGACGTTCTAGGGTAGGGAGTCAGGTACGCCGGCAGATGCCGCTGCCGGCCGCGGCACCCTCAGCGCCCGGTGATACCGCCCGGCGGCTATGTACCGGGTGTGGTACTGATCCCAATCGCTGGCGTGTGCCTGGAAAACGGGGTCGTTCTCCAGGTTTGACGGTGCGGCCGAGTACGTAGGGGAGGCGTGGGTGGGCAAAGGGAGGACGGTTGTCGAAAACGCCGTATTGAGGTCGCCATCTTTTACCCAGCCGTCGCCAAGAAGGACGAAATCCCGACTGAAGCCAGTCGGGGGTGGGGGCAGGGCATCAAAGCGGAGGACCATCTCATCGCCGGCATTCATGATCACGTACCGATCATCGACGCCCGAGAGTAGCTCGCTCACGTCACCGAACCGCGTGTAGTAGCCCACCAGATCCCGCCAGACGGGGTGCGTGGCCATCAGTGCATCGTAGTCGGGGATCTCCGGTGACAGCGAGTCCGCCGTTGTGACCCGAGAGAAGCCCCGGTAGCGGAGCTCTGCCGAGGCTGGAGCAAGTTGCTGGGTGGCAGGCTCAGCGTCGGCGGGGGCAGCCCATCGAAGGCGATCCCAGTAGACCTCAAGGTTGGTGCGCAGGCGGAACCGACGCTGCACGCCCGGGGCCCAGAGCCCCGAGAGATCAATCAAGACGGTCTTTTCCTTTCCCGAGGGAAAGCCGAGGTCGGCCCGAGCTACTTCCCATAATCCGTCCGGCGTCGGAATCTCGAGTTGCAGGCTTATCGGTGTCGGGGTATCGCCCTGACCGATGGCCACATTGATCGAACTGTCGGTGGGACGCACCCAGCCAAAGCCCAGGAGGTGGACCTTGTCGGGCGCCTCGTCAGGGAGTAGCATTTCGACAGCGTGCTCTTCTGCGATACCCTGATAAGGGCCTCGGGCAAATCCAGCAACATATCTTCCGTCGCGTTCCGAGGCGGCCGCATCTACACGAGTCCCCGAAGCGTCCGTGACCGATGCAAAGAGCTTGGCATCGCCAAAAAGTTGGACTCGGTCGTCGGGAGGAGGAAAGGCAAAACGCTCGTCGACCCGGGCGTCAAGGTGGTCGGGGTGATCCACTACCAGCAGCGCGACGTGATCGAAGAAGTGGGTCTCCCACAACTCGGCTGTAATCCGAACTTCGTACTGTCCGTCTATGGCCGGGAGAGACGCTCCCGGAATGCGAATCCAATCGGAGGTGGTGGCGATGCCTGCCGTCTCCTGCGCGTTGATTTTGAGGCCGAGCGGAGAGCGCCAGAGGAAGTCGGTCACGAACTGGAATCCGGAGCCATTGTTCGTAAAGACCCACGGACAGGAGCCCTTCAGGCGCTGTTGGGCCAGGACGGTCTCATCAGAAAGGAGATCGAACTCAACCTGAACGTCTCCATTCGGCCATACAATCCGCGCCACCTCAGTCAACAAGTTGTTGCCAAGGCCGAAGTGCATGACGCCCCCGGAGATGGGTCGTTTCTGGAACAGAAGGCCCGATCTCAATTCCACCTCGCCTCCAACAGCGAACGTGTTGATGCGGCGATCGCCAAGAACTTCCGCACTCCGTGGACGGATCCGTTTCCAGTGGTACCCCGCCGTTCCCTCGGCGAAATGAATGGCCGGTTGCCCCGAGGCCATCCTACCGAACAACTCAGGCGGACCGGAATCCGTGAGGGGCGCAACACCATCGAGTCGGAAGCCGGTCAGCGCGGGCAGGGCAAGCAGCGAGCCGTCAGTATCCACCAAGTAGACCACGGTGGAGTCCGGGGTGGAGATCACCCAATCCAGCGCACCGTTGTTGTCGATTTCGGTAAGTATCAGCTCCTCGGCATCACTGGGGATCCGAGAGCGGGAAGCGGCCTGGCCCCCCACGGAAATTTCCTCGGCCGAGAACACGCCGTCTCGCATCGCATAGCGCCAGGCGGAACCCGATTGGACAGCGGCGAGGT
>JBLFXH010000124.1:0-9776 GCA_047611125.1 Rhodothermales bacterium
GGCTGAAGTTCTACCTCAACTCGCCACGAGCCGTCACCGAGTTTCTCGAACGGCGTGCCGCCGAGGGTAATCCGTTCCACTGCCCTTAGGGAATTGGGTGTAACCAGCAGCGTCACTGCGGCCTCTTGCTGAACAATCCCTGGATCGGGGCTCACGATCTCAATCGTCGGGACGGATTGCTCGACAAAGGGTCGGTCGCATCCTGACCAGATCAGGCTGAACAGCAGGAGGAACAGGCAAGCAGTTCCGTTGAGGAGGCCGGGGACAAACGTCCGGCGGCCTGGGAGCTCCCCCGACTTTGTCAGGCGTCCGAGCGGGTTGGGGAAAGTCATGCCGGAGGGAGAACTCATTGAGTCAGGAGGGAAAGGGCTGCCGCGATCCGCAAGGTTACCCGTGAACGTAACCGAGGATGACGATCGAGTCTCAGAAATACTTGCCTTGGGTTCGATCCGTTCTGTCGATAGGTGAATTGCCCCGACGAACGACGGGAGGCCTAAGGAAATGCTATCCGATTGGCGTGGCCGAAACGGGCTGGTGCAGAGCCAGCCGGTCGAGATGAAAATGTACCCGTCGCGGATGCGCCAACAATTTCCGGGTGCTGGGAAATTAACCCGGCATTCTCGTTCCGGGACGCTGACCAGTTGGAGGCTTAGACACGCTCTGGGTAGTCCACCCTAGCCAAGGTCAAGCCTCTGGCGGGCGCTGCCGACCCCGCCTCCCTGC
This sequence comes from Rhodothermales bacterium, assembly GCA_047611125.1. Lineage (GTDB taxonomy): Bacteria > Bacteroidota > Rhodothermia > Rhodothermales > UBA10348 > JABDJZ01. Next base: position 724 of record JBLFXH010000124.1, read on the forward strand.
GATCCCGGGACTCGAGCACTCGTACAAGGTCATCCTGGCCGCGCTTCCCGGAACCGATTTCCAGCAGGGTCCCGACAAACGCTCGAACCATACCGTGTAGGAACCGGTCGGCCGAGACCACGAACCTCCAGTGGCCGTCATCCGACATTCTTTCCCAGGTCGCAATGGACACCTTGCAGACTCGGTTGGGAGTGGCGGAGGCCGTTCTGCAGAAAGCCGAGAAGTTGGCCTCTCCCAACAAGGACATGGCCGACCGATTCATGAGCTCCCAATCGGGCGTTGATTGCAGGTGAACGCGCGTGCTCCTGCCAATCGCGATCGGATGCTCCGAGACCCGGTAGTGATACGTTCGGAGCGTGGCGTCATAGCGCGCATGAAACTCGGCGTGCGCCCGGCAGACATCCCGCACCGCAATGGACCGCGGTAGCAGTCCCTGCAACTGACCGTGAAGGCGCTCCGTGTCAAGGTCGCCGTCCAGATCAAAGTGAACCACCTGACCCGTGGCGTGTACGCCCGCGTCCGTCCTGCCGGAACCCACCACAGACACTCGCGTCCGGAGTGCGGTTGCGAGGGCATCCTCCAGGGTCTCCTGAATGGTGGGGGCGCCGGGTTGCGATTGCCACCCGTGCCACCCCGTTCCGTCATACTCGACCGTCGCGCGATATCTCCCCATTGACCGACTCCTTGAATCAAAGCAGGCCCCATACGCGCATCTACCTGACCGGTTTTATGGGCAGCGGGAAGTCCAAGCTTGGTCCCTTGCTGGCCAAGCGCCTGGGGTGGGCGTTCGAGGATCTCGATGCATTGATACAGGCCGACGCGGGCCTGTCTGTAGCCCAGGTATTCTCCCGGTTCGGAGAAGCTCATTTTCGCACATTGGAGCGACGAGTCCTCGAGACGGTTTCCGAGATACCCAAACCGGTCGTAGTCGCCCTGGGAGGTGGCGCTTACATGTCGAAGCAGAACCGAGCCCTGCTCCGGTCATCGGGCACCACCGTCTGGCTCGACGTGCCGCTTGTAGTTCTAAGCCGCCGGCTTGCTAGAAGAACTCATCGCCCACTCCTGCTGGGGGGCGATGGAAAGACGCTCCAGGGTGACGCGCTGCTGGCAAAGATCACCGAACTGCTGGAGCCACGGCGGCCGGCGTATGCCCAGGCTGATGTACAGTTCATCTGGACAGCTGACCGTTCGCCCAATGAGATGGTCGCCCTGCTGTTTGAGCAGCTGCGCGAGCACGGGGCCGTATGACGCGGGAGACTTTCCGAGCCGAGCAGGAGGCGGCGGCTAGGACACTCCTTGCCGACCTCTGGGGATACGAAGACTTCCGGCCGGGGCAACTGGACGTGGTGATAGATGCCCTAGGAGCATCAGATGTGCTGGCCGTGATGCCGACAGGTGGGGGCAAGTCTCTGTGCTACCTGATCCCAGCCTTGATGCAGGATGGCCTGACTGTAGTGGTATCGCCGCTTCTTGCGCTGATGGACGATCAGGTGGGAGCGTTGCGAAAGCGCGGCATCAAGGCGGAGAAGCTAACCGGGAGCATGTCTCATCGGCAGCGGGAGCATGCGTGGAGCAGGCTGGAGCACGGCGGTGTCCGACTTCTGTTTCTTTCCCCGGAGATGCTGGGCGGTGAAGTATTTGCTGCCAGAGCGAGCCGGCTGAGCATCTGCCGCGTGGCCGTGGATGAGGCGCATTGCATCAGTGAATGGGGGCACGACTTCCGGCCTGCCTACACCGCGATTAGGGAGGTCATGGACGAGGTGTCTCCCGGGCGAACTCCCATTACGGCACTCACGGCCACGGCCCCTCCCCGAGTGAGGAAAGACATCGAAAGGGCGCTTGATCTCGACCAGCCCCGACTACATGTCTGGCCCATCGACCGACCCAATATTACGTGGAAGGTTCTGCGCACCGAGAACCTCATGGATGAGGTGGTGCGACTCTTTCAGGAGAATGCCGGTCAGGGAATTCTGTACGCTGGCACACGACGAAATACGGAGGCCTGGGCCAGAAGACTGCGGAGCAAGGGAATTGAAACCAGGCCCTATCACGCTGGAATGGAAACCCGAGCTAGGCAGTCTGCGCAGGCCGCCTGGATGAAGGGGGACTGCCGAGTGGTGGCCGCGACTTCTGCGTTCGGGATGGGCATCGACAAACCGGACGTCCGGCTTGTTCTCCATACCATGTTGCCGGGATCGATCGAGGCCTATTACCAGGAGGCGGGTCGAGCCGGACGCGATGGAAATCCAGCGACTGCGGTGCTAATTGCCCCGGAAGCAGATTCTGGCCGCGTGCGATCCTGGGCACGAGATCGGTATCCGGATGCCGGCGCCCTGCGACGGGTCTACGATGTAGTCTGCGATCTGGGGGGACTTGCCGTGGGAAGCAAGGGAGAGGTGCCCGTGGTCCTTGAGATTGAACGGGTTGCCAGCATCACGGGTCTGCGCAGGGACCAGGTGAAGGCAGCGGCGGGCCTCCTTGCATCCTCCGGACTTTGGTCCGTGAGGGAATTGGCAGAGGACACCGCGCGCATAGAATGGCCAGACTCAAATGAGGTCCTTCGGACTGCTGCGGCCGGGCATCCCCGAGACCATCCCGTTCATCAGCTCGCCGACGCGCTCCTACGCTTGGACGGCGTTCCTCCGGAAGGCGTCGAACCCCGAATGTCGGAAGTCCGTCTAGGTCCATTGGCTGTGTCGACCGGCCTGGAACTCACGCGTGTTTTAGAGGGGCTGGACTTCTTCGTGGATCGCGGCTTGCTGGAATCCGTCCTGCGGGGCGGGTCGCTGGAGGTGACCTTGATGGGCAGTCGTCAGGCCCGGCCGGCGCTAGGCGCGACTCGGGTGGACGTGCTTCGAAAGCGGGCCGTCGGAAGGGCGGAGGATGTGATTGCCTACGCGGGTGTCGAGGACTGTCGGCGCCGGGTACTTCTGAACTACTTCGGTGAGAAGCCGCCCGCCCGATGCGGCAACTGTGACAACTGCCTGACTAGTTACTAGTCGGTGAGCGGGTAGCGTTCAGCTGGTCCAGAACCGGCTTGTACATCTTAGTCAGTTCCTCAGGGTGCGCGCCAAAACTATCGATGGCTTCCTGAAAAACGGTTTCGTTCAGGCCGTGAAAAACAAGTACCGAGTCCCTCAAGCCTATCGCTTGGTCCGGGAGCCTGGCGCGGGCATCGGCCAGGTGAAGGTCTGCCAACACGACAATGAGCGTCGAGTCTGGAATGACGATGACGCGCTCTGTGACTTCGACGCAACCCGCAAGCAGCACCGCGAGCACGCCGCAGAGGATGACTCCTCGCAGCCGTGGGAGGGTCACTGTTCCGCCAACCTGCATCACTAGTCCGCCGACTCGGCTTGAGCAGCCACTTCCTCGGCCGTGCGAAAGGTGTGCGCAACGACTTCCATCTGACGGAGGAACTCACGTTTTTCGTAGCCCGGTGCGAAGACCATCCCGTCCATCACGTAAGTCCGGCCGGTGTCTTCGTCATAGAAGGCGTAGAGCACGAAGGGCCCGCCCATGCCATACTCAACCTTGCGGCCGTCTTCGTAGCCGACCATGTGCCAGAGACCGCGGATCTCGTATCCGAAACGGCCCATGAAATCGATGTTCTCAGATTCGAGAGTCCGTCTCATATCGACCTCAACGTGTCCTCCAAGATTCCCCTGGACGTAGGCCTGCGTCAGGCGATCCCGAACAGCCAGAGCCCATTCCACATCAAGGTCGGCTGGACTGAGATCATCGGTGTACCACACAAAGAAGCTCCTCCAGGAGTCGCTGCTGATCAGCCGACGCATCCAGACGAAGTTGGTAGTGTCGACGGCGACTACGAAGTCGTGCTGGGCATTGACAGCGAACGAGTGGGTGTCCAGAAGCCTCTGCTCCATTTCGAACTGGCGACCCTTCTTGAACATCTCGATCTGTAGTCGCTGGCGCGTGATGGTGTTGAAGTTGTACCTCATGCCCTCGGCATTCTCGCGAACCGTCTCTGCGATGGATTTGGCATCGCGGCCAATCAGGTAGTAGACCTGCTGCGCCTGAGCAAATTCATCACGTCGTCCGACGATGGCCACTGTCCCACCAATATTGACGGCCTCGGTGGCCTCGGCATCCAGGATTTGCTGCATGAACCGAGACTCGCGCGTGGAGTCGCTTAGCGGGGCGGCGAAGATCACATTCTTCTGCTTGCGCAGGAGCTTCAAGGATCGTTGATTCACGATTCCCATCCGGCGCAGCGTGAACATCCGCTCCGGTGCCGGGAGCGTTCCGATGTACGGAGACAACTCGCCGCGGAGGGCATCGCCCAACTCTCCATTCCAGCTCGCTGAGTCGGTGACCACGATAATGTCGCCCTCGCGACCTACCGCGCGAGGACGGATGTCCAGAGCCTCGCAGCCCGTCCCGAACAGAATCAGTACCAGCAGAAGAAATACGGTGTGTCTCATACCAAAAGGTTTTCGGATTGGGCTAACGCGAAGATGCCTTGGTTTGCTTCAGGTCACGTATAAATCGCGAGAGTGCAGCTGCACGCTCGGCCGAGGTGAGGGACGAATCGCCATACAGGGCACCCACCTTGCGGATCACCGCTGATCCCACAATGAACCCATCGGTGTGCTGGCAGAGTCGCTTGGCATCTTCGTGAGTAGAAATCCCAAAGCCCACCAAGAGCGGATTTCGAGTGACCAGCGCCCGGGCCTTCCGGAGATACTGGTTGACGGCGTCACTTTGTCCGTGTCCGGTTCCAGTGAGTCCCGTGACCGACACAGCATATACGAAGCCGGACGAGACGTCATCGACCAGGCGAATCCGTTCATCCGACGTATTGGGTGCAATCAACTGGACCACATCCACTCCGGCTGCTTCCGCCGCGCTTGCAACCAAAGGTCGCTCGGACGGCGGGAGGTCGGGCAGAATAACGCCGTCTACCCCACAAGAGGCCGCAGTCTGGAAAAAGTTGCTGACGCCGAAGCGGATTACCGGATTCAGGTAGCCCATCAGGAGGAGGGGCGTGTCGCTGCCGGCCCGAAAGCGCCGGGCTGCCTCCATGGTCGTTTTCATCGAGGCCCCGGCCGCGAGTGCACGTTCGCTGGACTGCTGTATGGGCAGGCCCTCGGCCAGCGGATCGCTGAAGGGCATTCCCAGTTCGATGAAGTCCGCACCTCCCGCATCGATGGCATTCAGGATTTCCAGCGTCACGTTGGGATTCGGGAATCCACTCGTGACAAAGATGCCCATCGCTTTGGAGCCCGCGGTCACCGTCTGGCGGATTCGGGTAGTGAGTCGGGATTCCATCACAGGTACTGGGATATTGTGCCCATATCCTTGTCTCCGCGCCCGCTGCAATTCAGCACGACAATTTGGTCGGGGCTCATGGTTTGAGCCAGCTTCGGGAGGTAAGCGATGGCGTGCGCTGTCTCCAGCGCCGGGATGATTCCCTCGGTTCGCGAGAGCAGTTTCACGCCTTCCAACGCCTCGTCATCGGTAGCCGAGACATAGGTCACGCGTCCGGCGTCCTTCAGAAAGGCGTGCTCAGGGCCGACGCCTGGATAGTCGAGTCCGGCTGAAACGGAGTGCGCCAGTTCGATTTGCCCGTCTTCATCCTGCAGTAAATAACTCATCGCACCGTGCAGGATTCCCGGTGAGCCCAGGGTGAGAGTGGCGGCATGTCTGCCATCCAAGCCCTCGCCTGCTGCCTCTACGCCGTAGATGGCCACTCCTTCGTCATTCAGGAACGGATAGAATAGGCCCATTGCGTTGGAGCCTCCGCCCACACAAGCCACCAGCGCGTCAGGGCCCCGCCCCTCGGCCTTCTGAAGTTGCTCGCGGGTTTCCTCGCCGATGACGCGGTGAAAGTCCCGGACCAGCATAGGATAAGGATGGGGTCCCACCACGGAGCCGATGATGTAGAAGGTGTCTTGAACGTTTGTAACCCAGTCGCGAATCGCCTCGTTCGTGGCGTCCTTCAGGGTCTGACTTCCACTTGTTGCGGGCCTGACCTCTGCTCCGAGGAGCTGCATGCGAAGGACGTTCAGGTTCTGACGCTCGATGTCCTCGGCGCCCATGAAGACGATGCACTCCAGCCCGAACTTGGCGCAGACGGTAGCTGTGGCAACGCCATGCTGGCCCGCGCCGGTCTCCGCAATGATGCGGGTTTTCCCCATCCTTCGGGCCAGCAGAATCTGGCCGATGGTGTTGTTGATCTTGTGCGCCCCGGTGTGGCAGAGGTCTTCCCGCTTTAGGTAGATGCGCGGCCCGCCCAGTTCGTCGGTGAGCCGGTTGGCGAATGATAGCGGAGTCGGACGGCCCACATAGTGTTGGAGCAGGTGATCCAGCTCGGCCTGAAAGGCGGGGTCCATCTGGGCGGCCCGATAGGCGGCGAGGAGTTCTTGGACGGCTGGGACGAGGATCTCCGGTAAGAAAATCCCCCCATAGTCGCCGAATCGACCGGTCTCTGAGGGTGTATCCAGAATCGAAATCATGTCAGTCAGTCGGTCTCTGTGCCGGTTTCTGGGCGGCGGTGGCGGCAGCGCGGACGGCCTCCGCGAACGCGTCTATGAGCTCAAAGTCCTTGCGTCCCGGCGCTTCTTCCACGCCGCTAGACGAATCGACTGCATAGGGATGACAGGTTCGGATGGCCTCTCCGACATTCTCAGCGGTCAGTCCGCCAGCCACGAATACGGGCAGGGGCAGGTCCGGTACGATGGCCCATTCAAAGGCCTCGCCAGTACCACCGGACAGGCCATCGCGAGCCGTGTCCAACAAGAGGTAGGCTGCGGAGTTTTCATAGCGCACGGCCAGAGCCATGAGCTCGTCGGCTGTATTGGCCGCCGCGGGTCCATTGCCCCCAATGTGAACCGCCTTGATGACCGGCATGTCGAGAGCAGCGCAGTCCTCCGGGGATTCGTCGCCATGGAGTTGAACCAGGTCAAACCCCGCTGTGGCTACGGCTTCGAGAATCGCATCTCGAGAGGCATTCACAAAGACGCCGACGGTCTTGGGGCCGTACAGCCACTCGCCGATGTCGCGTACCATCTCCGCGCCCACAAATCGTGGGCTGCCGGGGTGCAGGATGAACCCCAGGTAATCAGCCCCTGCGCCGGCGGCGTAGCGGGCATCAGCTAGGTTCGTGATGCCGCAGATCTTGATCCGTGTACTCACTCGGATTCCCTCTGGTCTGTCAGTTCGTGGGTCTGTTCCAATAGGTCTCGCAGCGCCTGGCCCGGATGCTCTGCTCTCATGAAGGCCTCTCCGATCAGGACCGCGTCAATGCCGGCCGCGTGGACATCCGCCAGATCCTCTGCAGTGCGAAGGCCACTCTCGGCTACGGTAACAACGTGGTCTGGGGCGTGAGCCAGTACGCGGGGTGCATGCGTCCTATCCACTTCGAATGTGCGCAGGTCCCGGTTGTTAGCCCCGAGGATCTCGACCAAGTCAAAATCGATCCTATCAAGCTCGTTGGCATCGTACAATTCAACCAGGCATTCCAACTCCAGGTCACGGGCAGCCTGCAGCAGATCCGTCAGATGCGCGCGTTCCAGCACGGTAGCAATCAGAAGTACAGCATCTGCCCCGTAGGCCCTGGCTTCGAGTAGCTGATACTCTTCGACAATGAAGTCCTTCCGGAGCAGTGGCAGGCTGCAGCAACTCCGCGCCTCGGTGAGGTATTCCAGTGCACCCTGAAACTGCAACGGTTCCGTCAGGACGGAGACGCCCGCCGCACCCGCCTCCTCGTACATCTCGGCAATCGGTCCCGCCTCGAACTGCTCCCTGATCACGCCCTGGGAAGGCGATGCCTTCTTGGCCTCTGCGATCACTGAAAGTCCGTCTGCTCTTAATGCTTCAACAAGCGACCGCCTGTCCGGGCGAAACCGACTCTCCAACTCGCGGGCGCTGATTTGCTTGCGCCGGCGCGCAGCCTCGGACCGGGCACCCAAAACCAGTTCATCCAGAATGGTGATCATGGTTCAGCGAAGTTGGGCGATGGCACTCATGCGCTCGCCGGCTTGTGGTCGTGGCTGGCCGTCACCATGGCCTCGAGGCTGCGCCCGGCGGCCCCGGAATCAATACTCTCCGCGGCCAATGTGGCACCCTCCAATGGTGTGCCCGCGATTCCAGCCGCGACCAGGCCGTAGGCCGCGTTCAGGATGACTACATCCCGATGGGCGCCCTTTCCGCCGCCAAGAAGGTCCCGGATGATTGCGGCGTTCACGGTTGCGTCTCCTCCCTGGATGGATGACAGGGGAGCCCGCTTGAGCCCAAGATCTTCGGGCATGACCTGCGACTCGCGGGGTTCAAGTGTGCCTTCGTTGAAACGCACCCGCGTGCGTCCCGCAATCGAGAGTTCGTCCAGGCCGTCCTCCGAGTGAACGGTGAAAGTCCGCTCGGCTCCGAGTCGTCCGAGGATGGTCCCCATGGTATCGGCCACATCTGGGTCGAACGCCCCGAAGAGGCCTCGACGGACGCCTGCCGGGTTGCAAAGTGGGCCCAGAATATTGAAGAAGGTCCGCACGGCCAGCGCCCGGCGCACAGGCATAACGAAGCGAAGCGCCGGGTGAAACAGGGGAGCGAACATGAAGCCCAGGCCCGCATCCCGAATGCAGTTTCCCACCTCCGTGGCCGGCAGATCAACGAAGACACCCAGCTCACGAAGAACGTCGGCCGATCCGCACTTGGACGAGACCGACCGGTTGCCATGCTTAGCGACGGTCGCACCGGCACCCGCACAGACGAACATGGTGGTGGTCGAGATATTGAAGGTCCCGCTGCCGTCACCGCCGGTGCCCACCACATCAATGGCCGCTGGGTCATCCACCTGAACCGGCACGGCGTACTCGCGCATCACACGCGTAAAGGCGGTGAGTTCGTCAATCGTCTCTCCACGTCCGCGGAGGCCCATCAGAAGGCCGGCAGTTTGCTCAGGGGTGGACTCACCCTTGAGCAGGAGATGCATGGCACCGGCGGCCTGCTCATCGGAGAGCGTTTCGCCGGAGGCAATGACCTTTAGGGCCTCGTTAATACCTGCACTCATGCCCGCGTCTCGTTCTGCAGGTCCT
>JBLFXH010000125.1:0-9759 GCA_047611125.1 Rhodothermales bacterium
CAGCGCGAATAGACTTCTTGGGCATTTCAGACCCCGATGAGCGTGCCAACGCAGACGTGGATATCGCCGCGGACGTGGTCCCTGGAGTCGCTGGCGAGGTCCGGGCGGCCACCACCGTGTGCACCACGTTCCTTTGCAATCTGGCCGAGGGACCGTGCTCGTCTACGCCGCTTCGGCAGGCACTGAACTGGGCCACCGACGTGCCCTCGCTGATTAGTTCTGCGGTTGGCGGGGCGGCGGTCCCTGTGGCCGGACCGTGGACGGAACGTCACTTGGGTTTCGATCCGGGGCTTGAGCCCTACGGTTTCAATCTCGACAAGGCCCGGAGCTTGATCGAGCTGAGCGGGCAGGAGCCCGTGGTGACGCTTGACGTACCCGCGAGACTTCCTGACGAGTCACGTCACCTGGCTGCACGACTCACCGAGATGTGGTCGATGGCGGGCGTCCACGTTTCGACCAGGGTGCACGAGGATCGCCCGGCCTACGCGCTGCGTGTCCGGGATGGGCACATCCACGACGCGGCCTGCTTCGATTCCAGTCCATCCAGCACCTTCAGGATCCTCTGGGAGAAATTCCACTCAGGACACCGCGGACCGTGGTGGCAGGGGTATACAAACCCCAAGCTTGATGCTCTTGTGGATACGGCCAGGGCCACCCCCGATGTGCGCGCGCGGGGTGAGTTGTACCGCCAGGCGTTTCACTTGCTCAATGCGGACGCACCCTGGATATTTTTGTACAGCCCCGCCCGCATCTTTTCGGTTTCCGGGGACCTCAGAGGATGGAGACCATCCATTGATGGCTTCGCCATTTTTCACTGATGCGAATTGGAGCCCTTGTCATAGGTCAGACTCCGAGACCCGATCTGGAGACGGTTTTGGGCGTGCCGGCGGATTTCGTGCGCGGCGCTCTGGACCTCCCAGGCGCTCTGCCGGTGCCGCCACCGGGAGACGAGCCGGTTTTCCCGCTCCGCACGCGACTGTCAGACGGACGAATCGTCGTGGTGGATGAACCCCATCTTTCGCCGCGGCTTCAGCAACATATTGACGATCTCGAGCGGGAGGGCGCCTCGGTCATCGCGCTCCTGTGCGCTGGACCATTCCGATCGCTTAGATCCAGCGTCCCTCTTCTCCATCCGTTCCGACTTGCCGTTGCGGCCCTTGAGAACATGGGTCTGCACCGCCTCCTGGTCCTGGTCCCAATTGAAGCCCAAAGACAGCCCGCTGAAGTCAAGTGGCGTGGGGCTGGATTCGCGGTTGATGTTTGGGTCTTTCCCCCTCAGGTGGAGGATCTGGCAGAATTTATTCAACGGCACGCCGGCCTAGCACAGGCCGTAGTTTTCGACTACGTCGGTATGCCCGAAACCGCCCTCGATGCAGTCCGGAAGTCCATAGCAGTCCCCGTCATCGACCTCGGACACCTGATGGCTGGCGTTCTTCGCTCTCTAACAGACCCCCCTGAAGCACCATGAATCGAGCCTCTCATCTTTGGCTGCTGTCCACGGCGTTCCTTCTTGCCTCCTGCACCCCGTCAGGAGGACTGAGCGGGTTTTCGCCAGTGACTCATGAACTGTCTGATCGAGTGGCGGATCGGTTCTCGGGCCAGCGTGCCTTCGATACCGTTGCGTTCATGGATCAGTTTGTTCGCTGGCCCGGTAATCGGGGCTTCGATGCTTCCATACACCACATTGCCGCGGAGTTGGGGTCGGCTGGGTTTGTGCTGGAAGATGGGTCCGGCACTGAGGGCCCGCTGATCTACCGCATCGAGCGCTATCCGATGGATACCCCGGCCTGGGAGCCGCTTGCTGCCTCCGTGCAGATTGTCGGCGGCGATGAGATTCTGAACTTCGAAACCAATCGCAACATGCTAGCGCGGATGTCGCACTCGACGCCGGATGGCGGCGTGACTGCGGGCCTAGTTGACGTGGGCTCCCGGGATGACGTCCCGTGCACAGAGGTCGATGGCCGCATCGTCTTAGGAAATCAGAGCGCGGGGCGGCTTGCCCGGCGGTTCGCAGAGTGCGACGTCGTGGGCACCCTCGGCTACTCGCTGCCAGACTACCTCCTCCCAGAGAAGAACCGCCACTCCATCCAGTTCGGTTCGGTTTCGTATTCCGAACAGCCTGGTTGGGCAGTTTCACTCTCCTTCGACGCTCAACAGAGAATTCGCACGGCGCTCGATGCCGGGTCTGTGTCAGTCCGAGTGGAGACGGATGTCAGGTGGACACCGGATGCCGACGAACTGACGGTGGTTGCGGAAGTCCGGGGACAGCGCGCGCCCGAGGAGCGGTTTGTGTTCAGTGCACACGTTCAGGAGCCAGGAGCCAACGACAACGCCTCGGGCGTCGGCGCACAGCTCGAGATGGCCCGCGTGGCGGCTCAGATGGTTCAGGAGAACGAGGTTGAGGCCGATCGAACCATCACCTTTCTGTGGGGACTGGAGATCCGCTCCACAGCCCGGTACATCGAGCAGGATTCTGTCCGGGCGGACGGAATCAAGTGGGGCCTGTCCCTCGACATGGTTGGAGAGAACACGGCTATCACGGGTGGCACCTTCCTGATCGAAAAGATGCCCGACCCTTCGGCCATCTGGACCCGAGGTGACGATAAGCACTCGGAGTGGGGCGGCCGACCGCTCACACTCGAGGACATGATGCCGCACTACCTCAATGACTATGTCCTAAACCGGGCGAGAGAGACGGCTCAGAGCACGGATTGGCTCGTCGGTTCGAACCCGTTCGAGGGCGGGAGTGATCATGTACCCTTTCTGAGAGCCGACATTCCGGGTGTCCTCTTCTGGCACTTCACCGATCAGTTCTATCACACGGACCAGGATCGAATTGACAAGGTCTCGGCCGACGAGTTGAGCAATGTCGGCCGCACCGCGCTCGTGGCCGCACTAGGCTTGGTCACTGCTACCGACGAAACTGCCTCCGGAATTCTGGCGGAAGTCCGTAAGGCGGGCCTGGACCGAATCGATGTAGAGGCCCGCCTAAGCTTAACGGAGGCAGCTTCCGGGAAATCGGCCGAAATTCAGAGGCAAATTATCGAGGCTTGGGACAACTGGTATGTCGATGCCCTTACCAGCCTTCAGGATCTGGAGCCACTTGCTTCAATCCCCGCTGACCAGATGGAAGAGGCGATTGCCGAACTAGCGGCGGCACGAGATGAAGCTGAGACGGCCATTCAGGAGAGATTCAACCGTGCCATTGGCGAGGCCGCCGCGGCGAGGCAGGACGACTAGATGGTCGCCGGTCAGGCACGCTCCGACAATTCGGCCCAGCGCTCCATGTCCAGCTCCATTTGCGATGTCACCAGCCCGATCTCCTCGGACAAGGCAGCCACAGCCTCAAAATCACCGGGGTTTGCCGCTAGCTTGACCTCGATCTCAGCTTTCCGCTCTTCTGCCGCCTCTATGCGCTTCTCAATCTCCGTTAGTTCGCGTTTTTCCTGGTAGGAGAGCGTAGTCTTCACCTTCTTGGGCGCCGCGGCCACCGACTTCGTAGCGGCGCGTGCCGGTTTCCTCTCGGCCTCCGCTTCGGCCGCGTCCCGGGCCTCCCGCTCAAGATAGGCTGAGTAGTCCCCGGGATACTCGCGAATGGCGCCTTCCGCGTCAAACCGAAGAATGTGATCCACGGTCCGGTCCAGGAACCAGCGATCATGCGAGACGGCGATCAGGACCCCTGCAAACGAGTCGAGGTACTCCTCCAGCGCAGCGAGCGTAGGGATGTCGAGGTCGTTCGTCGGCTCGTCCAGAAGCAGGATATTCGGAGCCGACATCAGAACCAGAAGCAGGTGCAATCGCCGCCGCTCCCCACCTGATAGCTTGGCTACCGGCGTGTACTGCACGGCCGGCGTAAAAAGAAATCGCTCCAACATCTGACTGGCCGAGATAAGCGAGCCATCCGCGGTCCGAACGCTCTCGGCGATCTCGGTCACGGTGTCGATTACTCGCAGCGAGTCGTTCAAGGGCCGCCCCTCTTGATCGAAGTAGCCGATGGCTACGGTCGGCCCGAGCTCGATTGTGCCCGTGTCCGGGACGAGATTGCCGGCGATCATCTCAAGCAGCGTGGTCTTTCCAGATCCATTCGGCCCGATGATGCCGATCCGGTCATCGCGCGTGAAGAGTCGTGAGAACTCGGGGACTACCTGCACGCCGTCGAAGGACTTCGAGACCCGATCCAACTCCACTACCTTCTTCCCGAGGCGTGTGGAGGCCGCCGTCATCGCCAAGGTGGCATCTGGGCCTGACTTCCCTCCCTCCTGCAGTGCCTGTGCGCGCTCGACCCGATACTTGGCCTTTGAGGTCCGGGCCTTCGGGCCGCGCCGCAGCCAAGCCAGTTCCCGTCGAGCCAGGTTCTGTCGAGTGCGCTCGGTGGCATCGGCCAGCCGTTCCGCCTCTTCCTTGAGCTCCAAGTACCGCGTGTAGTTGCCTTCGTACTTGGTCACGCCCTCCGGGTGGACCTCCAACATCCGATTGGTAACCCGGTCCAGGAAGTAGCGATCATGGGTAACCAACAGCAATGCGCCGGGATATCTGGCCAGATAGGTCTCCAGCCACGAAATGGTCTCGGTGTCCAGATGGTTTGTGGGCTCATCCAAGAGCAGCAGATCCGGCTGTAGCAACAACGCGCGGGCAAGCGCTACACGCTTTCGCTGGCCTCCGGATAGCGTCCCGACTCGGGCGGTGAAGTCCTCCAGGCCCAGGCGATCGAGAATTGCCATGGCCCCCGCTTCGCGATCCCAGCCGCCGGTCACGTCCAGCTGATGACTCAAGTCACCCAGGCGATCGAGAACTGACTGATCCCCCTCGCCAAGTTTGTGCGACGCTTCCTCGTAGTCGTGAAGCAATCGTAGCGTTGGGTCGCCTTGATCGAATACTGCGTCGAGAACTGTGTGCTCAGGATCGAACTCCGGATTCTGCGGCAGAAACGCCACCCTGGATGCAGAAGGAATCATCACCCTGCCGCCATCGGCCGTTTCCTGGCCGGAGATGATCCGCATGAGCGTGGTCTTACCGGAGCCGTTGGCCCCGATGAGTCCCATCTTCTCGTCGTCACCGAGTCCAAATGTGACAGTGTCCAGCAGTGGCTTCATGCCAAAGCTCTTGTTCAGTCCCTCAACGGTGAGAATGTTCATCAGGCGGGCTGTCGGGCGGGCGATTGGTTGTCCCCCCAAATCCCCCACTGCGTCGGGGGTTCGAGAACGCAGCGAGAATCCGTTTTCCTTGTGTGCCGGACCCCGCCAACTTCTGTTAGATTGGGGTAGCACTCTCCCTTCAAGATTACGCAAGGTTTGTCCGGCGGACGCACCCCAAGATAGTGGAAGCTATGGCTGATTTCGACCTGACGGTTCATGGAGACCTGGCACTCCCATCAGGCGTGCTGCGGTCCGGCTGGATGGGGATCCGCGCGGGGCGCATCGCTGCCATCGGAGCGGAGCCCCTTCTCGGCAGGGCCCATGTAGATGTAGGCGATCAATTGGTATTGCCGGGGTTTGTGGACGCCCACGTTCACACGCGGTCGAACCCGAAGGAGGGCATCACTGCAGCCACCAGGTCAGCAGCCGCCGGTGGAACGACCACCATCATCGACATGCCGTTCGATCGGCCCTCCCGACCCGTACGAACAGCCGAGGCACTACGGACCAAGATCGACGACGTCAACCGTGACGCCATCGTCAACGTGGCGCTCTGGGCCACCTTCCCTCCTTCCGGACCCCTCACACAGATTGCGGCGCTGGCCGAAGCCGGAGCTGCGGGGTTCAAGGCCTCCACCGTTCACGTGGACGACGATCGGTTTCCAAGAGTACCGGATGGGCAATTAGTGGCGGCCTTCCGGCTGATTGCCGAGACGGGACTTCCCGCTGCCGCCCATCAGGAAAACCAGGACATCGTTGATCGGGCCGCCGCCGCCATCCTTGCACAGCGTCGACCAGTACCCGTCGATCACGCGCGGAGCCGGCCCCCGGTGGCCGAGACGGAGGCTACCGGACGACTGTTGGAATTCGCCCACGCCACCGGCGCCCGAGTCCATATTGTCCATGGGACTGTGCCACGAACCTTCGACCTCATCAACTGGCACCGGTCAACTGGCGTGAAGGCAACCGGGGAGACCTGCCTCCAGTACCTGCTATTGGACGAGTCGGCCTTCGAGGTACTTGGCAGCCGCGCCAAATGCAATCCGCCTCTCCGCACCCCTGAGGCGGCGGAGGCCCTCTGGCTAATGCTTGCCGACGGGCGCATCGATATCGTCACCTCCGACCATTCACCCTACCCACCCGCCGTGAAGGACAAGGACAACGTCTTCGACGCTTGGGCGGGACTCTCTGGCGCTGAGAGTCTGGGGACCCTGCTTTATTCGGAGGGCGTCGCCAAGGGTCGGCTCTCGCTCGATCGATTTCTGGAAGTTCTGTGCTCTGGACCAGCCGACATCTACGGCCTGGCCAACAAGGGACGCCTGGCCGTGGGCAGGGATGCTGATTTTGCAGTGCTTGATCCGGCTGCCGACTGGACAATGGACGAAAACCGGCTGCAGTGCCCCAGTGGATGGAGCGCCTACCAGGGCCGTCCGGTTCGGGGCCGCGTATCGGGTACGTGGGTGGCCGGCCGTCAAGTATTCGACGGCGACAGCGTAGTCGGCCCTCCCGGATCCGGTAGTTTCGTTAGACCCTCAAACTGATAGGCCATGCAATTCGAAGGCGTACTGCCCATTCTCCCGACCCCATTCTCCGAGACCGGCCTTGTCGATTCAGACAGCCTCAGGCGCCTCGTGGACTTCGAACTGGAGGCGGGCGTACACGGCCTTTCCATCCTTGGATTCATGGGTGAAGCACACAAGCTAGCCCTCTCCGAGCGTCGCGAGATTGTGTCCACAACGGTTGAGCAAGTGGCGGGCAGAGTGCCCATCTGGTGCGGCATCCGAGCCTTTGGAGCCGCCGGAGCTATCGAACAGGGGCTTGAGGCACAGGAACTGGGCGCGTCCGCTGTCTTCGTCGCACCCATCGGCGTCCAGCACGACGGCGTCCTTTTTGACTATTTCGCCGAGGTTGCTTCGCGGCTCGACATCCCGGTGATCATTCACGACTTCCCTGAGTCATTTGTGACCACGCTCTCGGCTGAGTTGATCGCCCGAATGGCACGCGAAATACCGGGAGTCCAATACGTGAAGCTTGAGGAACTACCGGTGCTGTCCAAGCTGTCCGAGATCTACGAGAAGGCCGATGGGCAGATCGGAATCTTCGGGGGCCTCGGCGGCGAGTACTTCCTGGAGGAACTGCAGCGAGGGGCCAACGGCATCATGACCGGGTTTGCGTTTCCGGAGGTCCTTGTTGCGGTATATCAAGCCTTCCGGGACGGCGATACCGATCGGGCGGCGGCCATTTTTGATCGATACGCTACGCTGATTCGCTATGAGTTCCAACCGAAAATCGGACTCGCCTTTCGCAAGTTCATCTTCAGGCGTCGCGGCATTATCGCCTCCTCCTTTCTTCGAGCGCCAGGACGGCTGCTGGACGCCCGCGGAGAGGCCGAGTTGGAGGCTATCATCCAGCGCGTGGGCCTGTCGCTAGACGTCACCGGCGTTCAATCGGTGGGTTAGCCTGCCCGAGGCCAGATTAGTCCTCAGCCCGCGCCACCAGAATCCCCACCTGTGCCTTGACCGCCAGCACGTACTGCTGGAGATCCGGTGACACCTTCACACCCCCTGAAGTCGACGCATGCAGGAGACCCGTTGACCCGTCCTCGTTGCGATAGACCAGCCCCGTGTGGGTCACGTCGAGCCCCGCAATGTT
Organism: Rhodothermales bacterium; assembly: GCA_047611125.1. Classification (GTDB taxonomy): domain Bacteria; phylum Bacteroidota; class Rhodothermia; order Rhodothermales; family UBA10348; genus JABDJZ01. The sequence continues at coordinate 7,788 of JBLFXH010000125.1, forward strand.
GGTCACCGTCGCAATCAGATCGCCCGGAAGTAGCCGGTCATAACTCCCGGCGATCTCCTCCTGGGGAATAAAAAACAGCCGGACATCTTCGTTGAGCGAGGCCTCGACGTCGGCAATGCACTGAAACTCACTGTCTGACGCCAGGGCTGGGTACGCGTCGCGGTGGGCGGTCATGAATCCGTAAGTCTTTTCGAATGGCTGGCCACCGACCGCATCGGTGACATCTTGAACGAGCCCGCGCTGCTGGTTTGCTTGCACCCACTCCGTGAAGTAGTGAAGTCGACTGCAATACCCTCCAGCCTTGCCTTTCCGGTAGCGCTGCTCTTCGGTACGCGCCAAGTAGCCCGCGAACGTCGTGTCTCCCCGCGCCACACCGCGTGCCATGGCGAGTACGGCCTCCACATAGGTGAAGCAGTCAAAGGCATCTAGCCGCGCAACTACGACCTCCTTTCCGAACCCGTCAAGCGGACCGGCCACATAAGGACGTCCGAGAAACTGTTTGCCGAGTCGCACCATGATTTCCCCGACAGGTCTGGACGCGAGGCCCTCCGCGTCGGCGAGGGCCATGATCTCCTGAAAACGGGCGCGGGTGCTCGTGGTGTCCGGAACGGCCGCTTGCAGGGCCACCGGGCCCGACGCGGTCAGTATAAACAGGCCAAGAATGGTGTAGTAGCGATACATGGACCGGTGCGGTTGTAGGACGCGAACCGCAAGGGCGGTCAAAATGTCCCGAGACGACAGAGTTGGTATTCCATGCCCGCTCAAGACAGTGCTCGAGAGTGGCCGTCAACCCGCTACCTGACCCAGCATGCTTTCCAGTGCCCCGGATTGACCTCTTCCAATGGCGGACGCTCCTCTGCGCATCGGGGTTCAGCCAGGTGACACCGCGACCGGAACGCGCACCCGGACGGAATCGCCATGGGACTTGGAATATCTCCCTGGAGGACGATGCGGTCGCGCCGGACGCCCACTTCAGGGACTGGGGCTGCTGAAAGCAGGGCCTCGGTGTAGGGATGCACGGGATTGGCGAAGAGCATGTGGGCCTCCGCCTCCTCCACAATGCGCCCGAGATACATCACAAGCACACGGTCGGCAACATGCCTCACAACCGCCAGATCGTGCGCAATGAAGAGCATCGCCAGCCCCAACCGCCCTCTCAGGTCGGCCAGGAGGTTTAGCACCTGGGCTTGAACGCTCACGTCCAGAGAAGAGACGGGCTCGTCGGCCACAATGAAGGATGGCTCCACCGCGAGAGCGCGGGCAATCCCTATTCGCTGGCGCTGTCCTCCAGAGAACTCGTGGGGAAAACGAGAGACTACCTCTGTCCCAAGACCAACCGTTCGCAGAAGCTCTTCGATTCGGTCCGCCCACTCAACGCGGGGCACCCGGTGCACCCGAAGCGGCTCCTCTAGAATCTCGCGGACACGCATGCGGCCGTTGAGGCTGGCGTACGGGTCCTGAAATACCATCTGCATGTGGCGCCGAAAGGGCCGCAGTGCCTCGCCCTCCAACCTGCCGATGTCTTGGCCCCGGAACCGGATCTCGCCCGCGGTGGGCTCCAGTAGTCTTAAGAGCAGACGGCCAACCGTGCTCTTACCCGACCCCGACTCGCCAACAAGACCCACCACCTCCCCTGCCTCAACGAGAAGGCTGACATCGTCCACTGCGGTGACTTTTCGTCCCCGACCCGGCGCATCAAAGTCCTTCTTGAGTCCTCTGGCCTCAACTAATGCCACGGTGCACCTCCGGCGTGTCCTGTGCCAGTTTCTCGTGCCGGTGGCACCGTACCAGATGACCGGTCGCGGCCTCCTCGGTGTCGGGCGCGCGTTCCAGGCAGATGTCCTCCGCGAAACCGCACCGCGGATGAAACGCGCAGCCGGATGGACGGTCCACGCCGGACGGCACCGATCCATCGATACCCGTCAATCGGGCCACGGGACCAACGAGGCTGGGCACCGATGCCAGCAACCCT
>JBLFXH010000126.1:0-9749 GCA_047611125.1 Rhodothermales bacterium
GGTGACTGAGGCCATGACCAACACGTTGAACAGAATGCCGAGGTAGGCCGCCCGGAATAGGCGCAGGAACGCCGCCATCTTCCCGGAATAGCGAAGCTCGTAGAACTCTACGTCTGTCAGCACGCCAGACCGTCGCCAGAGCTTGGCGTAAAGGAATACCGTAAAGAGGCCGGTGAGCAGGAACGCCCACCATGTCCAGTTACCGAACGTGCCGGTCGACCGAACTATGTCCGTGACAAGGTTCGGCGTATCCGTGGAGAATGTGGTCGCTACCATCGAGATGCCCAGCAGCCACCAGGGCAGCGAGCGGCCAGCGAGGAAGAACGAATCGAAGTTCTTGCCGGACTTGCGGGCCACTGCGATTCCCACGATCAGGGAGAGTGCGAAGTAGACGGCCATAATGGCCCAGTCGATTCCAGATAGCTGCATTTAGGGGGAGGGAGGGTGTGGTGCTTCCAAAAGGTAGGGGATGCTTGCTGGGACCGCAGAACATATTCCGAGAGCACTGACCGTCCAAGTCGCTTGATCGTCGGGGTGCTCCGGGCACCCAACGTGTTTGGAGTTCTGGAGCCTGCTCGTAGTTTTGCGGTAGGCGTCGCCGGCCAGCCAATGTGCGAGGACGTCCCCTGCCTCTCCTTCGTCAAACACGCTCGGACCACATGTCCAGGAAGCTCATCGTACTCGGTCTCTACGAGAAATAGAGATTCGCCCGGCGGGAACCGGCTTCAGGCAATCGTCCGCTTTTCGCAAGCCAGACGAACCGTCCAAGCGTTAGCACGCCCGCCCCAAGCCCTGTAATCAGGAACACTCCCGCCAATTCCGTCGGGAAAAAGCTCCGGGTCACGCCAAAGAAGTTCATCAGCGAGAAGGCGAACACGAAGAAGCCCACCTTCTCCCATTTCTCCAGGCGCAATTCTGGCACTTCAACTGCCAGAGACCGCGTCGTGAACAGCGGCCTAAACCGGTGCCAATCCCAGCAGCACAGGTAGGTCACGGCCAGCATCATCGGGGCTACTAAGAGGGGGGTGCCGCCAAATCCGAGGCTGATCGTGATCACGAGGATGTTCAGCAGGATGGGGAAGAAGATTGCCGCGCCCAGGTGGGAGGCCGCCGGTATCAGGAGCAGGATTCCTGCGAGCACTTGACTGAATCCGATGAACTGCCAGTAGAGCCCAGTTTGGTACATCGCCTCAAAGAAGGCTCCGATCGGACTCTCCGGTCCCATCAGCGTGAAACGCTGGCCCATCAGTTTGACGCTCCCCGTGGGTATGAACGCTGCTGCCAGAAGTACGCGGTTCAGCCATGTGAACCGGTAGAGGAGCGGACTGGCGCGGGCGCGGAGGAATAGAGAGTCAAGCACGGCTTAATCGATACTGGAATTGACGGGCTCGAAGAACGAAGATGAGTCAGACAGGCTCTGGTCGAAGGTTGCCACTGAGTCGCAACCGGCGGAGCGACAGCGAGCACCGATCAAGTAATCGGCAAAATCCCCCTTCTCGCTCCGGTACATCACGACGGCATTCCTGATTGCCTCAGGATCCTCGAACTGAAAACCCATCGTGGAGGAAGGTCTCTATCAAGGGCCGGGCGGCTTCCCACTGTCCTCGGTCGCCATTGAGGATGTACCGTAACAAAACGTTAGTGTCTAGTCCTTTCATCCTCTTCGCAAACAGCCTGCCCGATAGCTTCGTCTATTTCTTCAATGCTGAGCCCTCTCATCCCCTTTCGATGTAGCATACCGGAGAGGCGTCGGACGTCACCTTGAGCTATCCGAAGGAGAATCGAATCGTCCGATTCGATCTTGAAATCGATTCTGTCGCCCGGTTTTAGCTTTAGTCGTTCCCGTATTTCCTTGGGAATGACGACCTGGCCCTTGGATGATAGTCTGGAGGAAGACAATGTTCTGAAACTGGATTGGTACATATTTCTTACCGACAGATAAGACAAATGGTTGCGAGGGTGCTTTCCACTTAGAGTCCTCTCGCGCGAGAGATGCAACGGTCGGCCTCTCCACCAGTCGATTCCAACCACCCTGTCACCGATATTCGACTACCTCTTCAACACCAGTACGCTCCATGGACCGACGCAAGTTCATCACCACCGCCACAGTCGCCGGAATCGGCGCCACCGTCTCCGGCTCCGCAAAGGCCCAGACTGCGCCGTCCATCCAAACCCGCAGGACTCCGTCAGACGCTGTGCGCCTCGGGTTCATCGGCACCGGACTTCGCGGACGCTCCCACATTGGCCTGGCGCTGAAACGGGATGATGTCACCGTCACCGCCATCTGTGATACCGACCCCGACGCCCTCGGCCGTGCATCCAAGATGATCGCGGACGCGGGCTGGCCTAAGGCAGCCGAGTACACCGGCAGCGATTTCGCGTTCGAAGAGTTGCTGGCGCGCGAAGACATCGATGCCGTCATCATCGCCACCCCGTGGCTATGGCACACGCGCATGGCGGTGAAAGCCATGAAGGCTGGCAAGTACGCCGGCGTGGAAGTCTCGGCAGCGAATACGCTTGAGGAATGCTGGGACCTGGTCAACACACACGAGGAAACGGGCGTCCCGGTGATGATCCTGGAGAACGTGAACTACCGGCGTGACGTGATGGCTGTCCTAAACATGGTCCGGAAGGGCATGTTTGGTGAGCTCATCCACACGGAGTGCGGTTACCAGCATGATCTGCGTTTCGTCAAACTCAATGATGGGAAGTCTGCCTATGGGCCGGGAGTGGAGTTCGGTGAAGAGGGCTTTAGTGAATCCAAATGGAGGACGGCACACTCGGTCCACCGCGATGCCGACGTCTACCCGACGCATGGCTTGGGCCCGGTCGGTATGTACCTCGACATCAACAGGGGCAACCGCTTCGTCAGCCTAACATCAACTAGTACGAAAGCTCGGGGACTGAATGACTACATCGTGAACCATCCTCAGGGGGGACCAGACCATCCAAACGCGAAACAGCGGTTCATGCTGGGTGATGTCGTTACCACGGTGATTCGTACGCAGAACGGCGAGTCCATTATTGTCAGCCACGACACCAACCTGCCGCGGCCCTACTCGCTGGGCTTCCGCGTGCAGGGGACCAAAGGGATCTGGATGGACATCAACAAGAGCATCTACTTGGAGGGGATGGAGCCGGCCCACTCCTGGCAGGAGGCCGCCCCGTTGCTCCAGGAGCACGACCATCCGCTATGGAAGCGGTACGCGGAACGCGCCACGGGAGCTGGTCACGGCGGCATGGACTTCTTTGTGGTCCACGCCTTCATTGAGGCCTGCAAGGCGCAGGTGCAGACCCCGCTGGATGCCTATGACGCGGCAGCTTGGAGCGCGGTAACGCCGCTTTCAGAGATGTCGATTGCGGCCGGCAATGCGCCCCAGGCGTTCCCGGACTTCACCCGGGGGATGTGGATGAAACGGAAGCAGGACTTTGCGATGGGAGACGCCTACTAAGGCACGTATCGTAGTTGCGCTGGAGTTTCCGACCCTGGAGGCCGCCCATGCCTGGCTGAGTCAGGGACCTTTCGAGGCCTCTCTTATCACTGTGGCCACGGCCGGCGAGGCGTCCTTTAGCAACCGCTTCAGGTAGGCGTCTCCCGGCTCGTCCGGATACTCAAGAGAGCACCCGGCTCCGGTCAGAATCCGGGCCAATGACACGTATCGGTCCTGCCGCTCGGCAGCGCCGCCGGAATTGGTGGAGCCGTGGGTCACCCATCCGATGGGCGAGCTTTCGTGTGCGTTATCGAATGTATCCAGCCGGGCGCCGGCGTTAACCAGGAGCCGTGCGGTTCTGGGTTGCCCAAACCAGCAGGCCTGATGTAGGGCAGTTCCACCGTCCAAGGCTGTTGCCGAAAGATCGGCGCCAGCCTCGATCAGCATTACCACGGCGCCACTGTCATTGCGGCCGGCCAGATCTGCCAGCAGGCGGTCTTCCTCGGGGTTTCCGGTGCAGGCAATTTCGGGGTACTCCCGCAGCAGCCGACGCGCGCCGGCAAAGTCTCCCCTCGAGCAGGCGTAGGCAAGCTGGTCGGGTAGTGACAGCAGGGTCGAAGCGCCAGCGGCCACCAAGACCTGAGCTACGTCAGAGAATCCGCGCCTAACGGAGTGAGCGTAGGCGGTTTTGCCACGGACGTTGGTGGCCTCGGGATCGGCCCCGGCCGAGAGCAGCACCTTGATGGCCTCGACCCGTCGCCGCCGAGCCGCAATCAGAAGGAGAGTTTCGCCAAAGAGTCCTTCGCGCGCCTCGAGATCGTCCACGCTCCCCAGCTGTTCACTCAGCCAATCGCCGCTAGGGTAGTCCCAGTCGAGTCGAAAGTGCAGGCTGCGTGGAGTGTCGGACATTACTCTCGGAATCGGTCGCCCGTTGATCGGTCGGGAAGCTGGCACGTTGGCCATTCGTCCCGGGAGTCGCGAGCGCGCGGCAACCGCTCGTCCTCGGCAGCCAGATAGGCCAGAAGCGCGACCAGTGTCGCGTTGTCTCGAAGGTCATCCGGCGAGATCTTGTCAAACGTGTCCCGGTTGGTGTGCCAGGTCCCATCCCGGTAGTCAAACTCGTCGGATGCTAGGTTGAAGGCCGGCGCGCCGGCGCAGATGAAACTGACATAGTCACTGCCCGCCTGACCGGGTGAGCCGGGGGCAACGAGTTCAACGCCCTTCACCAAGTCACGAGGAATGCGATTGAACCACCGCTTGAAGTGGGGAAGTGCACCGGTCAACCCTTGCATGTCGATCCGGGCAATGCGGCCGGTCCCGTTGTCCTGATTGAACAGCGCCTGCAGTCCAGCGACTACCTCAGGGTGATCCGCGGCATAGGCGCGCGAGCCGTTAAGTCCCTGCTCTTCACCGCTCCAGAGGCCGATCACAATGGTGCGACGGGGATTGGGATAGTGCTTCGCGAGAATGCGCGCGGCTTCCATCATCGTGACGCTTCCAGTGCCGTTGTCGGTCATCCCGCTGGACCCGTCCCATGCGTCAAAGTGGGCGGAAAGCAGAACGTACTCATCCGGCAGTTCGCGGCCTGGAATCACGGCCACCACGTTGTGCGCCGCCGTCTCGCCGAGGTCTTCAGCCTCACCATAGGCACGGACCAAGGGACCTTGGCCGCGCTCAGCAAGCCGGAACAGCAAACCGTAGTCCTCGCAGCTGAGGTTGAAGGCGGCGGCCGTGTGATTCATCGCACCGCGGAAGGCGTAGGCCATCGGGAAGATCCGGTCGGTGCCCCGCTCGCCGGTCCACATGTTGGTAAAGAAACCCGCCACGCCGGCCTCCTCGAGCGCATCAATGATCTCCTGGGTGGTTAGGCCCAAGTTTGCCACTCGCGCCTGCCAGGCATCCTTGGAGGCCTTCTGCCTCGCCTCAAATTCGGAGCGGGCCTGCGCTCCGCCGTATTCCTCCCAGACATCAGCTGGACGACAGGTGGGCTCATAGGCCGAAAGCAGAATGAACTGTCCCTTAGCGTTCGGCAACCAGGCTCGAAACTGATCGGCACCCCGCAAATCAGGGAGTGCCAGCACGCCGCCCTCTACAGATCCGGTAGTGCCCGGACTCCAGCTCAGCAGCTGGCCCTCCAGAGACCGAAGCCGCGGCTCAATCATATCCAAGCTGACCAGGCCACGACGCCAACTTCGCCACGTGCCTTGGGCCTCACGGCCGGCGGAAATATTCCAGGCATCAAACTGCGAGATTGCCCAGTCAATGGCCCGTTCATGTCCGGGCGAGGCCGTGAGACGAGGACCAATCACGTCGGCCAGATACTGCGCTAGATCTACAACCTGTGAGCTTTGCGTCCCTTCCCGGTAGATGGCGTCAACCACCTCTGAGGATTGACCCCGGACAGGAGCAATCGCCACAAAGACAAAAAGGAGAAGCAGCAGGGGACGCATAGGCAAACCAATAACTACCCCACACAAGACGGGTAAGCCCTAAAAAGGATTCACCCGCGCCTCCCCGGGGGAGCGCTATTCCGCCTCTTCCACCGTGGCCGACATGGATCCCTTACAGTGCTCAATCCGCCAGTCCGCACCGTAGGCATGGATCTGGTCACGCTTCAGTTCAGCTCGCTCACGCGTGGTCGTATCGACCACCACCCATCCTGCTGCATCCACCTTTCGAGCCATGGTGAAGGCACGCTCCATTGAATGCCCAAAGGTGTCGATGAGCATTTCGATGACATACTCGTACGTATGCACGTCATCATCGAACAGGATCACGTGATAGGGCGGCACGTGGATGGGCCGCACCTCGTTGTCGACAACCTGCTCGACTAGGACATCGTAGTCCGGCTCTTCGGAATTATCGAAGCGGGCCACTACGCTCCGTGGGCTACAGCAACCAGTTCCGAACGGGAATTGGCCACAGCATCACGGAGGAATCGCGGGATCACGGCGTCGTGCGTGCGCTTGAGGAACGCCGGGTCATCCATGCGCTTCAGGATGCGCTCATACTTCTCCTTGCCATGCTCCATGACAATCTTGTCCTCGAGCGTGGGCTTGCGGAAGTGTCGACCTATACCGGGAGGATCGGCCTCGGGATGAAATTGGACACCGACCAGGTGCGGCGAGACCCTAATTGCCATCACAGCCCGCTCGAGAGGCACGTAGTCGCGCCTTTTTTCGACGGCTAGCACAGAGCCACCCAGTTCTTCGATGGCCGCCATGTTCGGCTGAACCACCTGCCAGTCCCGGAAATCGGCTGCATAAAACGGATCACCGATATCCTCGAACAGCGGATCGCGCAAACCGGACTCGGTGGGGTGCACGGGGAAGATTCCGAATGACCGGCTTCCGCGTGGAATCACGGATCCCAGGCCGAAGTGGCGAACCATCATCTGAAACGAGTGACAGATGAACAGCACGCTACGTGGCGTATTGCCGGGCGTGGTGTTGTGGTCTCGGATAGAATCCAGCCACGTGAAGTAGCGCTCTTCCCACTTCTCACCCTGCCCATCAAACGGGCTCCCAGGGCCACCCGTCGAGATGTAGACATCGAACGAGGTGTCGGGTATCGATCCGTCAAACCGGGTCTCGAAGTACTCTACCTCGAAGCCAGCCTCGCCCGCCAGATGCTCGTTCGCCTCCAGAAGCTCGCCGATGGCCCGCATGCCCTCGTTGGGGAAGCGATTGTAGAGATCGACTACGGCTATGCGCAGCGGCAAAAAAGCCATCAGTTGTTCGGTCAGATGTGGCCGGGGGCCGTTGCGAACTCAGTGGTAGCGCAGGATGAACATCGGCAGCGTTCCGCCACCGGCAGTCACGTTGGCCAGGTTGGTCGCCGAGGTTCGAGTCAGGCAGCCGCCCAAGAGCGGCCCGTTCAGGTACGGGTCCAGGTCGATGACAGACGGCACAGACTTCCAATCCGAGTCTGACTTCATGAGAAACGGCTCGCGGTGGATGTCCACCACCTCCTGCACCACGTGCCTATCGCGGATTCCGACAGCAATGGCGTCATCCCACTCGGACTGGGAGCAGGCGAAACCAAGGGAGACGCCAGTTCCGCCGTACTCGTCGTTCGGCTTTAGCACAAAGAACTGCCGGTTCGCGCGAACAAACTCGACCAGATCAATCGGCAGTCCGCGGAAGGACGTTCGCTCGGGGCGCAGTAGACGCGTCCACGGAATGTGTGCCCCAATGGCGTACTTCTGCTCGGGCGAGAGGAAGTCGGTGTACTTCGAGTTGGTCAGAATGGCGAACAGCGCCTTCTTGTGGACAAGCTTGGTCCTGAATGTGTTCAGGTAGCAGGTCTTCTGCGCCTTGTAGCCCTCGAGGAATGCCTTGCAGTCGTCCTTCATGGCGTAATACTCGTTCATGAGCAGGCGCCGGTACAGGATGTCAATCTTCTTGCCGTTCGCGTAGATCCACCCGTCCTTGCACTCCAGGTCCTGAGGGGCGCAGATCTCGCAATCCATTCCCACCCGCTCGAGGTACTCCTTGACCAGGTGGAATTCGTGGATTGTGGGGACATCCAGGTGGTCCACGATGGCGAACGTCGGACGCTCTTCCTTGCCGTCGAATTCCTCGTGATAGGCCCGCAGAAGTCCGTCCACCGTATGGAAGAGCGGCGACACGAACCGGACCGGATATCGCTTGATAAACTCCTTGAAGAGCGGCAGTTCGTTGTAGATGGCCGCCAATTCATGGATGTAGGCGATTCCGGCGGGGGACTCCCCGTTGATCTCCACAAACTTGAACGAGTCCTTGGTCAGGAAGGAGTCCATCCGGGACGTGGCCGAGAGCCGGATGACGTTGGTCGGAATCGAAGCTAGTTCGATTTCCCAATCCTGCAGCCCCAGTTCCTCGCGGAGAAGAACAGGGTCGGCAAAAAACCGCGCCGCAATGCGCAGGACCGCCTGTCGAATCAGGTAGACCGTGTCCTGTACTTCTGAGTACATCGTGTCCGCCAAAAACGTCGGGCGGAGGCTGTGCGACATCGGCCGGTCGCCGAACATGGCGCGCCGGTCGCGCTGAAGTCCGACCAGCTGCTTGAGCTGCTCGTCGGCCCCAGCCAGATCCTTCTCGATCAGGCTGTGGTAGTAGGCGATTGCCGGTGTAATGTCAGCACGCATGCGCGGGTCGCTCCGAAGGACGTTAGTCTATGATGGTGCCAGACCACTGACGCTTCCGGTTGGTCTGGCGGGCCTTCTTGACCAGAAACTCGGCCATGGTCTTCACGATCCACTCGAAGTTCTCAAGCCCAACGGCGTGGTAGTCCGCGTCTGGGGCCGGATTCATGAAGTCGATGGCGTAGGGGACTCCGCCACGTACGGCAAATTCAACCGTATTCAGATCGTAGCCCAGCACCGTGCAGATGGCCAGAACGTCCCGCTCGATCTTCTTGTACAGATCCGGGAAGATGGGCTCGGTCGGCACGTCATGATAGCGCTGGTCCGGCTCGGCGAGCGGGTTGTACCGCATGATCCGGACTTCCTTCTGACCTACGCAGTAGCAGCGGAAGTAGGACTCGAACTCAATGCCCTCCTGGAGCATCATGCAATCGTCGCCTGACTCGTCGTATGCATCGAACACATCCTGCGGCGTTTCACAGCGGGTGACACCGCGCCATCCGCCACCATCGTGGGGTTTCAAGTAGGCAGGCCAGCCCACGTACTCGAACAGGGAATCCCAGTTGATGGGATACTTCAGGTTGCGGAAGGAGGCATCCTGAGTGTTCGTCGGGTGAACCTTGTGAGGGAGGATAGCCGATCTGGGAACGGCCACTTTGGCTTCCTCGGCAATGATGTTGTCGATGAACTTGTCATCGGCACTCCACCAGAAAGGATTGTTCACCACGTAGGTGCCCTTGATGGCCGTCCATTTCAGGAACGAGCGGTAGAACGGTACCTCGTGTGAGATCCGGTCCAAGACAACGTCATACTCCCGCTCAGAGTCCGTGGTGATGCTGTCCAACATCACGAAATCGGCCTTGATGCCCAGATGTCCGTAGGTCTCGTTGATGTACGGAATCAGGGCGTCGGGAAACGTAGTCTCCATCCCGCGAAGGATGCCGATCCGGCGGGTGGTTTTGGGAGCTAGCTGCTTCTTTTTCTTCGCCATAGTATCTGTTCGTCTCGTCCTGTTCAGGCGACGTGTTTGCGAATGAGATCCCGCCAGAATGGCCAGTCGTGGCCGAATCCAGGCGTCATATCAAGGTTGTGGCTGATGCCCTTTGCGCTAAGAATCTGGCTCATCGAGAAGTTCGCCTCCTTGCAAGGGTCACCCTCCCCAATGGTAAGCACGATTGAGTTTGCATCGATGG
>JBLFXH010000127.1:0-9602 GCA_047611125.1 Rhodothermales bacterium
CGGTTGGCATCCGGCTCCATCTTGGTGACGTGATCCTTGATCCAGGTGACTCCCTTGGGGATGAGCTTGGACTCCGAACGCTCGGTCACTTCACTCGGATAGACGCCGCCTCCAACAAGCGTCCACAGCGGCTGGTAGTAGTGCTTTTCGGACGGGTCGATCATTGCTATATCTAGCGAAGGGCGGGCCTTCCTAAGGCGGGCGGCTACAGTAATACCGGCGGTCCCGCCACCTATAATGACCACATCGTGGGTCTTGGATTCAGACATTGGCCTGGTGGGTAAACGTCTTGAAAATCAGGTTTTGGAGCCTCTCCCGAAGGGCTCTTTTGGAAGTGCGTATGACTTCATAACGGGCTTCAATGGCCGCTTGAGCCAATAGGGTCGTCGGGTTCCGTCGGGAGAGTGATCCACGGCCGAACGGGTAAGTGCCGTCCATTCGTGGTAAGCCTCCATGGACTTGGCTGTGTCGACCCAAACATCGCCGTGCCGGTCGCCCGGATCGGCCTTTCGAACGTTGTAGGCCTTCTGCAGCCAGCAGTGCGCACCCGATATGGGATCAGGGTGGACCGCATGGGTCAGATTCTGGTGGACTCCCACGTCCTCCCACCAGATGCGACTTGTGTCAGGGTCAAAGGACTCCCAAGCCCCGCCTCCATGCAGCACCTCGAGCCGGTGAGCATCGCCTTCCTCCTCGTGAAGCTTCACGAGGTTGGAGGAACCGCGGCTCACCCCGCTGGCCTCCTCAAGCCGCCACCGACCAAGGTGGTGACTCATTGCGATCACACCGGGCTTGATGCCTTCGGTGATCCACACCTTGTCCACGAAGTAGCCTATCTGAGTGGTCACTCGGACCAGTTCCCCAGACGCCACCTTCAGCCGGGCCGCATCGGACGGGTGCATCCAGATCGGATTCTTGTGGCTCAGTTCGTACAGCCACTTAGCGTTTGCACTACGAGTATGAATCAGTGTGGGCAAACGGAAATTGGGGAGGAGCAGCATCTCTCCCTTGTCCCTATCAATGTTTGACGGGTGAACATGGGACTTGAGAGGCCACGGCAAGACATAGTCGATCTCCGGCCAGCCCCAATCCTTGAGCGTCTGGCTGAAGAACTCAAGCTTCCGAGTCGGCGTGGCAAAGCCTTCGACCTTGTCTCCATCCACCTCGAGGCCTACACGTTTTCCGTCTCGGGAAACGCGCCGGAGGGTGTCAGCCTGCGTCGGCTCGTCTGAGAGCGCCTTGGCGTACGGTGCATAGTTCTCCGCCAGTACCTCGACCACTCCGTACTTGCGCATGTACGCCAGCGGCGCCAAGCCCTCGGCAGCCGCCTTCTCAGGCAGGCCAGGAATAGAGTTCTCGAAGATCCACTGATAGTACTCGTCAATGGTGATGATCTCACCCTTGCGGTACGGGCTCTCGAAGTGCTTCCGGATGCCCAGTTCACCGTCGGGATCCATGCGTGCCGAGAGCTCAATCCAGAACTCGTTTTCCTCCCAGACCTCTCCGGGATTGGCCTCCCACGTGTACTTGACGGGCCTTCCCAAACGCTCGGCCGCAACCCGGCGAACGGGCTGGCGGAAGGCCACCCACTGGCCCGAGTGTGTCTCCTGACTCATCAGGTCATGCCGCTCGCCGGCATGGCCCATGGGGAGCACGTAGTCAGCAAACCACGCCGACTCGTTCCATGTGGGCGTCATGGCCACGTGACACTTCATCTTCTCCTTGTCCTTCAGGGCCTTGAGCCACATGAATCCGTCCGGGTTGATCCACATGGGATTGTAGACCCGGGAGAAGTACATGTCGATTTCCCCTCGCCCTTCCTCCAGGAAGTGAGGCAGGAGGAAACTCATCTCATAGAACGCCATGGGCCATTCATGAGGCAGGTGCAGCTCATTCCAGGCCTCGAAGGCCGGCGGCTGATCGAAGGGCTTCGGGACAAATTTGCTCCAGCTATTGGCCGATGTGCCACCTTTGGTGCCGATGCTTCCCGTCAGGACATTCAGGAAGAACAGGCAGCGTGCCACCTGCCACCCTCCCAGATTGCCAATGGATGCCGAACGCCAGGTGTGGGAAGCCAATCGACCGCCACATTCGGCGATGTACTCGGCAGCTTCCTTTATGCGCTCAACCGGTACCTGTGATTCCTCGGCCGCTCGCTCGAACGTGAAATCAGCGTAGATCTGTTTCAGGATTGATTCGAACACCTCGTAGTCTTCCTGCGCATAGGGCTTATCGCCCCGGTCAGGAATGGCGGAGAGATCCAGATTCTGTTCGGGAAACGGGTTGGTCCGAAGGTGATCCAGGGTCTCCTCCCAGTTCATCCACTTGCGGACAAACTCCCGGTCGTACCGGCCGGTCTGGATGAGGTGGTTGGCAATTGCCAGGAGAACCGTCTGCTCCGACCCGGGCCAGGTGGGAAGCCATACGTCGCTCTTCGAGGCCGTGTTCGACAGCCGCGGATCAAACGTGATCAGCTTGGCCCCCTTCTTCATGGCCTCCATGATCCGCTGGGCATGCGGATTGAAGTAGTGGCCCGTCTCGAGATGGCTGGAAATCAGGAGGATGACCCGCGCATGGGCGTGATCTGGACTTGGGCGATCAAACCCAGCCCAGAACATGTAGCCTGCACGCGCGCCACTCGAACAGATGTTGGTGTGGCTGTTGTGGCCATCCACGCCCCAGGCCTGGATACAGCGATTCGTGAACCCGTCCTCGCCGGGCCGGCCGACGTGATACATGATGCCGTCTCGCCTCTTTTCGCGACTGGCCCGCATTTTTTCGGCGATTTCGTCCAGCGCCTGGTCCCAGGATATCCGCTTCCACTTCCCCTCTCCGCGCTCGCCCACCCGCTTCAGCGGGTACAGGATTCGCTCGGGGTCGTAGACCTGGTTGATCGTGGCTGGGCCCTTGGCGCAGTTGCGCCCGCGGCTTCCGGGATGGACTGGATTGCCCTCGAACTTCCTAATCTGGAGGGTCTCTTTGTCTACGTAGGCTAATAGACCGCAGGCGCTTTCACAGTTGAAGCAGACGGTCGGCACCAGGGTGTAGCGGCGGGCCACTTTCTTGGGCCACTCCTTGCCGTCCCACTCTACCCAGTCGTCCCACTCCGATGTCGGAGGGTACTGACTCATCCGGCCATCCGGATGAACCACCTCCGTCATTTTTACTTTCCTGGGGACTGCGTCGGTCTGCGAATAGGTCGGCATCCCGAAGTCACCGGAGCCCGCGACCGGCCCCTGATCGGATCCCAGGGAATCCATCAGTGCGCGGGCCTGTTTGGCGGCTTTCCTTGAAGAACGTTTGCTCATGACAGCCAGAAGAGTTGGCGTTTCGGGATCACGAATTCGGAATCTGCTGCGGTGCGGTCACAAAGGCCCATTCATAGGCATACAGCCCTGCCAGAACAGCCAAGCCGGCTAGCACCGAGAGGACCGAACCACCCACGAGAATCAGGGCAACCGGCAGGATGTGGCCGGCAAGGACAGTCCCGAGCCAGAAGATCTTCCGATAGCGTCCGCGGATGATTGCGTGCGCAGCCAAGGCGGCGGTATCGGACGCGTGCGGCATCATCACCTCGCCCATGAATATGACCAGGAAGTCAATCACAACCGCCCAGACCAATACAGTCGAGAAGACGTCACCGGTGGCCTGTCCAGACCAGAGAACCAGGCCGAAGGCAGCACCCGCCATGACCGCCTGAACAAGCAGATGGACGGGAAGAAGACTGTTTTGCCAGAGGTCCCGGCCTTCGGCCTGACCAAACAGGAAGGCGGTGTACGCTGCGGCTCCGAGCGCGAGAGGTAAGCCACCGCCCAAGATCCAGGGACGAAGACCTTCGGCTATTGACCCATCGACCCAACCCATCAAGGCCGCTGCTTCCAGGGCAAGCCAGCCCGTGGCCAGCATTGAGAAGGCTACCAGCAAATAAGCACCGCGGACCAGCCAGCTCTTCCATTGCGGCCGAGTCAGGATGCGCAGGAATCGCATGGGGTGTTCCAGGTCAAAGACCAGAAGCGCAGTAGTAAGCACGAGAAATACTACCGTCCAGACTCCCAACGTCACCAGTTGGGCATCCGGAAGCGAGGCCCCGATCAAGGTCCTCCAGGCTGCCAGTATGAACAGGCCCGCCGCGATAGCCTTGGTGACCAGGTAGGCTGGGACTGGCCAATGCCACGGGACCTTGTGCTGAGCATTCCACACCACCTGGACCATCTGCTCGGCCATGCGGCCCTTGCCGATGTGAATTGGACCAGCCTCTGGGATCCCCTGCTCGGAGTAGCCCATCGAGCTTGCAGATGCTCCGTCTCCGCCGCCTATTGGGAGCACGTCGGCCCAGGCAAAGGACTCCGGCGTGCGGTCCGTTGCTGTGGGGTGCATGGCAGCGTGATCGCCGCCGATGTAGAAGAGATTCGGCGCGGTCCCTTGCTCGGGCTTTCGAACGGTCACCTTGTTCTTGGCCACCTTCTGCGCAATCTCCGAGTTGGGATCATCAAGATCTCCGGCAATGATGGCATGCTCCGGACAGATCACCACGCAGGCCGGTTCTAGTCCTACTTCTATGCGGTGTGCGCAGTAGTGACACTTGGCGGCAGAGCCCGTCTCAGGATCGATGTAGATCGCATCGTACGGACACGCCTGAAGACACGCCTTGCACCCGATACACATGTCCGGGTCGAACTCGACGATGCCGTCGTCGCGCTGGTACATCGCGGTAACCGGGCAGATGGTCACACACGGCGGATTTGCGCAGTGATTACAGCGGGTTACCTGAAAGGAGCGAGTTACGTCAGGGTACGCGCCCGTCTCCACGCTCTTGACCCACGTCCGATTTACGCCCAGCGGTACAGAATTTTCGCTCTTGCAGGCGGTGGAGCACGCATGACACCCTATACAGGAGTCATTGTCAATGACGAATCCGTAATTCACGGTTTGATCCTCGCTGGCAATGGATGACTTGTCATGTCAAGTAATACAAAATATGCGCCATGCCGTCGAGAATGGCAAGCGCTGGTCATTCTGAGTGGGGTAGATCTTCGAGTCGATTCACATTGGTCAGGGCACGATCCGGGAGGGGGACCCGGGTGTAGGCCACGCCCTCGAAAACAGAGCGTAGCGCGTAAAGGCCCCCCTGTATCGCCCACTCAACGTTCGGCACCAGCGTGGTGTTATACAACGCACAGGTGGGCTGAATCATGTCTTGACGTGTGGCAACCACGGCGGACACGTCTTCGTTGGCCGCCTCTAGAAGGAGTTGGAGGTGAGCGGGCTCCAATAGTGGGAGGTCTACGGCCAGAAAGAGAAGCCAGCGCGAGCCGGCCGACTGCAGCGCCGCATGCAGGCTTCCCAGGGGTCCGATTCCCGCCGGATTATCGACAATCACCCCACCGGTTTTCCTCAAGACATGCCACCCTTCTGGCTCATCCGAGTGTTCAGGGGGCAATCCGACGGCCGTCTCCGCAGAAATCTCGGAAGCGGTCTGCAGGGCCCGTTCTAGCAGAGTTTGTCCCTCCCAAACGTAACTGGCCTTGTCCCGACCGAATCTGGACGACTTACCGCCGGCCGCGAGAACACTCAGTACATCCTTGGGAGCAATCGCCATCCTGTGTTGTTGTGTTTTGGACCTGACCCGGTCATAATAAACCCTGCGATGCGCTCAAGACCGTTCCTATTCGTACCCGTCAAGAAACTCGAGTTGAAAGAGATCGAGCGTCAGGGGCTAAGCGTGAAACGGACCATGTATCCGACGCTCAAGAAGGCGCGGGCCAGCGGTCGCCGCGTCCTCATCGTGAAGCGGGAGGCGGTTGAGAAGGGAAACGTTCGGCCCCAGGACATCCTCAACCTCCGGCCCTACCGAAGGGCAGTTTCGATTGCAGCCGGAGGCGGCGTGCTAGTCCGAGGGAGCGTGGACGCTCTTGAGACCGTGCTCATCTTCCGCCGGGGGAAGTGGGACATCGCCAAGGGCAAGCGCGACCGCGGGGAATCCAACCGCGAGTGTGCTGTGCGCGAGTTACAGGAGGAGTTGGGAGTCAAAGACATTCGGCCGGTGTGGAAGATTGGCAAGACCCTCCACGCCTATCGTGCCCGTAGGCGCCGCTATCTGGTCAAGACCACCCATTGGTACGCCATGAAGACCTCTGCGAAGGTCTTCATTCCCCAGGCCAAGGAAAAAATAACGGATGCGCGGTGGGTCCCAATGGCTGAAGCCATCGAGATGGTGCACTTCAAAGCCCTGCGTAAACTTCTGAAAGAAGCCCGCCGCCAGGTGCAGGCGGCCGGCAATATGGACTAGCGACCGCTGAGGAACACGGCATTCCCGAGCAGCAGGCGACCTTCGTACCAGAAGGCGCGATAGAGCGGGTCATCCAATAGATAGATCACGCTGCCTCGGCCCATTTCCTGAACCGCAAAGGCCACGCTCGCGTCCACCCCGCCCGCGGCCGCCGAGCCGACGTGGCCAGAGACTCGGCTATTGGCCTCGATCACGCCCACATTCCAGCCGTCCTCGAGATACTCGTACCCCGACGAAGTTCGCCTCAGACTGAAATAGCCGCGATCCAGGCCAAATCCCAGCGGGTGGGTCGCGTCTACGCGGGTACGGAATACCGCTCCGGAGACGTTGTCGGTCAGTCCCTCCCGCACACGGTCGCCGTAGGTGCGAAGCGAATCGGTGGCCTCGTCATCATCGTCATCGGACGTCTTGGCCGTTATGTCGAATCCATCCAGTGACGCCAGCGAGCGCACAGCGCCCTCAATGGCAATCAGCCGGCCGCCGTCCCGGACCCAGCCTTGGAGGTCTTCGACCAAATCATCCCGAAGAACGCTTCCATAGGACCCGGAGGGAAGAATGATCACATCGTAGCGGTCCAGATCCAACGATCCGAAGCCCGATGCGTTGAACATGGTGACCGGATAGCCCAGCTGCTGCTCAAACCAGTGCCAAACCTGTCCCGCACTTCCTGAAGAAACGGGCGAACCCGTGGCAACTCCGACCCGGGGCGCCGACACGAATCGAACGCGGCCCGAGCCAAAGTCCGAACCGGAGTCCACCTTACCCGACTGCAACGCCGTCAGCTTTATCTGGTACTCCAGCGCAAGCTCTCGCAAGCGGCTGTGAAAGCCGTCGCCAAGCGGCTCGTTGCCGGCTCTGGTGAACAGGACTGTGCCTGCAGCGAAAGAAGCGCCCTCGGTCGCAAACGCCTCGGTGGCTACTCTCGCATCGATCCCCGCTTGAAGGGCCGCCCCTAGAAAGGCCACGTCCTCTGGGGAGTCCCAACGCAGGGCATAGGCATACGGGGCCGACCCGGCGGCGGAATTCGAGACGCCTCCAATGCTGCCAGTTTGGAAGGGCGCATCTGGTCTGACGTCAGATGCCGAGGCGACCGCGTCCATCCCGTATGCATAAGGAAGCGCCCATGCGGTGATGTCGTAGGTAAGGGAGTCCGGCACCGAGGGGTCGGGTTCAAACAGCACACGGGTCAAAACGCCCTTCGGCTGGTGAACATTGACGACCAAGTCGCCGGGCTCCACACGGCCTTGAGCCGAGGTACCGGTCCGGAAGTCCCGTCCAGAGAGCCGAGAGCCGCTGGTTACCGTCCCGTAGCGAATTCCCAGATTGTCCAAATGGCTTGCCAACGCGGTGAGCCGCTGCTCTCCGCTCGATGCCTTCATCACAAACGTCCGGTACGTGCCGGACGGCTGCTCTTGAGCATCGGTGTAGAAGGCCTCGAACTCAGACAGAACCCGGCCAGCCAAGCGTGCCGTGGTTTCGACCGTCGAGAGACCCGTCGTGTGGTGATGCAGAATGCGGTCTCCCAGCGTCAGCGTATCTCCCTCGGCGGTTTCTATAGCCAGCCCTGCTCGACCACCGCCCCCTTGTTCGTAGGTCATCCCAATGCTGCCGTTGAAAATGGGATAGGTGTCGCCGTAGCCAGGGTAGAAGAGGTCAAAGACCTCCCGTGTAAAGTAAAGCCACCCGTTTTCGTCGAAATACCGCGCGTGGTTCGTGCCGACTGAGTCCTGCATGGCCCGCTGCCAGTCCGTGATGGCCTCGTGGAAGGGCTCGGCGGCCGGCGCGAAGTAATACGGAGAATTGACGCCCTGCTCGTGAAAGTCCACGTGGACCTGCGGCAACCAGGCGTTGTAGAGCTTCAGTCGCTGCTGAGACTCTCGCTGGGATTGCCAGGCCCAGTCGCGATTGAGGTCAAAGTGATAATGGTTGGTCCGTCCTCCTGGCCACGCCTCCCGGTGCTCGCGCGCATCAGGATTGGCGTTGGGCATGAAGCCCACGGTCTGGTTGTAGCCGTTGGCATACCGGTCGCGTCCGTCGGGATTGATGCACGGATCGATCACAACCATCGTGTTCTCCAGCCACTCGCCCGAACCTCCGGGCCGGACCAGCTCATAGAGGGTCGCCATCGATGCCTCGGTACTCACCGACTCGTTGCCGTGCACATTGTAGGACAACCAGACGATGGGCACTCCCGTGGCCGATGGCGCTCCGTCTTCCATACCCGCCCGCTTCATGTTGTCCGTTCGCACGGACTCGAGATCTGCAATGCGAGCAGCCGTTCCAACAAAGGCTACCATAAGGGGCCGCCCCTCGTACGTCTCGCCGTACTGCTGCAGAACCACCTTATCCGATTGCGAGGCCACGTGGCGGAAATAATCCACCACCTGATGGTGCCTAGAGAACCGGCTCCCAAGCTCGTATCCCAGGAACTCCGCCGGCGATTGCAGGCCCTGTGCCCCAGCGCGCGGCGCTGCAAGGACAAGAAAGGTGAGGAGCAAGAGACGCTGAAAGGCGACAAGCATAGTCTATCAGGGGTGTGGGCAGGTCGCCGAATCTAACCAACGGGTCCGGACCGGGCATCTTTCACGGGGCACAGACCACGAATTTTCGATTCCTCATCGTTGATACAACTGGTGCTCCCCGGCGCCACGTCCGTGTCTCTGGACCAATCATGTTTGCCCATGCTGTAGCGCGATACGCGCTGCCCTTACTTCTTGCCATAGCTGTCCTGCCGGGTTTCACCCGGGATGCCACAGCCGCGTCTCCGCAGTCAGCTGACGTTCGCGTTATCTACTGGGTCGACACGACCTTCGGTGCGTCTTACGTATCGAATATCATGTTGACTAACATGACGCCCGATCCGATCGCGGAATGGTCGCTTGGATTCGACCTCAATCCGCCGGTGGACAACGTCCGAAATGCCCAGCTTTCGCTGGTTGGCAATCGGCATACCGTCACTGGTGCGGGCTGGACCCATCGCATTGAGCCGGGGCAATCGGTCTTCTTTTCGCTCGACGGGACAATCCCTGGAGACGGAATAATGACCAACGTCAATGACGTCCCGCGCCCCACTAGCTGCGCATTCAATGGCCAGACATGCTCGTTTGAAGAGCAGTATGCGCCACCGACTGCCCCGCACGACACGCTGGCCGTAGACGTTGGATGGTGGGTTGCCAACCAGGGCGTCACCGATTTCCGGGCCCAGATCCTGCTCAAGAATGTGACGGACATTCCTGTGGAGCAGTGGAAGCTGAGATTCCGGTCCAACTCACTCATCACCGACATTCAGCATGGCGATTGGGAGCGGAGTGGG
>JBLFXH010000128.1:0-9575 GCA_047611125.1 Rhodothermales bacterium
TTGTTGGCCACGCCAAAGCCGACGTTGGCCTCGTTGGCGATGAGCCTCACCTCTGGAAAGCGCTCGCGCACCATCGGCACAGATCCGTCCACCGAGTTGTTGTCAACTACGAAGACTTCAACGGCGACTGACCGCGAGGCCCGGCGGACCGATTGCAGCGCCTGTTCGAGAAAATCTCGGACGTTGTAGTTCACGATGACTACGCTTATGTCTGGCGCGGGCACGTTCACGGTCCCTATCGAGACTGTTTCTATGGATGGTGATTCATTCAATCGGGCCGAAGATACGCTTTGGTCTGCCGTATCATCGACGCGCTGTGGAGACCGACCCGAAGACATACCGTGCCGAGGTTATCGCAACGCTTGCGATGGCGGCTCCGATTGTCCTCACGCAGGTGGCACACATCTCGCTGAGCTTTGTGGACACCATCATGGTGGGGAGACTGGGGCCCGAGTCACTAGCTGGTATTGCGCTAGGCAACTCGTTCTTCTTCACGCTGATCGTGGTCGCGATGGGGATGGTGATGGCGGTGGCGCCAATGGTTTCGCAGGCCCATGGTGCCGGCGAAGATGATCCCATCGGGCGCAGCGTCCGGCAGGGACTGTGGTTGTCGTTGTGCCTGGCCGTGGTTGTAATGGCCATTTACGGGAAGGCCTACCCCATTCTGATTGCCGCCGGCCAACTCCCTGAAACGGCGCGCCTGGCTGCCGACTACTTATCTGCCATCAAGTGGGCCGCGTTCCCATTCCTCGGGTTTATTGCGCTCCGAAGTTTCGCCGAGGGCGTGTCCCGTCCACGCGCGGTTACTGCCATTGCACTCTTCAGTGTGGTGCTAAATATCCTGGCCAACTGGCTCTTCATGTTCGGCCACTGGGGATTTCCCGAACTCGGCCTGGTAGGAACTGGGTGGGCCAGTTCACTAGTCCACAGCATTGAGTTTCTTCTACTGGTCTGGTTCGTGGCTTCGCGACCGGAGTTCAGGCCCTACCACATATTTGCGAGGCTGGGCCGCCCAGACTTCCAGTACTTTCGGAGGCTATTCAAGATTGGCTGGCCGATTGGGGCCTCCTTTGGAGTTGAAACAACGCTGTTTGCCGTGACCCTGCTGATGATGGGATGGATCGGCACCACGGCCCTGGCGGCCCACCTTGTTGCCATTCAGTGTGCCGCCTTCACCTTCATGGTGCCGCTCGGAATCGGCCTGGCGGCGACCGTCCGCGTGGGCCAGGCCGTCGGGCGGAATGATGCAGAGGGGGCCAGAATGGCCGGACACGTGAGTATTGGTCTGGCGTTGGCCTTCATGACAGCGTCGGCCATGTTGTTCTGGCTGGCACCCCGGTCCGTGATCGGGATTTATCTTGATCTCTCCGCTCCGGGCAATCAGGAGGTCATCGAAGTAGCGGTGGGCCTTCTCTCCGTGGCAGCGGTCTTCCAGATTGCAGACGGAATCCAAGTTTCTGTAGCCGGTGCGCTGAGAGGGTTCAAGGATACCACCGTTCCCATGGTGATCTCCGTAGTTTCGTATTTGGGAGTTGGACTCGGCTCCGGATACGCATTAGGTTTTGTAGCCGGGTTCGGAGGCCGCGGGCTGTGGTGGGGGCTGGTGATCGGCCTCGCGCTCGCAGCTGTTCTCCTGTCATTCCGGTTCCGTCGCCTGACTCGGATCATGCCAACCACACTGGCAGATTTGGTACAGGTGAAAAAAACGCTTGATTGATTATTCAACCATCCGGCACGCCAACGTCACCGTTCAGTCCCTAGGTTCGATGTCTTCACGTGCACCCACACTGCAGGGCCCCCGGCCTGATAGATGCCACAGATATTTTCCAGAAGCGCTAATTTGCTTCCGACCCTCAGTCTGCTTGCCGCAGCGGGGGGCGGCATCGTTGCAATTCTCTTCGTCTGGTACTACTTCAGTCCGGAGTACACCGACGTTGGGTATGCGCCTGAGCAACCCGTCGCCTACAGCCACCGGCTGCACGCAGGCGAGTTGGGGATCAACTGCCAGTACTGCCACACGCAGGTGGAGAACGCCGCATTCGCCAATGTGCCGGCCACCCAGACGTGCATGAACTGCCACAACCAGATCCGCACCGAATCCCTGAAGCTTCTGCCCGTGCGTGAGAGTTGGGCCACCGGCGCATCCATTCCTTGGGTGAAGGTCCACCAGTTGCCTGATTACGCGCACTTCGCCCATAATGTGCACGTCACGAACGGCGTTGCCTGCCAGACCTGCCATGGCCGGGTAGATCAGATGGAAGTGGTGGAATTGATCGAGCCGCTGTCAATGGGCTGGTGTCTGGAGTGTCACCGGCAGCCGGAACTCTACCTCCGCCCGAACGACGAAGTCACGAACATGGGCTATGTCCAGCCTTCGGACTTCGTCACGCGCAATCTTGAACGCGTCCGACGCGAGAATATCCAGCCGCCGACGAACTGTTCGGCGTGTCACTACTAAACGACGACCGCACCGGAAGATGATCGAGCTTCCCGTATTGCAGAATTCCGAGCGCGATTCAGGCGCGTCGTCTCCTCGCACCCGCTATTGGCGGAGTGTGGAACAGTTGGAGAGACACCCCGAATACGAGGCTTTCACCGCAGCTGAACTGATGCCCGGCGCATCGGGCAGCCCGGGGAAGACGTCCCGTCGCGGCTTTCTACACATCATGGGCGCCTCCATGGCACTGGCCGGCTTGGCCGGCTGCCGGAAGCCCATTGAACACATCATGCCGTTCTCGCGGCGCCCGGAGGACACCATTCCCGGCGTGCCGATGCAGTATGCGTCTGGCATGGAATTCCGAGGCACCCTTCGCCCGGTGATCGTCGAGAGTACCGACGGTAGACCGACCAAAATCGAAGGAAACGCCGATCATCCAGAGTCTACGGGTAGCTCAGGCGTATTTGAGCAGGCCTCGCTCCTTGGCTTGTATGACCCGGATCGTTCTCAGGCCGTGATGCATGACGGAGATGCGGCTACCTGGGCCGACTTCGCTACGTTCATCACCACCCGGCCTGCGGGTCGGACGGTGGTTCTGAGCGCCGCATCATCATCGATGAGCCTTGCGGCTCAGCGCACGGCCATTGAGGCCCGCGGCGGCCGATGGGTTGAGTACGCTGACGGCGGGTCTGATCCATCTGTAGCCGCACTACAATCGGTGTACGGCCGCGCCCTGCGAGCCCGACATCATTTCGATCGCGCAGAGACCATCCTCTCACTCGACAGCGATTTCCTGGGCATGGCGTCCCAGAACTCACTGCAGGATTCGGCGTCGTTTGCGGCCTCGAGGCGCGTGGACGAGTCTGGGACGATGTCCAGACTCTACATGGTTGAGAGCGCATTCAGCGTAACGGGCGGCATGTCCGACCACCGGAAGGCCGTCAAGGCATCGCAGGTGGCCGAAATGGGAGCCGCTATAGCTCGCGCCCTAGGCGTGGCAGTTGCTGGCGGCGAGCAGTTCGACGGTGACCCTTGGGTGGCTGCCGCGGCAGCGGATCTTCGCCACGCAGGCGCTGCGGGCGTTGTCGTGGCTGGCGATACGCAGTCTGTTCAGACTCACGCCGTGGCCGCGGCAATCAATGAGTTTCTGGGTGCCGTCGGTACGACGGTAGAGCTGCTAGACCTCGAATCCTCACCGGCAGCAGCCCGTTCAGCTGGTCTTGCGATCCTCGCTGCCGATATGGCTGCCGGGCGCGTTGATCTGCTTGTGATGCTGGACTGTAACCCAGTCTATGACGCTCCGGCAAATCTCGGCTTCAAGGCCGCGCTAGCCCGTGTCCCGGACACCGTCCATGCTGGTCTGTATTTGGATGAGACCGCGCAGGCGTCTCGTTGGCACTTGCCATTGGCGCACTACCTGGAGGCTTGGGGAGACGGCAGATCATTTAGAGGCACGGCCTCGGTGGTTCAGCCTCTGATTGCACCGCTCTACGATTCGGCCCATTCCGCACTAGAGATTGCCGCTCTGGTAGCTTCTGGTGTTGATCGTCCCGGCTACGACCTGGTTCGTCAGTCTTGGCAGGGTCGGATTGCCGGTGACTTCGAAAAGGGCTGGAAGAAGATCCTTCACGACGGATTTGCGCCATCTACGGGCTACGCCTCAGTGACCCCAGCTCCGGCCGGCCTGGCCGCCGCGCTGGCCGGCGTGCGCAGTGCAGCAAGCCAAGGGATCGAGCTCGTGTTCCGTCCCAGCCCTTCGGCGCTGGACGGCTCCTTCTCGAACAATGCCTGGATGCAGGAGACGCCGCATCCCACGACCAAGATTGTCTGGGACAACGTGGCCATGATGAGCCCCGCTACCGCGGAGGCGCTCGGACTGTCTATTGCCCTGACGAACGGTCAGCATATGGTCGACCGCGCCGAGATCTCGGCAGGCGGTGTTTCCATTGATGTGCCCGTTTGGATCCAGCACGGGATAGCGGACGACACCGTAGTTCTGGAGACCGGCTACGGCCGGGATATCAGCACGAACCGCGAGCACCGCAAGGCAATTTTTTTCGATCTCGATCACGAGACGGACGTCTACGCGAACGGAGCGATTGCCACAGGCCTTGGCGTCAACGTGGCACCTCTCAGGAGCGCGACGACCCCGGGTTGGACGACAGGAGCGACTGTATCGCGCACGAGCGGCGACTACCTCATCGCCACGACCCAGGATCACGGCGCGCTTCCGGAAGAAGGCGCTGAGATGGAGAAGCGCGGCATGTTCCGCATGGCCACGCTGGCCGAGTACCGCGCCAACCCGCGCTTCGTTACCGACGACGATCCCAAGATCATCGATGACACAGCGTGGGATCAGTATCCGGCGCTGTGGCAGGACAGCCATCCGACCACGCAGAACGCGGCCAAGGACAATCCGTACTTCGGCAATCAGTGGGGCATGGTCTTCGACCTGAACACCTGCACCGGTTGCAACGCATGTATGGTGGCCTGCCAGTCGGAGAACAACATCCAGGTTGTCGGCAAGGACCAGGTCAGCCGCGGTCGCGAGATGAGTTGGATCCGAATGGATCGCTACTTCGTGGGCGGCGACGGTGACGGTGAGTTGCACATGGTGCAGCAGCCCGTGCCGTGCATGCACTGCGAGAATGCGCCTTGTGAGCAGGTCTGCCCCGTGGCCGCCACCGTGCATTCGCCCGATGGCACGAATCAGATGATCTACAATCGGTGCATTGGAACGCGTTACTGCGCCAACAACTGCCCGTACAAGGTCCGCCGTTTCAATTTCTACAACTGGTCCAAGACGCTTCCCAAGACCTTGCACATGGCGCAGAACCCGAACGTGACTGTTCGGAGCCGTGGAGTGATGGAGAAGTGCTCGTACTGCATCCAGCGCATCCGGGCGGTCAATCGCCAGGTAAATGTGGAAGGCCGCGAGATTCGCGAAGGCGATGTGGTCACTGCCTGTCAGCAGGCATGCCCGTCCCAGGCCATTTCCTTTGGCGATCTCACCGATCCCGAGAGCGAAATCCGCAAGGCGAAGGCCAACCCGCGCCGCTATGAGATGCTGGCCGAGCTGAACGTAAAGCCACGCACGAGCTATCTGGCCCGCGTTCGGAATCCTAATCCTGTCCTTGAGCCGGCTGTCGAAGCCGCCGCCCCGGGCGAACACTAAACGAAGCACCAGTCGAACTGTGAGTACGGAACATCAAGCCAACTCCGGGGGACACGTCATGGACGACTCCCCGCTGTTCGGTGCTGATTTATCGTTCCACGAGATCACCGAAATGGTCTCGTCGCACACCGAGAAGAAAACTCCGCTAGCGTGGTTCGCGGCCTTCTCGATAGCGAACATTGCCCTCATGACCCTGCTGGTCATGATTGCCTATCTGTTCTGGAACGGAATTGGCGTCTGGGGCCTGAACAACCCGGTTGGATGGGGCTATGCCATCGTCAACTTCGTGTTCTGGGTCGGTATCGGTCATGCTGGAACGCTGATTTCGGCTGTCCTCTTCCTCTTTAGGCAGCAGTGGCGAACGGCTATCAACCGGAGTGCCGAGGCTATGACCATCTTTGCGGTCATCTGCGCGTTGGTCTTCCCGGGAATCCACGTGGGTCGTGCCTGGGCGGCGTACTGGATGCTGCCGATTCCGAACCAGATGGAGATGTGGCCGCAGTTCAAGAGCCCGTTGCTCTGGGATGTGTTTGCGGTATCGGTGTACTTCACGGTGTCCCTCACCTTCTGGTATGTGGGTCTTATTCCTGACCTCGCGACCATGCGGGACCGCGCGACCACGAAGATCCGCCAGCGCGTCTTGGGCGTGCTTTCGATGGGATGGACGGGCGCCAACCGTCACTGGAGAAATTACGAGAAGGCCTATCTCCTCCTCGCTGCTCTGGCCACACCACTCGTGCTCTCGGTGCACTCGGTGGTGTCATTTGACTTTGCCGTGTCCATTGTGCCCGGATGGCACACGACCATTTTCCCGCCTTACTTCGTGGCCGGAGCCATTTTCTCCGGCTTCGCGATGGTGATGACGCTGATGGTCATCGCCCGAAAGATCTACGGACTGCAGGACATTATTACGATCCATCATCTGGAGAAGATGAACATCGTGATCCTGGTAACGGGCACCATTGTCGGCTTCGCGTACATCACGGAGTTCTTCATGGCGTGGTACTCGGGCGTGCAGTACGAGCAGTACGCGTTCTTGAACCGCGCCTTCGGGCCGTACGCCTGGGCGTACTGGACGATGATGAGTTGCAACCTCTTCTTTCCCCAGTTCTTCTGGTTCAAGAAGCTGCGGACCAGCATTCCGTTCATGTTTGTGGTCTCCATCTTGGTGAACGTCGGGATGTGGTTTGAGCGGTTCGTGATTACGGTCACCTCGCTGCACCGTGATTACCTCCCCAGTTCCTGGGACTATTACACGCCGACCACGGTGGACGTCTTGACATTCGTCGGGTCATTCGGGCTCTTCTTTACGCTCTTCCTCCTCTTCCTCCGCTTCATGCCGATGGTGGCTATCTCCGAGGTCAAGGCCATCAAGCCCGAGGCGGATCCGCATTATTACGATGGCCACGGTGACGGTCAAGCGGGGAACGCCCTGCCGACCCCCGCACCGGGCGTGTCCACACCAGCCTGACATCGCCATGAAAGCGTTGCAACAACTGATTCGTGATGTGAAGGCGTCGATGGGCATCTACGAGAGCCCGAACCCCGACCTTCACGGCCTGCTGGCAGAATTCCCCAATCCGGGCGTGTTGTATCACGCGGCCGAGGGAGTTCGCGATGCCGGATACAAACATTTCGACACCCATAGCCCGTTTCCCATCCACGGGATGGACGACGCCATGGGACTCCCGAACTCCAAGGTGGGATGGATCTGCCTGCTCGGTGGAATCGCGGGACTTGCGCTTGGCACCTGGCTGCAGTGGTGGACGGGTTCGGTAGACTATCCGCTCAACATCAGCGGCAAGCCGTTTTTCTCGGTCGAGCCCTCAGTGCCGGTCATGTTCGAGGTGACCATTCTGTTCAGCGCACTGGCGGCCGTTGGGGGCATGTTTGCCCTGAACGGTCTTCCTCGCCCCTATAACCCGCTGTTCTATTCGAAGAACTTCGCCAGGGCCTCAGACGATGCGTTCTTCCTCCACATCGCGGCAACCGACCACCGGTTCGATTCAGATGACACGCGTCAACTGCTTTCAAACCTGGGTGCCCTGAATATCGAGGTGATCCGCGATCGCGGTACCTCGGAGCTGGAGGACTAGACGATGACGGGTTCACTTCCCCCCACGTTTTCAATGATCCCTATGCGAGCCCTGATGGCCGTGGTTGTGATGGTAGTCCTGACGGGCTGCCGAGGCGATAGCAGCGATGCCCCGCCGATCCACATCAACCCGAACATGGACCACCAGGAGCGTTTTGACCCGCAGGAGCGGAATGATTTTTTCGCTGATGGCCGGGCAATGAGGGCACCTGTCGCAGGGACGGTCGCTCGCGGCTTCCTCCGCGAGGACACGGCGTTCCATTTTGGTCGTGATGCCAGCGGTGCATTTGTCGCGACCAACCCGGTCGAGATGACGGCTCAGTTCTTGGCGCGTGGTCAGGAGCGGTACGAAATTTTCTGTGCCGTCTGTCACGGAGATGCCGGCGACGGCAAGGGTATCATCATGACCGGCAACTACGGGTACGTTCCCGCGCCGACCTACCATTCCGATGCGCTTCGGGCTGCGCCCGACGGCTATTTCTTTGACGCGCTGTCCAACGGGATTCGCAGTATGCCCGGTTACGCACAGCAGATTCCAATCGCCGACCGCTGGGCCATCACCGCGTACATCCGGGCGCTTCAGCGCAGTCAGTACGCGCAGGGCACAGGCATGGCGTCCAGTTCACAACCATCCGCCGGCGCCAGCTCGGCCAAATAGTTCGTATCCATGGCGACTATTCGTTCCAGTAATCCGCTGGTCTGGCTCTTCGACCCCATCCGCCCAACAGGCGATGGAGCGGAGAGTCGCTACCAGTTCACAGGCTCATCCATGGCCTGGACGGTCCCGCTTGGGATCGGTGTGATTGCGCTGGTGGCCACCGTTGCCGTGGGACTGACCGGCGAGGATCATCAGCAGTTCTACTTCTCATACCTGACAGCCTGGGCCTTCGGTCTCTCTCTGGCTGTTGGTGCCATGTTCTTCGTGCTTATCCAGCACCTGACCAAGGCGCGGTGGAGCGTGGTCTTCCGCCGTATTCCGGAGGCCCTGATGTGGTCCTTCCCTGTCCTGGCAGTTCTGGGCATTCCCATTCTGTTGGGCATGCACGACCTGTATCACTGGACGCACGTCGATCTGCTGGACCCCACGAACAGCCACTTTGACTCGGTGATCGCTGGGAAGTCAGGGTACCTGAACACGCCGTTCTTCCTCGGCCGCATGGCCTTCTACTTTACGGCCTGGACCCTCATATCCTACCTGCTCTACACGCGGTCCATCCGTCAGGACGAAACAGGGGATATTGAGGAGACCAAGAGCATGCGCGTCACGAGCGCTTGGGGACTCCCGCTCGCGGCGATAACTACTGCATTTGCCAGCTACGACATCCTGATGTCTCTGGACCCGCATTGGTTCTCCACGATGTTCGGTGTGTACTTCTTCGGCGGGTCGTTCATGGCCATCATGGCGTTCATGATCGTCGTGTCTATGTCGTTGCAGACCGGCGGGATGATGCAAGGCGTGACTGTTGAGCATTACCAGGATCTGGGCAAGTTCCTCTTCGGCTTTGTCGTCTTCTGGGCCTACATCGCCTTCAGTCAGTACATGCTGATCTGGTACGGCAACCTTCCCGAGGAAACGGTGTGGTACCGGCACCGGCTGATGCATGGGTGGGAAGTACACAGCGCCGCGCTCTTGATTGCACACTTTATTTTGCCGTTCATGATTCTAGTGGGCCGCTGGGCTAAGCGCCTCAAGCCGCTGCTTGGATTCATGGCCGTGTGGATGCTGTTCATGCACTGGTTTGACTTCCACTGGCTTGTGATGCCAGTGCTGCATGGAGATCACGCGCAGGTGCATCCCCTCGACTTCCTCGCACTTATTGGCATTGTTGGCATTCTGGTGGGTCTTGTCGTGTTTCGGCTTAGCCGGC
>JBLFXH010000129.1:0-9553 GCA_047611125.1 Rhodothermales bacterium
TAGACGGCTCTGCACCACCCAAGGGCGTGCCTGCACTCGGCCAGCCTGACTCGGTGACGATGACCTTCTTGCCCCCGGCAGCCTTGACCGCCTGACGATACATCTCCTTTGCGTACAACTGCGAATAATCGATGCCACAGCGCTCCCAATACGGGTAGCAGTTGGCCATAACAATATTGCAGGCGCTAGTAATGGCCGGACGATCCGTGAACTCGTAGTAGGCATCCACATACCCGACCGGCATGTCAGGCAGAGCCTCGCGAACGCGCTCAATAAAGGCGATGAGCTCTCCTTCTTCCAGATCACCACGGTACATCACCTCATTGCCGACCGCGACCATGTCCGCATGGCCGGCCCGCGCAATCTCGATGACGTTCTCAATTTCCTGCTGATTGACCTTGTCGTCATCACCCAACCATGCTCCCACAAGAGTCTTGAGTCCGTTTTCCTTGGCGATCTTCGGGATCAGCTCGTTGCCCTCGGTGCACGAAAAACTACGGATCCACTTGGTGTACGGCTGGATGACGTTCAGTCGCTCCTGGATCTGGTCAGTCGACAGCTTCGATCCCGGCTTCTGGTCACCCTTGTAGGGGCTGAAGCACAGGCCATGCATGCCGCCCTCGAGGACCTCGCGAAATGCTGCCGCCAGTTGCTCGTCAGAGAGCGATGAACAGTCAATGCCGGCTAAACGTAGCCGATCCTGGATTCTCTGGGACATGGGTCTAGGCTGTTCGGCGGGCTAACACTAGCCGCCCCTCGTTCTACTTTTGCCGGAAAGATATGGCCATCGGGACACCCTCGAAATCGAAGGCCTCGCGGATCTGGTTTTCCAGATAACGTCGGTAGGACTCGGCAATTCCCTTGGGCGCATTGCAGAAAAAGACGAACACTGGTGGGTTCGACTTGGTCTGCGTCACGTACTTGATCTTGACGCGCCGATTGCGGTACATCGGCGGAGTGTGCCGCTCGATGGCGGGCAGCATCACCTCATTGAGGTCGCTGGTCGAGACGCGGAAGTGCCTTTTCGCGGCCACCTCTAGCGTCTTCTCAAGCAGCTTCCCGGTACGCTGACCGGTGAGCGCGGAGAACGTCACAATCGGGATGAAGTCCAGCGTCTTCAGGCGGTCGCGGATCTTAGCCTCGTAGTCGCGAACGGTGTTGGTCTCCTTCTCGACGAGATCCCACTTGTTCAGGCCAATCACGAGTCCTTTCCGGAGCTCTTCGGCGCGCTTGAGAACCTTGATGTCCTGAGACTCCAGGCCATCAACCGAGTCGAGCAGGAGGATGGCGATGTCACAGGATTCGATGGCCCGCTCGGTACGCAGCGCCGCGTAGAACTCCACGTTCTCGGTGACCTTGGTTCGCTTCCTGAGGCCGGCTGTATCCACGAGCACCAGCTCTTCTCCGTGGTACTTCATTGTGGCATCAACCGCATCGCGCGTGGTGCCGCTTATCTCTGTTACGATGGACCGCTCCTCGCCCAGCCAGGCGTTGGTCAGGGAGGACTTGCCGACATTCGGGCGTCCGATCACGGCGATGCGGAGCCGGTTATCCCGCACGGCTTCGCCGTCGGGCAAGAGCTGGACGACGGCGTCCAAAAGGTCACCCGTGCCCATGCCATTGATGGAGCTGGCTCCATAGACCTCGCCCAGTCCGAGCTCGTAGAACTCGGACGCGCCCCAGCCGCGTTCCACGTTGTCGGCCTTGTTGGCCAGGAGCACTACCGGCACTTCCGCTTTTCGAAGCAGGGTGCCGACATCCTGATCCAGATCTGTGACTCCGACGGTCACGTCTACGACGAACAGGATTACGTCCGCTTCCTGGATGGCGATGGCCACCTGCTCGCGGATGGCTGCCTCGAATCGATCCTCCGAGTTGGCTACAAAACCACCCGTATCGATGACAGAGAAGCGGCGCCCCGCCCACTCAGCGTGACCGTAAATACGGTCACGCGTGATACCTGGCTGGTCATCAACAATAGAATCACGGGACTCCGTGATTCTATTGAAGAACGTTGACTTGCCGACGTTTGGTCGGCCTACAATCGCGAGAGTGGGCATCCAGCTTCCACCTGTACACCCAATGTGCGTTCCTCGCGTAGAGGCGAATTCGCGAGGAAGCTACCCTATGCCCGCTCCTTCCGCTCCAGATATAGCGCCCGCATCAGCATATACGCTGTCTCAGCAGTCTCGGTGGTAAACCAGTAGTTGATCCCCGCTCCGACAGCCGCTCCCGCGATGGGGATGGCCTGGGCCAGTTTCCGGCCTAGGATGTTCTTGGCAATCTCCCGTGGCAGATGGCGGTTTTGCTCTCGGAACGAACCGCTTACTCGTCCCCGGTATTCCTGGTCTCTGGCCAGCGCAGCTCCGGCCACGGAGGCTTCGCGCATGGCGTCGTTCTTGGCTTCCTTGCTGCTAGAGGACGCAACGTTGAAGATGGACAGAACCAGGGGCCGGTAGTCCGGGCCTGTCATGGCGAATCCAAAGCTCGCGCCGATCTGCTGGATGAGGCGCAGATTGATGGTGATGAGCAGCGGGATGTCGGCTGCAATCAAGACCGCGCCACCCAGGCCGGTTCCTCCGCCCTCGACTGCGGCCAGAAGGGCATTCTCGTTGGTGTGCTCGCGTGCCAGCGGATCGAGAAGTTCCAAGGGTGCGTCGCGCAGATCCTCGATTTTCTCGGCCTCGATTCCGCGTTCCTGGGCCATCTTGAGAACGCCGGACACATCGTATGTCCACTCGGACGCGTCATTGAGCATGGAAAGCATGCCGCTGACGGCCTCGTCCACCTGGGCCTCGATGTCCTCGGTGATGACTCGCTTGACCACCCAATCCATGGGCTGCATGGCCCAGTTGAGCAATTTGCTGACGATGCCGGCATCGCCGTGCTGCCACGCTTCGACTTCGCGGCGGGCCTTTCGTTCGTATTCGGTCAGGCGCATAAGAGAGGAAGGTTCGCTTGGCGGAAGATACCGCCTTGCGACCCAGGTGCGCCCGGGCCGCTTACGTCATCATGTCGTACTTCTTGAGCAGACGATACATCGTCGCCCTTCCAATCCCCAGTTCGACCGCCGCACGATCTACGTTGCCGTCGCAGAGCCGGTAGGCCCGCTCGACCGCGCGTTTCTTGAGGACTCCCAGGGATACGATGTCGTCTGAGTCCTCGCCGAGAACAATCCCGGACATAGAGACGGCATCAGGCTCCAGTGTACCCTCCGGATCGAAGTCAAGTTGCACAGGCGCAAAAGGCGTCTCGGCGGCCTCGGCCAGCGACATGCGATCTGACCACGGCGAGATAGATCCACCGTGACCCAGCATCAGGTCTGCGGCTGAGATTTCCTCGTCGTCAGACAGCAGAATGGCCCGCTCAACTGCACTCTTCAGTTCGCGTACGTTACCGGGCCAGCTAAAGGTGGCGATGGCATGCCGGGCAGCCTTCGAAAACTTCTTGCCCTTGAATTCAGTGTGTGCGTTCGTGTACTCCTTCAAGAAGTAGTTGGTCAGCACGATCACGTCCTGTCCACGGGCCCGCAGCGGCGGGAGCGGGACGGGGTACTGGAAGAGCCGGTAGTAGAGATCCTCCCGGAATTTGTGGTCCTTGATCATCTGCACCACATCCTGATTGGTGGCGCTGATCACACGGGCGTCAAAATTGATAGTGTCATTGCCACCGACGCGGACTAGTTCGCCCTCCTGCAAGGCACGGAGCAGTTTGGCCTGAAGGTCCAGGTCCAGTTCACCGATCTCGTCCAGAAAGATGGTGCCGCCGTGGGCCTGTTCGAACTTTCCAATCTTGCGGGCATGGGCGCCAGTAAACGACCCCTTCTCGTGTCCGAAGAACTCACTTTCCATGAGGTCGCGCGGGATGGCCGCGCAGTTAACCACGACGAACGGGCCACGTTTGCGGGTCGATCCGTAGTGGATGGCCTTCGCTACCAGTTCCTTGCCGGTGCCTGACTCACCATGGATGGCAACAACCAGATCGCCGCGGAGGGCCTTCTGGATCATGCGATAAACCTTCTGCATCGCCGGGCTCTCGCCGATGATACCGCGAACCGAGTACTTCGTGTCCACCTCTGCCCTCAGGGTGGTCACCTCGCGCTCCAAAGAGACCTTCTCGAGGCAGTTCTTGACGATAGCGTCCAGCTTCGTCAGGTCATCCTGGCCCTTAGTGATGTAGTCGTACGCGCCAATGCGCATGGCCTCGACCGCGGTCTCCACTACACCCTGGGCGGAAACCATGATGATGGGCAGGTTCGGACGACGCGCGACAATGCGCCGCAATGCCTCGATTCCGTCGATCCCCGGCATCATGATGTCGCACAGGATCAGATCCGGCTTCTTGACCATGTTGCGCAGCAGTTCCTCTCCGCTCGAGAACGTCTCCACCTCATACTCCGGCGTCTTGTCGAGCCGATAGCTCAACATGCGGGCGTAATGGCGGTCATCGTCTACAACGAAAATGCGGTACTTCATGGCCGAGGGGCGTCAGGTTTGGTGCGTCTGGATGACGCGGTTAACCCGTTGTATCGGCCACTCGCCCGAATCTTAAAATGAGACGGGTCCCTGATCTCCCCGCACCACGCAGAACTACGGGATCAGTACCAGCCCCAGCGTCCCAATCGCAAAGCAATAGAAGGCGAAGTACTGCAACCGCCCGCGTTTTACGAAGCCCAGCACCAGGCGAATGGCTACGATGCCGCTGGCGAATGCCACCACAGCCCCGATGACGATCGGGAGCCAGTCCACGCCATCTGCGGACAATAGCTCACCCAGTTTCAGGATGGTGGCTCCGACCACGACCGGGAGTAGCATGAGAAACGAGAAGTCTGCGGCCTCTTCGGGATCCACATCCATGTAGAGGGCGGTGCAGATGGTGGAGCCTGATCGGGATATACCCGGAAACATGGCCAGAGCCTGTGCAGCCCCAATTATCAGAGCCTTGACCGGACCAACGTGCTTGTCTCCGCCCCGCTTCCAGGTGGTCAGGAGCAGCAGGACCCCGGTGACAAGCAGCATGCCTGCTGCCAGCCGCGGCGACGAGAAGGCGGCCTCGATGGGGTCCTTGAAGAGCACGTAGGCGATGCCCGTCGGGATCATGGTCAGCAGGATGTACATCGCCAGGCGGAACTCAGACCGCTCGCGGTAATGCGTGACCAGGCGAGCCGGCTGTGCTAGCGAGGTCAGGGTTTCCGCCAGCAGCTTGCCGATCCGCTCGCGGTAGACCCAGAGGATGGAAAGAGCCGTTCCGAAGTGAACGAACACCTCGAAGACGACATCATCGCCCGGATCCAAGCCCAGCAGGTACGAGCCCAAAACCAGATGCCCACTGGAGGACACCGGGAGAAATTCAGTAAGACCCTGGACGAGGCCCAGCACTACGGCTTCCCACCAATTCAATGACGTGTCTCCCCGCCAAACTGCGGCGGATGTTCGAGGTGAAATTGGGTGCGCCGCTGAAATTCCAGCGCCGCATCTAGCAACAGGCCCTCGTCATAAAGGCGGCCCACCAGAGCGACTCCCGTGGGTAGCCTTACTTCCGGCCGGTCATCGGGTGAGCGATAACCGCTCTTCATGGTGATGACCGGATGACCCGTCAGATTGGTGACCGACCCGTCCGCGCCACTCGGCGTCAGCAGCAGATCGAACTCCTGCATGAGCGTGTCCATGCGAGCAATCAACAGTGCCCGATGCCTGTTGGCCTGAATGTACTCGGCGGCCGGAATGAACCGGGACTGGCGCAACGAATTTGCGCGGGAACCGGATGACTGCCAAGACAGCTCCTCGTCCAGGTTCTCCTGAAGCAGTTCGTCGAAGACGGCTCCCGATTCGCCTCGAATAATGGTGGAGATCACGCCGCTCCAGCTGACCGGACCCGGCAGGGCGGCCGAGTCCACCTGAACACCCATGTCGCGAAATATCTCAAGGGCAGCGCGGGCGTTGTTTCCGGTGTCTGTTGTGTCACTGTCCAGCGCGGCCTTCAGATAGCCGACGCGAATGGACGACCAGTCTCGTTCGGAGCCGACGCGAAACGGGACTGCAACGGTTGAAGGATCCTCCGGATCAGTCCCTCGGATGGCATCAAACACGATGGCACAATCCAGGGCAGACCGGCACATCGGTCCGATCTTGTCCAGCGACCAGGAAAGCGTCATGGTCCCGGCCCGACTGACGAGCCCGTAGGTGGGGCGCAGCCCCGTTAGCCCATTGCGGGTGGACGGCGAAATGATGGAGCCCCAGGTCTCCGTCCCGATGGCAAAGGGAACGAGCCCGGCGGCCGTGGCCGAGCCCGGCCCTGCCGAAGACCCGCTCGCGCCGGTGGTGGTGTCCCAGGGGGTAACCGTTCGGCCGCCGAACCAGCGGTCGCCACTGGCCAGCTCACCGCTGACGAGCTTGGCTAGGAGCACTGCGCCTGAAGCGTCCAGTCTTTGTATGACAGCCGCCGTTCGATCAATGATCTGTTTTTGATACGGCCCGGCACCCCAGGTGGTGGGATAGCCAGGAACCGCCAAGAGATCCTTCGTTCCGTAGGGAACGCCATGGAGCGGGCCGCGCCAGTTCCCGGCCGAAATTTCCGCATCCGCGGTACGGGCCTTGGCCATGGCCCGCTCAGTAGTCAGATTTACCACTGCTTTGAGGACGGGGTCATGTCTGGCGAGGCGCGCCAAGAAGTACTCGGTCAGCTGCACCGAAGTCACCTTCCGGTCTCTCAGGAGCGCTCCCAATTCCGCGACGCTGAGGAAGGCAAACTCCCCGTCTGCGGGGAGATCAACAGACTCGGGAAGCCCGAGGATCACGCGGTCCTCTCCCGCTGGCATCTGAAACCCCATGGGCCTGGGCTCAAACCAGAGCACCGGGGCCACGGAGTTGTCCAAGGGGTGTTCGCGAAGCTCTTCGAAGCTCCGGAGATTGCGCTCCAGATTTCGGCGCATCGTCCGCAGTTCTTCCTTGGTGAAGTCCAGGCCTGCCACCTTCTGGGCGCCCTGCACATCGCGCTTGGAGAACGGCCGCGAGGTCCCGCAGCCCGCTAGCATCAAGGCCACGGCAATGACTACGATTCGACTCATGTGATCAGTTCGATTCTTTTGGGACTCGAGGCGTCACGATCAGGACCTCCTCCCGATCTACCAGCACGGCCCCCGGAAGGGCCTTGCGCGGGCTGCGAACATACTTCCTTTCCGTGACGATTACCGGGACCAGCTCGGAGCCACGAGCCTTGCTGTGCCACGCAGCAATGCCTGCCGCCTGATCCAGGACGGCCGGCGGCGGCATCGTCGTCTTGCTATCTCGTCGCAGGACGGTGTGCGACCCGGCCACGCCGCGGGCGTGCATCCAGAGATCGTGTTTCCTGGCGTGCTTGAAGGTGAGCTGATCATTTTGCTTGGCGTTTCGGCCTACCCAGACCACGTATCCCGAAGGCAGCGTATAGACTCTGAAGGGAATGCCATCCTTGGCTTTTCCTGACTTTCCTCTGATTCGCGCGATACCATCCGCGTGGGATTTCAGGAATGCCTTCAGTCCCTTTCCATCCTCGACCGCGCGCACTTCTTCCAGGATGCCCGCAGTCTCCAGGGCCCACGCCCTGGCTTGCGTCACGCGGCGAGTGGCCTCCTCTCGGGCTCTGCGACTGCGGCGGGCTCTGTCGTAGTAGCGATTTGCGTTCTCGAGCCCAGACTGGGCGTCGTTCAGCGGAATGGTCACGGATTCGCCAGCCCCAAAAAGGTCCGCCAGCACCACGGCCTCGCGTCCGGCCGAGGCCCCGGCCTCCGAGGCCATGAGCAGGTGTCCCCACTTCTCGTATTGGTCCGCTCGGGACGGTCGGGTCAGTTCCTTTTCCATGGCGACGAGTCCCTGCCGCGCCCGGACCGCGGCCTGCTCGACAGCGGTCAAGAGGGGCTCGTAGCCCGTTCGGAATCCCTGCTCAGAAAGCGTTGCACGAACCAGAGCCCGAACGGCCGTGTCCACGCTTTCGAATAGCTGCGGCTCGCCCGGTGGTATTGACAGCTCTATCAGCGAGAGCGTTATCGGCGTCCGCTCATCGCGGTAGAGAATTGGTGTCGGACTGTTCAAGTCTTCCCTGACGGAGTGCACCGCGACGGCCAGTTTCTCAAAGTCCTTCTGGGCGGCCAGGCTGGAATCTTCAATCGAAAGTCCGGCCCGCGCCACGGCCTCCTCCGCCAGCCAGCGATCGAAAAGGGGCATCGCCCGAGTCAGGGCCTTTGACAGCATCTGCGCACCAGAGGGCCAGCGGGCTTCGATATCCTCCGCCGTCACGGGGTTTGGGGCTGGCCGGGACTCGGGTACAGATCGGAGGGCAGCCTTGGAGCGAAATGCTTCAATCAGCTCCCCCGCGGGATCGAGGACGAGGGCGTTCGCCGCCGATCCGAAGAGAAAAGAGCGCATCGTTAGGCCGCCGTCAGTCCTCACGTCCAGGACCCTGTCCCGATCGGCGACGGCCACCCCTGTGATGGTCTGGCCGTATAGCGCTTTGAACAACGGCGTGGTGTTTTTGCGCGGCTTCCCCGCTCCTGGCTGCCGAAACGTGTACGAGAGGCCCGGCTTTACGCAAATGCGCAGGGAGACCTCCTCTCCGTCTTCGAAGCCAAGCAGAAGCGTCAACTCCTCAGCACTGGATGACCACGCCTCAAGGATCACCGACCCAATCAGGCTAGATTCCGATTCCGGATCTGCCCACTCAGAAGCGAGACTCCGGATGATGTAGTAGTTCAGCAGCAAGACAGTATCACCGAGCCGTCGGCCGGTATGGGCGCCCTATTTCTTGGCGGGACGGGTGATGCTCTTTCCGCGGGAAGCGGCGACGGCCGACAACAGCCAGATCGCGACCCAACCTGCGGTCTCCCAATACCAGAAGTGGTAAAGAAAAATGGCCACGGTTGCCGCATAGATCACGTGGTAGAACCAGTCCGGGACATCGTTCTGCTTGGGAGTCACCTCCCCAGCAAAGGCACCGAGCTTCAGAAGCAGCATTAACGGGGTATAAACCCAGACCACCCATTGCGCCCAAGGCTGCCCGCCAAACGTGGCGAGGCCAATAATCACCACGGCGGCGATATCAATTATAACGTGTCGGACCCAGCCCATTCGGAAATGCTTTCAAGTGACTGACAGTCGGAGTATATACAGCCATGCGCACTGGTGCGAACCTAATTAGCGGGCTGATTTTTTTCACGCTGGCAGTAGCACTGTCGGCGTGCGGTCTTTTTGGCGCCGGCGATAAGTCTGCCGAGCAGACAGCCGCGGGCAGATTGGACAGTGTTTCGCAGATTGCCCGTGCCGATTCGCTGTCCATGGTGGCGGTAGACTCGGTGTCCCCGGCGGCGATAGACTCGCTGACCACGGCGGCGGCAGACTCCCCGCCGGCCAACACCGCGTTGGCTGGAGTGGCCGCGGCAGCCAAGGTCACCCCCGGTCCTACCACGATTTCTGCGGACAGCTTGGCGCGGGCCGTGACGGCCCTGGTCCTGCAACAACTCCAAGGCCGACTCGCCGACACGGTTGTCGTCCGAATCGACACCGTGCGCGCTGCCTCGGCT
>JBLFXH010000130.1:0-9442 GCA_047611125.1 Rhodothermales bacterium
TCGATCCGGACTACCACCAGGTGTCGGACCACGTAGAGACGCTGGACATGCCCCACCTGACGGCAACCATTC
Source organism: Rhodothermales bacterium (assembly GCA_047611125.1). Taxonomy (GTDB): domain Bacteria; phylum Bacteroidota; class Rhodothermia; order Rhodothermales; family UBA10348; genus JABDJZ01. Next base: position 73 of record JBLFXH010000130.1, read on the forward strand.
GGGCTATAGCAGCGGGAGCTGCTACGATCATTTCTGGCGAGGCAACGCCGACCCGGATCGATCCTCAGACTGTGAACTAGCCGAACTACCCCTCACATGCAGAACCTTCGTCTGGGCGTACTCTATGCCTTATTGCTAATTCTCATCGCCCCGGGAGCTGCGGCTCAGACGAGTAGAACGCCCCTTAAGATCGCGACCAAGGACGCCCCACCGTTTGCCCTGCGCGGCGAAGACGGGGAATGGGAGGGCATCAGCATTTCCTTGTGGGAGACGGTCGCCGACTCGCTTGGGATCGAGTACACCTGGGACGAGACCGACTTGGCCGGCATGCTGACGGCGATGGAGGAAGGCACCCATGCTGCCGGCGTGGGCGCACTCACTCTTACGGGAGAAAGGGAAAAGGCATTTGATTTCACGCACCCGTTCCACATTTCTGGGCTGGGGATTGCTGTTCGAAGCGGCGAGACCTCCGGCACTTTTAGCAAGCTCCGTTCCTTCGCCTCGCTGCAATTCCTTCAGGTAGTGGGGCTGCTATTCGTGGTCTTGCTGACCGTGGGAGTGTTGATCTGGCTCTTCGAGCGGAAGCGCAATCCGGAGCACTTTGGGGGCTCGGCAGCCGAAGGCATTACATCTGGATTCTGGTGGTCGGCCGTCACCATGACGACAGTAGGCTATGGAGACAAGGCGCCGTCTACACTGGCTGGTCGCATTGTGGGCCTCCTTTGGATGTTTGTCGGCATCATCATTATCTCCAGCTTCACGGCAGCCATGACCACGGCACTGACCGTATCCCAGTTGGAGTCAGCAATCGGCGGTCCTGAGGATTTGCCATCTGTGCGAGTTGGCACGGTCGGGGCGTCCACCAGCGCGGCCTACCTTGACGGTCGGCGGGTCAAGTATCGAGAGTTTGAGAGCACGGAAGATGCCCTCGGTGCGCTAGCCCGGGAGGAGGTAGATGCGGTGGTATACGACGCACCGATTCTCCGGTATCTGGTCAATCAAGCGCACGCCGGCTTGATTCACGTCCTGGCGGCGGAATTCGAAACGCAGTACTACGGCATTGCCATCCCGGAAAACAGTCCGCTGCGCGATCAGATAAACCGCGTACTTCTCGAGACGATAGACCAGCCTCACTGGCAGGACACCCTCTATCGATACCTGGGCGATTGATCTCGGGCCTACTCGTGGCGGAGCGTCTCGGTTGGATCCCCGAGAGCCGCCGAGACAGCCTGGAAACTCACCGTGACCATGGCCACACCAAGCGCAATCGCAAACGTGGCCAGGAAGACTGCCGGGCTGATGGTCCATCGATAGGCGAAGGACTCCAGCCACCGGTCCGCCAGGAAGTACGCCGCGGGCGAGCCGATCAGAAACGCGACGCCCACGAGCACTCCAAACAGGCCAAGGCAGGAGATCAGGACTGCGAGCAGAGCGGCAAAGCCAGCAATTTTCTGCCATCGCCGCTCGCTCTCGTACAGTTGTTGCAGACGCTGGTCAAGGAACTCCGGCTGGAAGGCGGCGCCCGGCGCGACGAGGGCCCAGGCCTGTTCGAGGTCGGCAAGCGCCCTCGCGGTCTGGTCGGTGCGAAAGCGCACCATGGCATATCGGGGTGCGCTGATCTCTTCGCTCATGTGGAGGATCATGGGCTGAACCTCCTGATGCAGCGACAGATTGTTGAAATCCCGCACCACTCCAACAACCTGCACATCCGGCCATCGCTCCAGCGATCTCCCGATCGGCTCCTCCCAGCCCAGGTTTTCAACCAGAGCCTGATTGACAAGGATAGCGTGCTCGGAGTCCGTCTTGATCTCAGACGAGAGGTTGCGCCCCTCCACGAGATCCATCCCCATGGTCTGGAGGAAGGAGGGTCCGATGTAATTGGTGTAGGCTATGTGGCTCGCTTCATTCTCCACGAGGACAGTCCTTGACCAACTCCCTGCAAAGGCGGACGAACTCGGACTGGACTCGACAATCGCTGGACTTGATAGTGCGAGCCCGGCAAATCGGTCATACTCCTCGAGAGCGGCCTGGTCATCCGCCTGAAGCGGTAGAACCAAGACTTCGTTAGCGGTAAAACCCAGATCGCGATCCGCCACAAATTCCAGCTGGCGATACATGATGAGCGAGGTGGTGATGAGTGCAATTGCGGCGGCAAATTGAAAGACAATCACCGCGCGAGTGAACGTACTCCCCTGCCGCCCGGAGCCGCCTCCGCCCAAGACCACAGATGGGCGCATTCCAGAGAGAATCGCCGCCGGATACGCACCCGCGAGGAGGCCGACGAGAAGTGCCAGGAGCACCACGCCCAGTATGGCAGGCGCCGAGAAACTGAGAACCAGCTCTTTGTCCGCCAGCAAATTGAAGACCGGTAATGCCATGTTGGCCAGGGCGAGTCCGAGGGTGGAAGCCAACAGGCTGAGAACCACGGCCTCTCCCCAGAATTGGCTGGCCACCTGAGACCTGCTCGCGCCGAGCGCCTTTCTAGTGCCGACTTCTTTCGCTCGCACCACGGACCGCCCAACAGAGAGCGCCATGAAATTGGTGCACGCGATGAGCAGGACCACCAGAGCTATGCCCAAGAGAATGAACGAGTAGGTGGGGTTGCTGACCTCCAGGTAGAAAGCATCGATCTGCGGCGACAGATGGGCCTTGCTGAGGGGCTGCGCAATTGGGCCGAATACGGTTTCCGGCCTGTTCACCACCGACCTGCAGGCGTCCGAAAGCGGACACCCACCAATTTGTGGTCAAGGTGCCATGGGATCGTGACAACTTGTCTGGCCGGGGCACCGTTCATTGCCACTCAACCAGCTGGCCCCTCGGGGCTTGTACCGACCTTGGGGGTAGACGGGGCCTGCCCGTGTATACCAGCATTGCACTCGTCCTCGTCCCCGGAACCTGTAATCGCCATCCAAATGTCCCTCCGCATTCCCATACTCGCGCTCCTGCTCCTGACGGGCTGCAGCTCAACGAAGTCACTGACCAGCGAGCGAGCTACCGCGCCGCCCGTCATCAACGGAGATCTTGAGGATTGGGCCGGGAGTCTTCAGCGGTACGAGGACGGAAATATCCTCGTAGGTGTTCGCAATGATGGCGAAAGGCTCTACTTGGCGGTGAGCACGTCTGACCCGGCCACGGCCCGAAGAGCAATCTTGACTGGTCTGGAAATCTGGGTGGACCCAGTGGGCGGCAAGAATGAGTCGATCGGGATTCGATTCCCGATTGGAGTCATCAATCACAATCGCGCCAACCGCGACGCCACGCCTCTGCCGGGAGGCCGGTCCGATCCTGCCATGATGGAGATGATGTTCGGCGCCCAGATGAATGAGATGGAGATCCTGGCGGAGAACTCGGAGCCCAGACGGGTCAATGTGCGCTCCATGGAGGATGTGAAGGCCTCCTCTCGGTACGAATTTGGAACGCTGAGTATGGAGCTAGCCATTCCCCTGGACGCAGGTAGTTCGTTTGGTCTGGGACTCTCGCCCGGCGCGGCGACGATCGGCCTTGGGATTAAGTCCACCCAGTTGGGCGGCGGTCCCGGTGGGCGGGAAGGTCAGGCTGGGGGCGTCCGGGGAGGCGGCGGTGGCCGCGGAGGGCGAGGCGGTGGCGGCCGCGGAGGGCGAGGTGGAGGTGGCCGCGGGGGACAGGGCGCAGGCGGACAGGGTGGCGGCCAGCCGGATCCGTTGGATCTGTGGATTCAGCTATCGCTTGCCCGCTAGCCGCGTCAGATCAGAATGAAGTCAATCAGCCTGTGTCTACTGGGACTACTTTGCCTGAGCCCAGCGCTCACGGCGGCCCAGACATCAACCATTTCGGGCGTCGTACTGGATGTGGAATCCGGAGAGACCCTACCCCACGCCACGGTCAGAATTGAGACGCTGTCGATTGGTGCGGCAACCAACCTGGACGGCTATTTCGTTCTGGTTGGCGTACCCGATGGCAAGCACGTGTTGACGGTGAGCTACGTGGGGTTCCAGCCGGCCTTCATCCCCGTTGACACGGAGACGCACGATGAACCGATACGGGTGGAGTTGACCCCAGGCGCGGCCGGTATGGCCGAGGTTCTGATCACGGCCGATCGGTACGAGATGATGCGGACGGCAGAATCGATCAGTCAGATCACGGTTTCGCCGAAGGATCTGGCGGCGCTTCCCAATATTGGGGAGGTAGACATTTTCAGATCCTTGCAGCTCTTGCCGGGGATCAGCGGCACGAATGAGGGCTCTTCCGGCCTGTACGTTCGCGGGGGGACTCCGGACCAGAACCTTGTACTGCTGGACGGCATGACGGTCTATCACGTGGATCACTTCTTCGGCTTCTTCAGTGCATTCAACGCCGATGCCATCAAGGACGTCCAGATCTACAAGGGCGGATTCCCGGCCAGCTTTGGAGGGAGGACCTCGTCCGTTGTGGACTTGACCGGGAAGAGTGGGGCAAACGAGTTTCGCGGCAGCCTGGGCTTGAACCTCTTGAGCGCTTCCACTTCCGTCGAGACACCTCTCGGAGACAAAGCCTCGTTTCTTCTGACGGCCCGTCGATCCTACACGGACATCATTCAGACTGGCATCTACAATTCGATCTACGAAACGCTAACCGGGGACGACATCACTCCTGAGGCAACCGGCGCCGCAGCGGGAGGCCCCGGGGGAGGCCGCGGCCCTGGCGGGGGAGGAGGACCCGGTGGCGGTGGAGCGCTGGGGGCCGGTTTTGTTAGCCCTAATCAGGTCGTGGTGCAGCCGGACTTCTATTTCTACGACCTGAACGCGAAGCTCACGTACAGGCCAACGTCACGAGACGTACTGGCTTTGAGCCTCTACAACGGGCAGGACAACCTGGACGAGTCCCGTCTGATCAGCAACGAGATCAACATTAGAAACGCGGCCACGGCCACCGGCATCAACGACATCTATGACGTGACGGGTTGGGGCAATCTCGGCGTGAGCAGCAAGTGGTCACGGCAGTGGTCACCGCGGCTGTACTCAAACAGCCTGGTCTCCTACTCCGAGTACTTCTCCGAGAACGACAGAAGCCAGTTGATCGAGCGGTTTGCGGCTGACGCAGACACGGCCTTGTTTTCGCGCACCGTCAGCAGCCTCGAGGACAATCGGCTGTCTGACTTCACGGTCCGGATCGATAACGAGTTTCAACTCACCGGCCAGAGCCAATTGGCATTCGGGGGGCAGTTCACGTCCACGGACGTCTCGTACAACTTCAGTCGCAACGACACACTCACGATCCTGGATACCGATCAGAGTTCTCGGCTGGCAGCGCTGTTCGGTCAGAATACCTGGACGCCATCTGATCGGGTAACCCTTGTGGCAGGCCTACGAGCCATCTACTACGACCTCACGGAGGAGGCCTTCCTGGAGCCTCGCGCATCCCTACGGATGGACCTCACAGATCGATTGCAGATAAAGGCTGGTTTTGGCCACTACAACCAGTTCGTTGCCCGCGTTGTAAATGAGAATGTCACCGAGGGCGCGAGGGATTTCTGGCTCCTGGCCGACGGACAGGACGTAGGCATTCAGTCCTCGACACACTTCATCTTGGGGGTGGCTTGGGAGACGCCATCGTGGCTGTTTGACGTGGAGGCCTACCACAAGGATCTAGACGGTCTATCCGAGTTCACCCTCCGGTTCAGGAGGGATGACGTGGATTTCGAGGCCAGCGAGTTGTTCTTCGACGGGACGGGTGTGGCCCGTGGCCTGGAGGTTCTCATCCAGAAGAAATTCGGACGCGCCACCGGTTGGCTCAGCTACACCCTGGCTGAAGTCGAGCACACCTTCGAAGGACTCAATGACGGGCTTCCCTTCCCCGCCCTGCATGACCAGAGGCACGAGCTGAAGCTTGTCCAGAGCACCAAGCTCGGAGAGCGATGGAACGTAGCCGCAACCTGGACGATGGCCACCGGCAAGCCGTACACGACGCCTGAATCCGAGTATGCCATTACACTCTTGGACGGCCGGGAGCAGAGCTACATCCACGTGGGTCAAAAAAACGGCAAACGATTGCCCGCTTATCACCGCCTGGATGTCTCGACCCACTACCGATTTCCCGTCAAGAAGTCCGAGGTAGATATCGGCTTTTCCGTGTTCAATCTCTACAACCGCCGGAACGTCTGGTACCGGGAATTTGACCTGACCCAGTCGCCGTTTGTGACCTCAGACGTGTCCTTTCTGGGCCTCACGCCCAACCTCTCAGTTCGCGTAGACTTTTAGACCACCATGAAGAAGCGCTATCTGATTTTTCTCCTTGTTCTCGCGGCCGGATGCGACTCGGTCGATTCCAGCAATCCGGATGAGCTGCTGGTAGTCGAGGCTTTCCTGTTTACAGGCGAGCCAGTCGACAATGTCCGCATTACGGAGGCCATTCCCCTCACGTCCCTGGTCGAGGGAGATACGCTTGAGGTGCCCGTCAACGATGCCGTGGTTCGACTCCGGCGAGGACAGGAGACCTATCTCCTGACGAATTCTGAGGACAATGGGTTCTACCGCTACTCGGGCGCCGATCTCGTGGTCGGGGTAGGGGAAACTTTCGTCCTGGAGATAGAGCGCGCAGGCGCCGTTGTGACCGCAACGACCACAGTGCCCAACCCTCCGGAGTCCGTCGCGCTTTCGAGTGACAGGATCGAGATCATTCCGCTGGTGATCCCAATCGGCGGTCCGCCTGATCGCGCCGCCCTGCAGGCATCAGCGGAGAGTCTCAGGAACGCCCGGATCAGCGTTCTCTGGGACAACCCCGCCAGTAATCTCCATTTCGTGGTGATTGAAGAACTGGCGACAGATGATCCTGACTTCATTCTGCCTGACTTCATCCGGCAGCGCGTGAGAGGCTTTCGTCAGGTGGAGGCCCCAACGGACGAGGACCTCTACGAAGTTGACCTGAGGAGCCTGGAGACGTTCGGCGAATACAGAGCGATTGTGTACCGGGTCAACGAGGAGTACGCGGATCTGTATAGCGGCCTGTCTCAGGACTCGCGAGACCTGAATGAGCCGCCGTCAAACATCGTCGGTGGGCTGGGCGTTTTCAGCGCCTTCGCCGGGCAGGAAGCCCGGTTTCAGGTTGTGGCCATTGAGAGCAATTGATAGAACGAGTTCGACCGTCCTGGCGGTCAGTGTGGACGGGGATTGCCCTTTGTACGCTTCTTCAGCCGTCAGGCGTGATGGCGCAGGCCGTGTCTGTTGGCCAGGGTAGCTATAGCACGTCGCTGCCATCAGGAGCCGTCGGGCCGAAGGGTTTTTCTGGCGCCAGCGTGACGCCCAAGGTTTCCGGCGCCTTCTCGCTTCCAGTCCAGACTAATGACTACTGGAGCAGTCTGATCTTCCCGTTCTTCGGGGATTCGCACTCCAATGTCATGTACGCCCATCCCGTAAATGCTCGGGCGCGGGCTAGTGGCCTGCAGATTGGGTACACGACCGATTACGTCTTCGCGGCTCAAGACTACCTCTATCCATTCGCGCACCAGCTGACGGTTGGCGTCGCAGGATTGACGGCGGGCCGAACCACGACCGACGCCTACGGAGACTGGACAGTCACGGCCCTATGGGAGCAGGGCAGCAGGTCGCTGAAGGCCACGCTGGGCCACGGGCTACCCTTTGTGTTTTTCGAGACTACGGGTGGTGATGCTCTGGTGACGCCGGCAGCGACGCCCAACATCTGGTATGACCAGGATGGAGTGGTGGGCCTGACCGTGCAAGGCAGGCATTACGGACTGTTCGCTCCCTCCGGATCCACGTGGTCTTACGATGGCCGTCTGCAGTCGTCTCTCGACGGGAAGGACTATTTGTCAGTCGCCCTTCTGCCCGATGCCAGCCTCTCGACCCTGGAGCTCTTTCGTTTGCATGCGTACGCCTTCGTGACCGACAGCGTCGTTGAGTGGACGTATGACGAGGCCTCGGCCAACCTCACCAGTAGATTCCGGTACGAGACTATTCTCAAGGAGAGTGGCACAGGGAACGCCAGCGAGACCCTCACCGCGCTCTACCGTCACCAGTGGCTGAACACGCCCGGCCGTACCACCGGATTGACGTACGAGTCACCCAGAGGCGAGATGCGGCTGCTTGAGGGCAACACCTTCACCACCGAACTCGCGTTTTCAGGTATCGTCCCCGCGTTGCCGGATCGGGGAGACTACAATCGAGAAATCCTGCTTGGCTTCGTGCAGCAGGCCGCCACGGAGACGCTAGGCTCGGGGCCGTCGTACGAAAACGGGAAAGCGATGGGACGGTTTGCCCAGCTGGTGCATATAGCCGACCAGTTAGAAGCCACCGTGGAGCGGGACTATTTCCTCGCGCAGTTGAAGGAACGCCTGGAGGAGTGGTTCACGGTTGGAGGCGATCAGGAGTATTCCTACAACGCCTCCTGGGATGTGCTGACGGGGTACCCCTCGGGGTACGGCGCCGACGACCAGATCAACGATCACCACTTTCATGCGGCCTATGCAGTGATGAGTGCTGCGACAATCGCGCAGTACGACCGGGCGTGGGCGGCTCAGGAAAACTGGGGTGGCATGGTCAACATGCTAATCAAGGATGCCAACAACTGGGACCGCACCGATTCGCAGTTCCCCTTCCTTCGGTCTCACGATGCCTATGCCGGCCATTCCTGGGCGGCGGGTCACGGTGACTTCGGGGACGGCAACAATCAGGAGTCGAGTTCGGAGTCCATGAACTTCGCCTCGGCCGTTTTCCTCTGGGGTTCGGCAACCCAGCAGCAGGAGGTCAGAGACCTGGGCATCTTTCTGCATACCACCGAGGCGTCCGCGGTGGAGCAGTACTGGTTTGATGTAGATGACGCGGTTTTCCCCGAGGCCTATCAGCACGTAGCCATCGGGATGGTTTGGGGCGGCAAAGGCGTGCACTCCACCTGGTTCGGAGCGGACCCCGAGTTCATCCACGGGATCAATATTCTGCCCGTCACCAGCGGGTCGCTGTATTTAGGAAGGGACCCGGAGCACGTCATCGTCAACTATGACGAGATCGTCTCGGAGCGCGGTGGGCAGCCGATTGTCTGGCAGGATGTGCTGTGGCAGTACCTGGCCTTGGCTGACCCGGCCCAGGCGCTATCCCACTACTACGCCGATCCTGACTACGCTCCTTTTGATGGCGAGTCGAGAGCCCACACGCTGCACTGGCTCTACAATCTGAAGAAGATGGGCCGGATGGACACCAGCATCCAGGCAGACATCCCGAGCTATACGGTCTTTAAGAACGCGGCCGGCGACAAGACCTACGTGGCCTACAATCCTGGGCCTGATCCGCGGGAGGTGGCCTTTACGGACGGGTACTCGATGACGGTACCTCCGCGCGTCACAACCTCGGAGACCACATCGGAGGAGAACCCGGCAGCACCTGTGGCGCTCCTCATCGCCGAC
>JBLFXH010000131.1:0-9420 GCA_047611125.1 Rhodothermales bacterium
GGGAAAACTAGTGAGGTTGCCTGCAGGTACGCGGCCTCGATGTCGAACAGCCAGATCAGCACCCTCATGCCCTCGGGCGTCCAGACGGAGAGGATCAGGATGGCGGCGCCGGTCCAGATGGCAAAGTGCCGGAAGGTCCGACGATAGAAGCTCGCTGCGCCGGACGCCAGAGCCTTGAGTCCAACTACCGTGAAGGCCAGCTGGAAACTCTGGACAAGGAGCATGTTGATGAGGCCGGCCAGCCGCGCAGACCATTCGTAGGCGGCCACCGCTTCGCGATCCGCCAGCCAATTCAGGATGTAGCGGTCACCCGCGTTAAGAAACCAGCCAGCCAATGCGGCGAGCACCAGAGGGACCCCGAACTTGAGGAGTGGGCGCACCGCTGCAGGATCAAGCCGCAACGAGTAGGTGCGGCCGGTAAGGAGGAGTAGCGCAAGCAGCGCCGCCCCCGCAGACCACGCATAGGCGCGAATAAGTCCTGGAAGCCCCGTTCCGTTGAGGGCTAGCTCCACGTAGGCCAGCACAATGAGGACAGCCATCTCCAGCACAACCGCAATGGTATAGCGTCCAGCCCGCTCCTGCACCCGGAGCAATGCTAGGGGAACGGCTGCCACGCACTTGATGGCCACGTAGGCCGCAAGTGGGGTCAGGATTGAAGCATTCGCCGGATCCCCGGTAAGCAGGCCCGCCAAGGGTGCCGCGAAGAGCCACAGCAGCGTTGCGGCGGCTCCCGCCGAGAGTATCGATATCAGAAGCGCAGTGGCGGGCAACCCCGCGCGCGAGATCTCCCCGTCCGCGCGGGTCATAAACCGGAGCAAGGCGGTAGGCTGACCAAGTCCCGCCATGAAGATGACGAGTTGCGCCGTGACCATCAGGAGCGCCAAACTGCCATAGTCGCTTACCGGCAGATACTCCGCGTTCAACAGGAGCGGCGCAAGGACCAGCCCTGCGCCCTTGAGCAGGGCACCCGCCAGCGCATACGACCCACCCTGGCGGATGAGGCGTCCCAACATTCCCTTATTCTCCTGATCAGCGATTAGATGCTCCGGCGTTGCTTGCCGCCGCTTGGTCAAACCACCCATCTCCTGATACATCGCGACCAGATCCTGGGAGGTGGCCTTCCAGTTCCATGTCTCAAGGACCGCGTCCCGACCGCGGCGGCCCATGGCCTTGGCGGAATCCGGGTTGTCCACCAGGTCCAGAATTGCCGCGGCCATCGCAGCCGGATTCCGATCCTCCACAACCAATCCGCACTGCTCTGCGGTGACTATTCGGTCCAGCGGCAGACAATCAGTGACGACGACGGGCCGCTCCGCATACATGTAATGAAAGAGCTTGTGGGGCAGGGTGGCATCGGTGTGCACGGTTCGTCGGTGCGGTACCAGACAGACATCCGCTGCCCGGATGTAGGACGGGATGAGCGACTGCTCCTTCCACCCTTCAAACCAAACCTGTTCGCCGAGCCCCAACTCCCTTGCTTGCGCTTCCAGGGCTGGCCTGATGCGGCCGTCTCCGACGAATACCATCCGTGCCTTTGGCCGTACCGCGGCCACTTGGGCAAAGGCGCGTAGCGTGTTGTCCAAGCCACGATGGATGTCCATGCCGCCGGTGTAGACCACGGTGAACTCCGCGCCATCGTTGACTCGCGCAACCAGACTTTCGTCGATTGCATGTGCGTCGAAGTCCTCAATCCTGACCGTATTGGGGACCTCGATGATGTGGTCGGGGCGAACACCCAGTGCCTGGTTTCTTCCTGATGCTTCGCGAACAACCACCACGAGTCGATCGACGGCGTTGACCCAGTGTCGTTCGAGTCGCTCCCAGCGCGGCACAGAAACGACCCACTTGGCTGGCGCTTTGGTGCTCCAGGCATAGTGCTTCAGCGCTTCCACCCAGTTCTCGTGCAGATCGCCGACCACCGGGACACCGAGGGCCTTCCCTGCCTGGATTCCTCCGCCAAACAGGTAGAGGTCGTGTACATGCAGAGCATCGAACGGCCAGCGCCGGAAGGCAGCCCGGATTCGCCGGGCATACCATTTGGAGGAGAACCCGAAGGTCCCGGAGAGCCCGCGGAGCCAGTCTCGGGCCTTGCCGGGGAGATTGTCACGCAGGATTGTGACGCCATGAAACTGCGCCGTGTCGGGGCGGTCGTCCGGTCCGATGGCCAGAATCGCTACTTCGAATCCCGCTTCCACCAGCGTTCTGGCCTCATTCTCCACGCGGATGTCCGGCGGGAAGGCATGATCCAGAATCATGAGGATCCGCATGGGACTATCCTATTAGAGCCTGCGCGATGCGGTCGGAAGCACTACTGCCGATGTCCGGACGGCCGAAGTCAGGTGCCTCCCCGGTAGGGTCCTCGCGCTCGGCCTGGAGGATGGACTCGACGCCGGCCCCGACGACCCGGTTCCAGCCGCCAACCTGCGTCTCAACCCATTCGGTTTCGTCCCGGAGAGTTACGCACGGCCGGCCAAGCCAGACGGCCTCCTTCTGGAGCCCGCCGGAATCCGTGAACACACGGTCGGCGTTCCGGACGAGTGTAAGCAGTTCCAAATAACTAGCCGGCTCGCGGACGTGAATGTTCGCCGGCACCTCACCAAGGAGTTTCCGCACCCGAGGGTGGGCTGGTAGCAGGACCGGTTTGGACAGCCGGCCAAGCGCCGTGAGGATGGCCGCCATTCGGGCAGGGTCGTCCGTGTTCTCGGCGCGGTGCACTGTGGAAACGTGGTAGGACCCGGCTTCGCGATCGGTCACGTCGGTGAGCGGCACCCGCTGGGCAGCCAACTCCGCGAAGTGCAGCGTGGCGTCTAGCATAACGTCGCCAGAAAGCATGACACCTTCGGTTATGCCCTCATTCGCCAGATGATCTACCGCGGTCTGTGTCGGGCAGAACAACAGTCGGCTCAAACGATCCGTCACGATGCGGTTGATTTCCTCTGGCATCCGGCGGTTGAATGAACGCAAACCCGCCTCCACGTGCGCCACAGGGATGTGCAGCTTGGATGCTACCAGCGCCGCGGCAATTGTTGAGTTCGTATCGCCGTAAACCAGCACCCAGTCTGGACGGTCCCCGTTGAGGATCAGGGACTCCAGCGCGGTCATCATGCCTCCAGTCTGGACGGCATGGCTTCCCGAGCCTACCTCCAAATTGACGTCAGGGCGTGGAATTCCAAGCTCATCAAAAAAGACCTCGCTCATCCGCTCGTCATAGTGCTGGCCGGTGTGAACCAGGATCTCCCGTATCCCCGCAGCGCGGATGGCGTGACTCACCACAGCGGCCTTGACGAACTGGGGACGAGCCCCGACAACGGAAAGGACAGTCATGTAGCGATTCTATTAAGTTCTCTGGCGAGTTCTCCCGTCAGTTCCTGCCGGGTGAACTGGGCAAGGTAGTCTGACCTCCCGCCCCCCAGCGCAGCCCCGGCGGTGTAATGCTTGTCAAGAAACCCCCGGATTGCATCCCGATCGTCATAATCAAACATGTCTCCTGCCGAGCACTCCCGGATGAGACGGGCCGGGTCTGAATCGACCGGCCCCGTGGCGAGAATCGGCGGTCCTGACGCCAGGTATTCGAACACCTTCCCTGTCAATATGCCGGCCGCTTCCTTCGTTCGGGGGACGGACATGAGGAGACAGCCCGCCCCAGCCATGTAGGCCAGAGCCTGGCGATGCGGCACGTAGGCGGTTACTTCGAGCGCCTCTGAAATTCCCGCTGCTTCAATAGACTGCCGAACCGAAGCGTCCACCCGCCCGATCAGATGCACGCGTACATCGGCGCCCTCGTCGCGCAGTGACCGAATCGCCTGCCAGGCACCGGCCGGGTTCTGTGATTCCGTTAGCGTTCCCGTATGTACTACCCTGAATCCGCCCCCCCGGATGGGCACGATGCCCGTCAGGTCTTCAGGGTCGAATCCGTTGGAAATCACGGCGACGGCCCTTTCTGACTTTGCCCGCAGCAGATCAGCGACGGCACGGGAAACGGTGATCACGGAGGTGGCATCTCGCAGGACCAGGCGCTCGTACCGCCGATCTATGGCTCGAGACCAGGGCAGGAACGGCAGCTGATCGTAGTAGCTGACCTCGGTCCACGGATCGCGGAAGTCTGCCAACCAGGGCAAGCCAAAAGTCTTGCCGGCCCACCGGCCAACCAGATGACTCGAATGAGGTGGGCCGCTTGTGAGGATCGCATCGAACTCACCGCTCTCTACCAACTGCCGTACGGCCTTCTTGGCGAATCTCACCCATCCCAGGCGCGCATCAGGAATGAACAGGTTGGCACGTACAAATCGGGCAAGCTGCTCGAATACGCCCGGGGCGACATGGTCCGCGAAACCCACACCCACTGATTCGGCCTTTTTCTGACCCCGTAGCTTGGCGTAGGCCGCGTACGGGTCCCGAGAGCGGGTACGGACAACCTGCACGGAGGCGGGTAGCTCCCTCACCATCGTCTCGTCCAGCGCGGGCCACGCTGCATGGTTGGGATCGACGGTCACGACTGTGGGAAGCCAACCATGATCCGGCAGGTAGCGGGCAAACTTGAGGCTCCGCTGGACGCCCGGGCCCCCTGCGGGCGGGAAGTAGTAGGCTATGTAGAGAAGCTTCTTCACCCGGTCTCAGGGCCGCCGGGCTTCGACCGCGAGATAGCGGGGATAAATCCGGCGCAGAATCGGTCGCACGCCCAACTGGCCGATCGTGCTCTTCCACCGTTCTTTCCTGACGATCTCCCAGCCCGATTTCTCAAGCAGCCAGTCGAACTGCCACTCCTCAAACTCATGGTAGTGGCGGTCCCAAGGGTCGGTGGGGTGGCGGTACGCAGGAGCAAACCATAGCGCCAACGGGACCGTGACAAACAGGCGGGGGGCCTCGATTTCCTTCAGGATATTGAAGGGCGCGACCAGGTGCTCCAGGATTTCGAAGGCTGTAACTACGTCGGCGGAGACCTGCACTGAGGACACGTCCAGGTCGAGATCGCCCTCCGTGTTGGAGACCTCATGACCCATCGAGCGCATGATGTCCGAAAACGGGTTATTGGCGCCCAGATCAACTATCCGGGACGGCGGCTCCAAGGATGCCTGCAGAAACGAGACCGTCTTTTCGTAACGACGGCTCAGCACGGGGAGTTTGGGGTCTTCAATCACCGCGGCGCCTCTTCCAGAGACCAAACAGCAGGAATCCAAGCAGGCCGTAAACAAGGCCCGTCGAGCCCCACGAAATCCAAAGGCCTGCGCGTCTTCCAGTAGGCGAAAATGTCAGCCTGACCTCGTGTGCTCCTTCGGGCACAGCTACACCGCGCAAGAAATAGTTGGCGGGTATGATTTCGGCTGCCGCGCCATCTACGGTGGCCGTCCAGCCGCCCGGATAGTAGACTTCGGAAATCACCAGCAGTCGGGGGGCCGAGGTGGCGACGCTCCACGACATATCGTCCGGCGTGTACTGCAATAGACTCACTCGACCCGAGACCGAATCAGGGACGGCCGCCAGGCCGATGTCCGCACCGACTACGGCTGCCCGAGAGGGATCGAATGCGGGTGCCTGAATGGCTCGCCATTGGGCCGAGGGTTCTGAAATCACAACCAGACTGTCGACCAGGAAGGCCCGGTCAAGCACATCCGGCACTTCGAATACCGTGAATCCCGTGGCCTGATCGGAAAATACTGGGTCCATTCCAGGAATGATGCCCGGCGATACGACATACCGGGTGTTGCTGATCGCAAGCGCTGTCCGGGAGGGCAGGCCCGTGCTTCGGTCAAACAGTAGGTTATCCAGGAAGTCCTGGTACCGACGAAGCTTTGCGCCGTGGTAGCCACCCAGCGACTCATGGAAGAAGGCTGGCCGCGCAGATGTGTTCGGATCTCCCTCCAGAGAAAGGACGCGGAAGTGACCATCACCCCCCTCAGCCTCGGCCTTGGCGGTCAAAAAGGTGTCGAATCCGTACTCCTGTACCAGATTGTCCGTCTGACGGGAGGGGACCAGCGCATCTGAGTTGAAGTAGCGGCGGCCCATGCCTCCGAGATCCAAAGCCACCAGCAGGACGAGGGCGGCTTGGGCGGTAAACGCGGGGATCTTTCGCCGCCGCGCGGCCACCAGAACGCCTGATGCCAGCAGCAGAAACAGGAAGGTCCGCCTGGCATCCGTATTGAACTTGTCGCGGCGCTCTTCGGTCACTCGATCGATGGTCTCTATCAGAAACTGCTGCGTCTGTGGGTCCTGCAAGGACACGTCCGGACGCTGGGCCGCCACCTGGCGGGCCAGGAGCTCCAGCTCATTGGGCTTTTGGAAATCAAGGACCGTGGTCCCGAATAGCGTGAAGAGGGCGGCGATCCCGACAGCCGCGCTGCAGTAGCGCCGCAATTTCATCGAGAGGGATGCATCCTCCTGAGGATCTGGGGAACGTCGAACCACTTCTCGCAAGCCGAAGCCCGCCAGAACAGCCAGCACCAAAGCCACCATCGAGAGCCACGTCTCCGGCACGCGGAAGGCATCAAAGAGCGGGAAGTACTCGAACATGAAGCGACTGAGGATCTCCAGGTTCTCTCCCAGAGATAAGGCAACCATTAGGAGGGCGGCGATTGACAATCCCCAGACTGCCGGGCGCCTCGCGAAGCCAATAACGAAACCGGCAAGCATGAGCACAATGCCACCGACATAGTGAGGCCCTCCAGTGAAAATTTTCGGTCCCCAGTAGGTAGATCCGGAGCCGCCCGACGCGTCGGCAATGAAGAGCGTCAGCAACTCGCCCCAGCCTTGGCTCCACCCCATGGCGTAGTCCCAGCCAATGCCGCCGTCGCCACCGCCGGATGCGGTGCCCCGAATGGTAAATTCCTTGTAGGCTGCCTTGGTGAGATAGGGATCGGCCACCATCAGGATCCCTAGGATTCCACCGACGACCAACCAGAGCGTGGACGCGGCAAAGCTAGAAACCGTGCCGCCGCGAAAGGCTCGAACGGCATCAACCACCCACCAGACACCGATGGTGAATGCGGCGTAGTAGGTTATCTGCACGTGCCCCGCCCGAAGGCTGGCTGCGGTGGCGACGGCAAAGAGTAGGGCTGGAAGAAGGCCTGGAGACCGCCTGGCGTAGACGAACGCCCAGAGCAGCCACGGAGCCAGTGCCAGCGCGACATACTTCGAATGATGCCCGGCAACGAGTAGGATGGGCAGATACGTCGTAAGTCCGAACGCGACGGCGGCCAGCGTACCCGCCCAATGGTCGCGTGTGAGATGGTAGACCAGCCCGTACATGCCACCGAATAGAATCAGCAGGTGAGACGTCGGCCACATCAGGCCACGCAGTAGTCGGGCCAGATCGTCAATCTGAGGGACGCTCAGCGGGTAGGACACCTCGACTGCAGGCATTCCCATGAATGGTCCCGTTGCCCACATGGGTATCTCGCCGGTGGCCTCCTTCCAGTCGAACAGCGATTGGGCCATCGCCTTCCACTGGACAATATCACCGCCGACAAGCTCGCGGTTCGAGAACAGGTCGGGGGCCATGAAGCCCATCGCGATTACCGCGAGAAGTGCCAGGCAGATTCCGTGTCTCACGGGCGTAGACAACGTGGTCCAAGTGCTGAACCACTCGGGCGTAGTGTTTGCCTTGCGGCGAGTACGTGCAGTCACGAGCGTGCTTCCTGAGTCGGTTCAAACAGAGGGGAGTCGCCGCGACCTACCCGGTTTACCGGGGGCGGTTCCTACGCTCCCCGCCCGCGCCGGGCGAGAGCGAGTCGGCGAAGAATGCCTGCCAGCAGCAATGGCTGCTCTGCGATGACATTGTGCCCGGCACCGGCGACTGAGACTAGTTCCAGGCCTAGTCCCGACAAAAGCGCCTGATACCTATCATCGCGGGCTCCTGCCACCAGCGTGACCCGTGACGCCTCCCGCTTCAGGACAGACCGACGATCAGGCTGATGTCCGGTGGACAGGCCACATAGACTCCGGGCGAGCTCTGTCGGCCGACAACGCCTAAGGCGCTCGGTCATTATGGCCCGTCTCTGGGTCGGTGAGAGGGTCGAAAACAGGGGCAGTTTGAGCCAGTCTTCCAGCATCGCCTCGAAATCGTCCTCGATTCGGCCGGCTAGCTTCCTGTCCGCAGTCAGACGCTCCGCGCGACTTTGCTTGTCGGGCAGGCCCGGATGCGCGCCTAATAGACACACTCCCATGGTATTTGTCAGGGGACCGGTTGCCAGGATTTCCTGTACAAGGCGCCCTCCCATTGAGTAGCCCGCAAGCAAGGCCACCGACCGACCGCTGTCGGACAGCCTGCCCATAAACTTGGTGCAAAGCGCGACTGCTCCAGATAGGGTGTACGAGTCCGGAGACATTGCGGTGGAGCTTCCGTGCCCAGGCAGGTCCGGGGCCACTATCCGATACTCCGGTAATGCCCGTGCAACCGGTTCCCAATTGTCACCCGCCCCCATGAACCCGTGCAGGAGGATGATGGTCGGTGCGTCGGCAGGCCCCCACACGGAGTTCGTCAACCCAGCCACTGCGCAACCAGATGCTCCAACCGCCGGTGCTCATCCACGTTATCCCGGCGAGAGGTGTTCAACTCTATGATCAGGGGCGAAGGACTCTCCTGTGAGGCCTCAAGGAGCTCAGCGAACGCGGTCAGGCTTGGAGGCCGCTGATACGGAATCCCATAGAGCGCGGCGGCAGCGTCAAAATGCAGGCCGTGGGCCATGCCGAAGTAGGGCTCGAAGAGCTCTTCATTCGTGGCAATAGGGAGGAACGAAAAGATGCCGCCGCCATCGTTGTTCACCACGATTAACGTCACTCGTCGTCCTCTGATCAGCCCAAGACTGTTCAGGTCGTGCAGGAAGGCCAGGTCTCCGATGAGCAGGACCGTTCGGCCAAGATTCTCCCGACGGGAAAGGACATCCGCAACGCCTGCTGCCGTCGCGATTGTCCCATCGATTCCACTTGCCCCCCGATTCGATACCACGAAAGCGGGGCGTCCGCCGGACCCGGCGAAGCTGTTTACGTCGCGGACCGGCATGCTGGCGGCCACGACTAGGGCATCACGCTCAGTCAGGTGCCTCGCGACTTGGGCTGCGATGGCCGGCTCGCTCAGTATCGTGGGCTTGCGGCCATATTCGCCTTTGCCCCACTCCCCTGCCAGCCCGCGCGCCACCCGCCGGTCTGCTTCCAGCCAGGTGGCAAGCCGCGGATCCGCTTGTTTATTGGTGATGGCTGCCGCCAGTGCAGTCGTGGCGCTGCATGCGTCGCGCAGGCGCAGAGGCACCACATGGTGCGGGTGGATCCGCTCATCTCCGTCAGCAAGAACCGCCCACAGCTTGGGCTTCCCGGCCGCCAGAGTTTGTGTGAGTCGCTGTGACACAGGCATTCGCCCGATCTGGATCACGCCCTGGGGCTGCGGGAGGGTCTGCCCTGACAACAGGTCAGAGTGCCGGACCGCCAGCG
>JBLFXH010000132.1:0-9263 GCA_047611125.1 Rhodothermales bacterium
CGGCAAGGCGGAATCGTGGAGATGCCCATTCCGCATTTCCCGACTGGCATAATGCGCGGCCGGATGAACCCTAATGACGGGCAGCTCTATGCAGTTGGCATGTCGGCCTGGGCCACCAACCAAAATCTCCAGGTGGGCGGTTTGTACCGCGTACGCTACACAGGCGAGAGCCTGCACCTTCCGGTGGAACTGAAAGCGCTGACCAGCGGAATCGAGCTGACCTTTGCGGCGCCGCTGGAGCGGTCAGCCGCCGAGGATCCAAGCCGGTACACCATCAAGACTTGGGAGCTCGAACGGACGCGCAACTACGGCTCGGACAGGCTGGATACCCGAGAGCTGACCATAGACCGGGTGGACCTATCTGATGATCGGAAAACCGTCATGTTGCATATGCCGGATATCCAGCCAACGTGGATCATGGAGATCCTCTTTTCGCTGAAGGGCGATGATGGGAAAGCATTTGAAGGGGCCGTCCAGAACACGATTTACGACCTGGAGACCGTGAGTGACGGCCAGTAGACACCCACGAAGACCGATATGAAATACGCTCTCTCTCTGACCCTTGTCTTGGCCGTCACGCTTTCGGGCTGTACGCCGGGCGACTCGGCCACTCCCCCGCCGAACATCCTGACTCTAGGACCGCACTGATGACCGGCAAGGCGCCCCACGTGACTGGCGTCTACAACAACCCGCAGATCTGGAGACACATACTGCCTGACGAAGTGACCCTTCCCCAGCACTTCCGGTCTAACGGTTACTGGGCGGCGGGTGCCGGGAAGAACTTCCACAACAACATGCCGGACCCGGTGTCTTGGGATGACTACTTCCCGTCCCTGATCCGGCACATGCCTGAGTACTACCTGCGGTTCGAACCGGGCCGATTCGCTGGGCTGATGTCCTTAGCGGAAAGACGCAGTTCTACCAGGACTAGAGAGGCTCAGCGCTCAGTCCGCCGCCGCGAACCGTTGCGCCGAGGACGATTCCTGCGCCTATCAGAACCAGATTCTTGACGATGTACTGTCCTTCCAGGGTCAGTGCATGCGGGAACTGGGTCCAGACTACTTCCGGCAATAACACCATGGGCAACGCCGTACCCGGCATCTGCAAGAATAGCAGCAAGAGGGTGGTCCGCATGAACTTCCCGGTCATCAAACCCAGCCCGATGAGCGCCTCCCATCCCGCCAGGACGGGCAAGAAGTAGTCCGGATCGACGAAGTACACCGTGTTTCTGACGAGTCCTTCGGCGGGGCTTAGGCCCGGGAAAAACTTCAGCACCCCAAACCAAAAGAACACGATCCCGAGGCTGATTCTGAGGACCGCCAGTCCGTGTTTCGCCATCCAACGGACGATTTTAAGATCCAATCGATCAATCCCGGAACTCAGTTCCACAAAGCGCTCGTTACCACCTGGCAGATCGGACATGGTCTTCGGAGTGTTTTGTTTCTTGCTACCAGAGCGGGGGGGTGGCAGCGCTAGTCGTGTATGGTCATTGAGGCCCGCATTGTTATTCGGACGAACCAAAGGTTTATGCGACAGATCCTGCTACTACTCCTCTTCTCATTCTCGATGCTGCCTGCCGCCCGCGGTCAAGACCGCCCCAACATTCTCGTTGTCATTGCGGACGACATGGGCGTGGACGCACTCGGGTCTTATGGCGTCGGCACTTCACTCGCTGCGACACCAAATCTGGACGCCTTGGCGGACCGCGGCATCAGGTTTGAGAATGTGTGGGCGTCTCCTCTGTGCGCGCCGACGCGAGCCGCCATGCTGTCAGGCCTCTATGGGAATAAGACGGGCGTTCTCGCGGTCCCGGGCGAGTTGGAGCTCTCCGAGACTACGCTCTTCGAGGCGGTCGAGGATATTACCGGGAATGAATACAGCGATGCTGTCTTCGGGAAGTGGCACCTCAGTCGCAGTAGGGACCCTGGAAATCCAAATGATCAAGGGGTAGATCATTTTGTGGGGTTTAACTCCGGAGGACTCGCCGACTACTTCAGTTGGGAGCGTTCCGAGGATGGCATGGCGGCCCTATCTACGGACTATTTCACCTCTGAGATCACCAGTGATGCAATCGATTGGGTAGCCCAGCAGCGCTCCCCCTGGCTCCTTTGGCTAGCACACGCCGCCCCGCACTCCCCGTTTCATCTGCCGCCCGACTCTCTCTACACCCGAACTCAGACTGGCGGGAATCTGAACCGGTATCTGGCAATGATTGAGTCCGTGGACCATGAGGTTGGACGGCTTCTGGATTCCATCACTCCAGACGAACTAGAGAACACCCTCATCATTTTTATAGGCGACAACGGGACGCCCAATCAGGTGCTTCAGACTTATCCCGCCGGCCGAGGCAAAGGAACCCTGTATCAGGGCGGCGTCAAGGTGCCCATGATAGTCGCCGGCGCTGGCGTGACGCGCTTCAACGAGACGGAAGACGCGCTGGTCAACGTGGTCGACGTTTTCGCCACCATCTCGGAATTGGTCGGGGGTGACAATCACGGAAGCGTGAACAACAGTTTCAGCTTTTTGAGTCTGCTGTCCGACGAGGCCGCACCGAGCCGGCCGTACAATTTGTCCGAGATTGGCACGTCCACGCTGGAGGGTGTCGCAATTAGGAATGATCGCTACAAACTGATCGCACTTGCAGACGGAACGGAGGAGTTCTATGACCTGATCGATGACCCCTTCGAAGTGAGCGAGTTGATCTCGATCGGGCTTTCGGACGGCCAGGCAGCGGTGCTGACAGAACTAAGGGCTGAGGCCCTGGCTCAGGTCTCAGGTTGGTCCTGCAATGACGGCATTCTGAACGGAGGTGAGCAGGTTGGGGACTGTGATACGAGTACCACAGTTGCCGAGGATGTACTCCCCTCCAGCTCGTGGCTGGATCAGAATGTGCCCAACCCGTTCCGAGGCACCACGGAAGTCCGATACTCCGTGCCGGAAGGTGCCGGGGCGGTCTCTGTACAGGTGTATGACCTGCAAGGTCGCCGGGTGCGAACGCTGAGCGATGGGCCCCGGGCAGGCGGTAGTGGTGTAGTTGTCTGGGACGGATCCGATGACGCGGGCCGTCGACTGCCGGCTGGGGTTTATCTGTACCGGCTTGGGGCCGGCTCTACGGTCCAGTCGCGGACCATGGTGCTGGTAAACTAGGTTAGCGGTTGGCCTCGTCTCTTGGCTAACTTCCTGCTCAGCCACCCCCTGATTTCCTGATGTCCGTCTCTCCCCTGGATCTCGCAGTTATTGCCGTCTATCTGATTGGCATCACCGGCATCGGTATCTGGGCCGGCTACAAGAAGGGAAGCACCAGCGACGAGTACTTCCTTGCGGGCAAGTCGCTCGGATGGTTTACGATTGGCGGCGCATTGTTCGCGTCCAATATCTCCACCATCCATCTGGTAGGACTCGCTGCGGCAGGCGCCGACGTTGGCCTGGTGATGGGCAACTTTGAGTGGATGGCGTCCTTCTGCCTCATCGCTCTGGCCCTGTTCTTTTCGCCCTTCTATTTCAGGAGCGGAATCTCCACGCTGCCCGAGTTTATGGAACGCCGCTACAGCCCGGCCGCCCGGACTTTTCTGGCTGCCATCGCCATCTTCGGCGCGCTACTTCTCCACATCGGAATCAGCCTCTTCGCCGGAGCGAAGCTCTTTGAGGCCTTTCTGGGGGTCCCCATCCTCTGGTCGATTCTGCTCATCTCTGTCGTGACGGTGGTGTACACCGTTCTAGGTGGCCTCAAGGCGGTGGTGGTGACCGAGACCATTCAGACGTTTCTCCTGCTGGGTGGGGCCATCTTGATTACCGTACTCGGCGTCCAATACCTGCCAGAGGTTGGGGTCAATACGCTGGCAGACTTCCGCGGCCAGCTGGACTCGGACCAGCTGAGCATGATCCACCCGATCAAGGATGCGGCGGGCAATCTCAACCCCTATTCCTGGCTGGCTATTCTCTTAGGCTACCCGGTCCTTGGGATTTGGTACTGGTGTTCTGATCAGACCATTGTCCAACGGGTGCTTGGCGCCAGAACGGAGTATGACGGCCAGCGAGGAGCCCTATTCGCGGGATTCCTGAAGATCCTCCCGGTCTTTTTGATGGTCTTCCCCGGTGTGGTCGCCCTCGTCTTGGTCAAGAACGGAGCCATTTCGTTTGGCACACTGGCCGATGGATCCACAGACTTCAACTCGACCCTGCCCAACCTGATCAACCTCCTGATTCCCGAAGGTCTGAAGGGCCTGTTGGCAGCTGGACTTTTGGCCGCCTTGATGAGCACCATCGCCGCTGCCCTGAACAGCTGCGCCACGCTGATTTCAGTAGACATCGTCAAGCGCATCAGGCCCGACATGCCCGACCGCCAGGAGGTCCGGATTGGCCGCATCAGCGCAGGCGTGGTCATGGTCCTCGCCATGCTCTGGTCAACGCAGGGCGACCAGTTTGCCAACATCTTCGAGGCCATCAACAAGATCCCGATGATCTTCGCCCCAGCGGTCACCGCAGTCCTGGTTCTGGGAGTCTTCTGGAGACGGGGGACCAATCAGGCTGCGCTCACGACATTTGCGGTTGGCTGCTTTGTTGGACTGGTGTACTTCATTGTGGATATGAAGGTGGTCGGCATAGCCATGCTGGGCGAATCGCCTCCCGGCTTTGGCGGCCTTGTGACTGACCCTGTCCACGGGCTCGGACTGCCCTTCATGATTGTCGGCCCGATACTCTGTGCGCTCTGCACCGTGACGTATGTCGCGGTTTCGTACGCCACGCCTCCGCCCTCCCCCGAGCGGCTTGAGAACGCCTGCTGGGGGAGCCCGATGAAGGCGTTGCAGGGCCGACTCGCTGGCTGGAGTGATCCGCGCTCGATTGCGATGATTCTATTCGCGCTGATGGTAATCCTTTACCTGTTTCTCGGATGACCGGTAGCCCATCATCCGCCAAGACCATGCAGGCCTGGGTCCTCCACGGTGCCCAGGATATCAGGCTTGAGACCGTTCCGCGGCCAGCGCCGGGCCCGGGCCAGGCGCTGGTTCGGGTTCGTGCCGCCGGAATCTGCGGGAGTGATCTCCACTACTTCCGGGATGGGCGATGCGGCAACTTCATTCCCACGCGTCCCTTCATTTTGGGGCACGAGTTTGCCGGGGAAATCGCGGCACTTGGGCATGCCGTTGACGGCCTTTCTTTGGGCGCGCGGGTTGCCGTCGATCCGTCGCAGCCTTGCGGGCGATGTGCTCTTTGTCGCTCGGGGCGCTATAACCTCTGCCCGGAGATGGTCTATTTCGGGTCGGCGAGTGTGGTGCCACCTCGTGACGGCTGCTTTGCGGAGTATGTGGTTGCTCCGGCCACCAATTGTTCGGTGCTACCCGGTGGATTCGACCTGTCATGGGGAGCCATGCTGGAGCCCCTGAGTGTCGCTGCTCACGCTTTGCAGCGAAGCGGCGGCGTGGCCGGCAAGCGCGTGCTGATTACAGGCGGAGGCACGATTGGTCAGATGATTCTGATGATAGCGCGGGCTTACGGGGCCAGCCTCGTGGCAGTGTCCGATCCCCGGCCGTTCGCGCGGTCGTTCGCCGAGCGGCATTTCGAAGCTCGGACGCTGGACCCGTTGAGCCCTGGTGTGGCGGAGGAGGCGGCGCTCTTGTCTCCGGGAGGCTTCGAGGTTGTGTTTGAGGCGTCTGGTGCCGCACTCGCGCTGGACCAGGCCATCCGGCTCAGTGCACGGGGTGCCACGGTTGTCCAGGTGGGCACGCTGGAGGACGGCACCGCCATGCCGCTCAATGCACTGTTGACCCGGGAGCTGAGCTACCTCGGTTCCTGGCGGTTCGCCAATGTGTTTGAGCGTGTCATTTCGCTGGTTGACTCCGGCCAAATTGATGTGAGGCCGCTCCTGACCCACACGTTCCCGTTTGCCGAACTCCCCGCGGCCATCGCCGAAGCCCGAGACGGCGCCGGTTCGGTGAAGGTTCAGATTTCGTCATAAGAGCCGGCGACACGAGTCCATGGATCACAACCTGCTTGGCAAGACTGGCCTGAACGTTTCCCGGCTGAGTTTCGGGGCGTCTGCGCTGGGCAGCGTCTTTCGCCCCATCAATGAAGCCGAAGGCATCCGCGCTGTCCACGCTGCGCTCGATGCCGGCATCAACTACTTCGACGTGGCGCCGGCCTATGGGGGCACGGTGGCCGAGACCGTTCTGGGCAAGGCGCTCCGCGACGTGCCCAGGGATCGCTATTTCCTTTCGACCAAGGCGGGGAAGTACGCTGCGCCCGGTACGTACGGACTGGATGATCTGGACTACTCGGCCTCCAGAATTTGTGCCGAGCTGGAAGAGAGTATGCGCCGGCTTGGGACTGACTATGTGGACATCGTGCATCTCCACGACTTCGAGTACCAGCAGTTCTCAAAGACTGAGGACGCATTCGCTCTAGGCTTCCCGGCGTTGGCGGCTCTGAAGGACGAAGGCCTGATCGGAGCTGTCGGCGCTGGGATCTATCCGATGGAGCTGTGGAATCGGGTGATTGGCCAAGCACCGGTTGACGTAGTGATGGTCCACAACCACTATTGCCTCAACGACAGGCGCGGCCTCGAACTAGTGCCGGGCTGTGAGGCTCGAGAGATTGGGATGATCAATGCCTCTCCCTTTGCGAGTGGGCTGCTCACCGGAGGCGACGCTCCGGACTGGCATCCCGCCTCCGCTGAGATTTGTGAGGTGTTCGCCCAAGCTGCCACATTCTGCTCCGAGCAGGGCTCGTCCATCGCCAAGCTTGCCTTCCAGTTTGCTTCGCAAGACTCCCCTTTTCAGACGACCATGTTCAGTACCGCGCGGCCGTCTTCCGTTGAGCGCAACGTGGCCTGGTATTCTGAGGCCATCGACAAGAGTTTGCTGGCGGAGGTTTTGGAGATCTTGGCTCCTGTCGCTGACCACCAGTGGGACTACGACGCCGGGATAGAAAGAGCCCTTGGCGACTCTCCATGAGAATCGACGCGCACCAACATTTCTGGGCCATCAACGACGCGGACTATGTCTGGATGTCGGATGAGCACGACGTGATACGCCGGGATTTTCTGCCGGATGATCTCAAGCCTCTGCTCAACCAGGCGAGG
Organism: Rhodothermales bacterium; assembly: GCA_047611125.1. Lineage (GTDB taxonomy): Bacteria > Bacteroidota > Rhodothermia > Rhodothermales > UBA10348 > JABDJZ01. The sequence continues at coordinate 7,079 of JBLFXH010000132.1, forward strand.
TTGGATGGATGCGTGGCGGTGCAAGCACGTCAGATGGCGGAAGAGACCAGCTGGCTGCTGGAGCTCGCGGATCGGCACGACCAGATTGCCGGGGTGGTCGGTTGGGTGCCGCTGGCTACCGAGGCCGGAGAACCCTTCCTCGAAGAGTTCGCGAGCCACCCCAAACTCGTCGGCGTGCGGCATGTGGTGCATGACGAGCCCGACGACGATTTCGTCCTCCGCGCCGATTTTGGCGAGGGCATTCGCCGGTTGGGTGAGTACGGACTGGTTTACGAGCTCCTCATCTTTGAGCGGCATCTACCCCAGTGCATTGCCTTTGTAGACCGGCATCCGTCTCAGCCTTTCGTGGTCGATCACATTGCCAAACCGCAGATCAGAGCCGGGGCCTTCGATCAAAAGTGGGCTGATGGTATCCGCGAACTGGCGCAGCGCGAGCATGTGAGCTGTAAGCTTTCCGGAATGGTGACCGAGGTCCGAGGCGGCGGCTGGGACGCTGATCTTCTGCGGCCCTACTTCGAGACCGTGTTGGAGGCGTTCGGAGTTGAGCGCCTCATGTTCGGGTCCGACTGGCCTGTGCTCCTTTTGCGGTCAGAGTATGGCGAGTGGTTTCGCTGTGTGGAAGAATTGACCTCGACCCTGAGCGCGGGAGAGCAGGCCTCGATTTGGGGCGGATCAGCGGAGCGGGCGTATGGCCTGGGTGACGGAGGTATTGTCGCTGGAGACCATCTTTTCGTATGAGGGCCGCCGCGCTGAACGGCAACCTCCCAAGCAATTCAATAAATGCCCATCAGCTTCAAAGTCGCGGTACTCGCCACAGTCCTCGCTCTCTCGAGTTCACCGGCATACTCGCAACTGGACTTCACGCCGGTTAGCCCCGACTCGCATGGCGTCGACTCCGGGCCTATCACGGCCCTGGCCAATGCCCTGGCTAATGGCACCTTCAGCCAGGTTCATAGCCTCCTGGTTGTCCGGCACGGGAAGGTCCTGCACGAGTCGTACTACAGCGGCAATACCGACTACTTTGACGACAACCTGAACAGGGTCAGCCCGGGCGACACCCTCTGGGATGCCTCCATGCCGCACTACGTGGCTTCAGTTGCCAAGTCGATGACTTCTGCCGTGGTGGGAATCGCGCTGGCCGAGCACGCGGTGAGTGTCGATTCTACCGTGCGGGAGCTCATCCCGACCTACCGCAATTTGTTTTTTGGTTACCGGGAGACCGGAATCCAGGTTCGGCACCTGCTAACCATGACCGGCGGACACGCGTGGGATGAGTGGGGCTCGAACGATTTAAGCCGGATGTGGCGGAGCGGCCAGGACTTCATCCAGTTTGCTCTGAGCCCGGCCATGGCCCACGACCCGGGCACGTTCTGGCGCTACAACAGCGGAGAGACCAACGTCCTCATGGGCGTTGTGGACGCCCTTTCGGGTAATGCCTCGAATTACATTCAGGAGCGACTTTTCGACCCGCTGGAAATCACCAGCTACGACTGGCAGACGCAGCCCGGCGGACTACCAGAGGCCGCCGCCAGGCTCTTCATGCGCCCGCGGGATCTGGCCAAGGTGGCTGAACTCTACCTCAACCGGGGACTCTGGGGTGACCTGCAGGTCATCCCGGAAGCATGGGTTGACAGCAGCCTGGCCGTTCAGGTGTCGACAGCCCCGCTGACCGAGTGGGATTACGGTTACCTCTGGTGGGCCAAGACCATCAACTACACCCGGGACGGCATCGCGCAAACGCAACGATACTATGCCGCCGAGGGTGATGGTGGCAATCTCATCGCCGTCTTCCCCAACCTGGATCTGGCGGTCATAGTGACCCAGGGCAATTACAGTGACTTCGGCACGTATGACCGACAGAATCACGCCATCCTGGCCGACTACATCCTCCCCGCAACGTCAGCGATTGCCACGGACACGGAAACGGGGCCACCCGAAGTTGCCCGGCGGACCGAACTGTCGCTTGACGTCTACCCGAACCCAGCGAGCAACTCCGCCAACATCGAGTTCTTCCTGCCCTCACCCGGGCGCGTGATCATCCAAGTATTCGACTCTCTCGGGAAGAGGGTGGCCCACCTCACGGATGTCGACATGCCGCGTGGAGTCCACTACCTAGGGATTGGCGAAATGGACGTGCCGGCCGGAGCCTACTTCGTTAGGCTGACGCACGCCTCGGGCTCCGGTG
>JBLFXH010000133.1:0-9229 GCA_047611125.1 Rhodothermales bacterium
TCGCAGAATGGGCGGAGGATCTCTTCGATTGCCCACCGCACGCACAGGTGCTCGCGCTGCTCCTTGTCGCTCGCCATGAGTGCAGCGAGGAGTTCGGCATCATCGGTCTCGTCGTCAACTGCCGGCCGAGTCCCCGCCACTGCCTCCGTGAAGACATACGAGTCCTCCCGTCGAACAAGTCGCTCTGGCGTGGCGCCCAGAAATGCACTCCCCTCTTCAGTTTCAATCAAGTAGTGAAATCGATTCGGCGCCTCGGCATACAACCGGGCGATGAGATCGATTGGCGACACCGAGCCGTCGAAAACGAACGTCGATCGCCTGGCCAGAACCACTTTCTGGATTTCGTTGGCCTCGATCACGTCCAGAGACTCGGCGACGCGCGCCAGCCACTCAGAGCGGGTCGGCAGGTCTTGCCGATCGACGGCGTGCGGGAGGGGCGAAGCGGCCTCCTTACCAGGCCATGCCAAGGCGCGGATCTGCTCAAGAATTGACGCTAAGCGGGCGCGGTCATGGTGGGGAACCAGGTTGCAGACCAATTCCACTGTGGAGCCGTCGACAACCAACTCGAACCGGGGCAGGACCATCCGGAGCGAACCAAAGGAAGACCACTCCTGACTCATGGGCCGCCCCCCGTCAAACCGAATGCCGCCGTAGTAGCGCACGGCCGGGTGCGCGCCATCGAGATGGTGGGTCATGTATTGACTCAGCCGGTCGAAGTCCGGGCGGTCCCCCGCCTCGTAAACGTCCGCCATGCCTGACATGGCCACCACGCGATCGGTCCCGCGGGAGGACCACAGGGCACGCGTCCCTTTCGGCTGCGCGGCCAGCCATCGAAATGCGTTCGTTTGGGGCGCCGTAACACGCACCCTTAGGACGGGGGTATCTGCCCCCTGCCTTGCCGCACGCTCTACAGCCAGCGCGAGGTTCTCTCGAACGTCAGTCAAGATTTCCATCTGAGTCACTGTGGTACCACCTCCAGATGGGCCGTGCAGTTCATGAGCATCAATTTCCAGACGCTGCCTGTGCGGTCAAGTCGGTAGACCCCCGTGTTCGAATGGGGGAAGCGGTCCATATGAGAGAGTCCGTGATCGGCAAGGGCAACCGTTAGGAGTACCCGCATGAATCGGCCATGCGTGACCGCGAACGCGGTCTGACCGTCACTGTGACTCTGATTGATGTGTGCCCAGGCGGCTTTGGCTCGACGCTCCACGTCCAGAATACTCTCTCCACCTCCGATTTGGTGGTCAAAGCCTCCTGCCTTCCAGGCTTCGCCAACCTCCTTTAGATAGTGTGTATGGTCTGCGATGGGCGTCCCTTCCAGATCACCCCACGCCATTTCAACAAGGTCTGGAAGTATCCGGGGTTTCAACTGGTGCGGGCTCGCCAGCAAGTCCGCAGTCTCTTGAGCCCGCTTCAGGGTACTCGCATAAATGGCATCCAGCGATTCGCCGGCCATTCGACCGGAGAGCGCCTCGGCCTGACGGATTCCCACCTCATTGAGGCTCGCGTCAATGGAACGCCCCTGCATGAGTTTTCGGCGGTTGTAATCGGTCTCGCCGTGGCGAGCCAAGTACAGCGTGAAGGGACGTTCTGTCATGGGTTTTTTTTCTTTCGATGCCGATTAGCAATCTCGAGAATACGCCGTTCCATCTCGTCCAGGTCGCCGATCGAGAGGCGGTGCGCCAAGGCGTGCCGAATGATCAGAGATCTCAGAATCTGGTCCGGAGGCTGCAGGGCATACATCCGAGCCCTCACGGGCTCCAGAGCCGGGCTCAGTAGCCGATCAAGAACGCCCCACCGAAGCACTACGAACCAAACCAGGCCCACTACAACCGAAGAGATGGCTCCACTGGAGCTCAGCAAGCTGAGCCCCAGCACGTACGCGACACCTAACACCATGGGGTGTCCGCTAATCCGGTGGACGGCAACCAGCGGGCGCAACACGATTCCAGGTGAAAGGAGCGTCCACCCGACGAAAGCAGTCAAACCGGCCGCTAAGGCCACTGCAAGGCTCTTGAACATCAGAGCAGCGAGCATCGCCCACAGGCTCACCGCTACCGGAGACCGGGACCAACCCCCGGCGTCGCGGAGGAGCTGCTTTAGTGAGACCTTCGCCAGAACAGGACCCGCGAAGGCCTCGAGGTCCTGAACCCGCGTGTGAAACCAGACGCCCTCAGGCGTAAAAATCCCGTTCGGCAAGTCAACGAACGCGGGCTGGTCCAGCCCCTTTCGGGAGTCCTTATGGGCCCGGAAATCGATCAACTGCAGCTTGATGCGCTGGTTTTAAAAACTACTGAAAGTGCAACACCGTACGATCTGCCGAAGATCCGCCCTCCGGGCTCATCATCCTTTGAGGAGCAGAACGGATGCGGCCGCCAGGCCAATGCCTACGAGGTTGGTTGGCGAGAGTCGCTCGCGCCATATGACCACCCCCAATACGGCGCCACCCACGACCACGGACACCGAGATTGTCGGGAAGACCACGATGGCGGGCAGTCGAGCAACAGCACCCAGGACAAAGAGGATGGAGGCATAGTTGACGCCCCCAAGCAAAAGACCCACCATCCAGGCATCGCGGCGGGGAAAGCGATCCCCGGGCGCTCTTCGCGCCAACAGGACGACGGATACCAGAAACGCCAGCCCGAAGGCAAACACCAGAAAGACGTGGCCGTCCACGCTCGGGGCAAACCAGACGTCGAAAGCCTTGAAAGACAAATCGCCCAACCCCCCACCTAGAAAGACAGCGAGAAGAAGCAGAATGCTGGCGCCGTCCGGGCGCTTGGTGCCCTTTCCTCCCGTTGGCTGGGTCAAAAATACCAGAGCACCGACCACCAACCCAAATCCAATCCACTGGGCAACGCTTGGGATCTCCCCCCAGGCCATCCATGAGACCAGGAACGGAATGCTGACTCCAGTCCGCATCACCGCCATGGTGATGGACATCCCAGCCTTGTCGGTGGCGAGCGCAAACAGGAAGAAAGACCCAATCAGGAGCCCACCTACAGAAAGCGCGAACAACAGAAACTGCGCGTTCAGGGAGGGCGCAAAGGTACTTCCCGATGAGACTACCAAGCCTACCCCGATCAGGGCAGCCACCAGATAGTTCACGGCAAGAAGAGGCACCCTCGCAACCTGCCTGAGGCTCGCGACCTTGAAGATGACCCCTATTCCAAGGCTACTGGCGATCGCCAGAAGGAGATAGGTCATACAGCACCGTGAATCAGTCGATTACCTCGAAGTAGTAGCCCAGCGCTGCCGGCTCTAGTCGGTACTCCCTGAAGCGAATGCCAGCCGGGTAGTGTATGCCCGGGACAATGCTGCCAGTCGTGTCCCTTCTCATGGCGTCGAAGTGAACCTCAGCATAGAAATCCTCGGCCTCAAGCGCCTCGTCGAACTGGTCTAGGGCAACCTGAAAAACAACCTGAAGTGTTGGAGGGTCAAACTTTATGTCCTGCCGGGCTGGGGCACCGATGACGTTGATATCAATCTGGCGCGAGCCCTCGGTAAATTCCCGAACCGAGACAGAATACACGGCCGACGAAGCGTCCAGCACGATGAGGTCTCCCAGCGAATCTGAGAGAGCCACCATGACGGAAACGGTGTCTCCCTGAGGCTGGACCTGGAGCCGCCGCGTGAGCCATTCGGTAATTCCTGAAATGATGACGCCCGCGCCTTCAATCGTGACGGAATCCGGGCGAATCTGGGGAGACCCGACAAGGTGATGGCCTGCGAGCGGCACCACAGAGACGCGCGGCCTCAGCGGAACCCGCTTACGGAGCCGAGTGTCCTTTTGAACGGCTACTGAGCGAGGGATTATGGTCTCGATTCGGACGCCGGTAATGGCCTCGGACGCCGCCGTCGTGAGGTCAAAGTTGTCGTCGGAGGCGTCGATCGGGATCGACGGTGGGTTGTAGTACAGCCGCAGCAACTGAATCCCCTCGCCCTCGACCTGAACCCGGACAGACTCTGGGGGCCGACTGATCAGCGCTTGCGACTCGTCGAGGTTTATGACCTCAAGTGGAATGTCCAGCATCCGCTGGTGGGATTCTTGCATCGAAAAGCTGAACCATAACAGCACACTGGCCAGAATACACAGCGTGACCACGACTCCCCTCGGGCCTTCATCTTCGGCTGAGGGCCGCTTTCCCATGGGCTGGAACGACAGGATTTCCCTGAATCGCTCGCCGAGCCTAATTCGAAAGGGTGATGACATGAGACCGCGCGGTTTGGGCCAACTAACGCCCCAATGCCTGAAGCAGTTCGGATTTGCTGGCGCGGGCGATTTCGCGGCCCTGAAGGGAGAGGCCTTCTGTTGACCTGGCCAGCGCCCTGAGCTCCCGCACGGTCATCGAATCCAATCTGCCTGTTTCCTTGACCGGCGCCGCCGCCAGCGTGGAAGCTCGCCTCGCAGGCTTCCGTAGGGTCTTTGGCATTGCGATCTTTGGCGCCTTTGGCAGCTGCGATAGGGGTGCGGCCGACTTCGCCGGCCCGGAGGGCACCGGGGGTGCCTTCGCCGCTATCGCAGAGTCCTCCAGTGACTGCATCTTGACAACGTCAATGGCCGGACGCGGGATGACGTGGGTAGAAACTACCGTCCCCACTCGCCCTGCGGCAGCCTTAGCTGCGTCGATAGCTGCTCGGACGGCCGCTGTCTCGCCGACCACCTGAATTGTGATCAACGCGGGATTTGTCTTCTGAATCCCGAGAAGTCGCACGCTGGCAGCCTTTACTGCCGCGTCAGCCGCCTCAATGGCAGCTACTAGCCCCTTGGTTTCTATTAGGCCAAGTGCCCCCTGGTCCATCACCTCGGCGGCCTAGACGCTGGTCGGGAGAATGGACTCTACATCACTGTGGGGCCGAGGAATTACGTGTACCGAGACAAGCTCGCCTACGCGCTCGGCTGCAGCCGCGCCTGCGTCCGTCGCCGCCTTAACGGCGCCTACGTCTCCGCGAACCATCACCGTGACGAATCCGCCACCGATAGTTTCCTTGCCAATGAGTTGTACCCGGGCCGCTTTTACCATTGCATCGGCCGCCTCTACAGCTCCGACCAATCCCCGCGTTTCAATCATTCCAAGTGCCATTCCGTAGTCGTCAGCCATAACGGGTATTTTGTGTGATCTGGTTCAGGCTTCGTCCAACGCGGACCGCCGGCACCGGAGGCCAATATAGACGCGTATTTCCGGGATTGTCAATCAACGGGAGTCCGCTGAAGGAGACTGGATAACGCGAGGTACACGGAAGTAGTCTCCGTCCGTGTCCGGGGCATTGGACAGGGCCTCGGCCTGTGTAATGCGGCTCACTATGACGTCCTCCCGGAATACGTCTACCCGGTCCAGGACGTGCTCCATGGGAGCGACCTCCGACGTGTCCACTTCTTCAAGCTGACGCATGTAGCCGAGGATACTGGACAAATCGCGAACCATGTGCTCTTCCTCGTCCGCTGTGAACGACAGCCTAGCGAGGCGCGCGACATATTTGACGTCTTCGAGCGTAACCATAACGGCGTTACTGTGCCTCTCCGGGCGGGTTCCGCCAGATCTCCGGGAGCTCGCAAGCGATCGCCTCCCTAGCCATATCCATGAGGCGCGGGATGTCTTTCCGGGTCACATTTTCGAGTGGAATGGGATCTCCGATCACGACATGGACCGTCCCCGGACGGCTCACCCAACGGCTTTCGTCAAACACAGCCGCTGCGTCGACCAGCGTCACCGGGACCAACGGGACTCCTGACTCAAGGGCCAGCAGGAATGCCCCCTTCATGAATCTTCCGAGGTGCCCTGAGTACGACCGCTGTCCCTCTGGAAAAACCAAAACGGAGCTGCCTGAACGGATCTGTTCGCCGGCCCGCCTGATTGACTCCAAGGATCGTCTTGGATGACTCTTGTCCACAAAAACCGACGGCGAGCGTTTAAGCGCCGGCCCGAGAAACGGCGCCGACTCCAACTCGGCCTTTGCAACGAACCCAAATGCCATAGGCAGCACGGCGGCTACGATCGGGATGTCCAGCCCATTCTGGTGGTTCGCCAAGAGAACGCACGGGCCGTTGCTCTTGATCGACCTTCGATCCACCAGCCGGAGCCGGATGCCCATGAAAAAAAACATTCCCCGTCCCCAAACGGCGGCCCACCACGAAAACACTTCGGGGGTCGGCCTGACCAGTTGGCTCACCAGATAGCCGAGCGTACTGAATATCGTGACTAACAGGATCCAGACTGCCGACCACAAATAGTGAAGGCGGGTCCATGCCGTCTTCCGGAGTGGGGGAGGAGGCGATATGATGCGGTCGACTGGCAGAACGTAGCAGCGAAGTGTGGTGGAGTCGGAGTCTACAACGCGCCGGGATAACGGACCGCAAGACCTGATCTTTCCCGAGGGAGTTTCACGCTGAGGTCGCTTCGCTGGGAGGTTTTTCCGAATCAGGCCCACTCGCCTGCCACTGAGCACGTTCTCCCAATGGTTTTGCGCCGGTATCGGTATCCTACCCGCTCACGTTCCCCGCTCCTCATGCGCACGCTCCTTCTGACTCTTCTCCTGAGTTGCCTCAGCCTCCCAGCGTCAGGCCAACGGACCAAGGCTCGCATGCTGCTCGGGATGTCTGGATACACCCTCCAAGGTTCAGATGTAAGCAATGCGGAGATGATTTTTCGCATGGCCGGTGGGGGCGGTCTTTCCTATGAACTCTTCCCGATGTTAAGCATCCGGGCAGAGCTTCGGTACACCATACAGGGCGGCCGCACTATTGGAACCATTGACGGGATCGTTGACGGAGAACCTACCCCAATTCCGGTCGATGCCACCTTCGATCTGACCTACTTGGAAATCCCGATCCTGGCCGTGGTAGGCCTTGACCTAGTAAACGGTCATCGAATTGAGTTGGGGGCGGGCCCCGGGCTCGGCCTCAAGGTGGATACACGCTCCAGTTTTTCTGCCGAATCGGGACCTGAATTCACCCAAGCGCTTGATGCGCCGGGTCGGACCGTCGGCTGGGCCATCGCAGCCGACTACATCTTCCGGATGGGAAGTGAGCGGGTCATTCTGGGGCTTCGTGGCTGGCGTTCGATCACCAAGGCGGGGCTGGCAGGAACAGTCCCCGGCGCAGAGGACGTGTACACGCAGGGTTTCACGGTGGTGACCGGACTCACGTTCTAGGTTAGCGCTGCCGTTTTCCGGCGGCCAGGAACTGGATGGCCAGCGCCTGGCCCTGGTCTCGAACCGGTGTGGGAGAAGGCGTGCTTAAGACCGTATCTGCGCCCAGCCGTGTGAGCAAAATATCAGCGGCCGGGTCTCCGACTGGAACTCCCAGGGCAGGACCAACAAAGGCCACCTCATCAATGGCGCTAACCGCCCAGGGCGGAGACCGGAGGAACCCGTTCAGGACAGCGTTTTCTTGAGCCCCGCCAGCAAACCAGGCGAAAATGATGGAGTGCCCGACCCCCTCGCCTCGATCCGCTTCGGCCGCCAGGAGCCTTGCCACCTCCAGCAGCGCGGCTGCCCCGATCCCGCTGCCCCCAGGATCCACCAGAGAGGTCCCAGAGGGGTTGGAAGCGGAGTCCAAGGTGGCGCCAAGAACCACCGCTCGTCGCCGACCGACCGGATGACTACCCGGGAGTATTCCCAGAACACTGATGTAGGGTGCCACGGGATCATAGCTCGCCTCGATTCGAATCCTGAGTGAAAGGGGACCCTCGGCATCGGTACTCGAAGCTCCGGCGATCCTCTCCCACCGCTGGGGTCCCATCTGAAGAACGGCAATCGGCAGCCGAACCTTGGAGCGCCCGGGCTTCGGAACCCCGACCACCAGCAACGCCGCGTAGCCGCGCCTGGCGATTTCGTATACCAGACTGTCCGATGGTGTTGCGTGAACTACTGCCATCGTGGTTCCGCCAGGCTCGGCCTGAGGGACCATCCCCGAGCCCAGGAGCCTGAACACGGACACCTCCACTCGTGCCGAAGCTGATCGAGGGTCGGGAAGCATGGAGGCATCCGCGCCCCAGCGGGTCGAGTCGGCTCCGAGCAGAGTGACGACGGCCCCCGCGATGTGGTTTATCGGGCCGAATGAGACCTGGCGATACTCGCCAGGGTGGATGGGTTGGATGCCCAATCCCGCAAGCCTCTCGGCGACGTAGGCGGCTGCCGTTGCATAGCCAACTGTGGCCGTCCGCCTGCCGGTAGCCTCCACCGCATTGAGTCTGAGGTGGTGCGAAGCGATCCGGACCGGATCCAGGACTTCAATGGCACGTTCCGACTCGAGGACAACCCGCGGCGTACATCCGGCTCCAGCCATGATGAGCAGGCATCCAACAAGCACCGACCGGCGTAGGAGCGGTTCATGGCCCACCAAATAACCACCAAGCTGTTTGAACTGCGCGCGCTGACCCGGCGGGCCACTGTGCTGTACGCCATTGCAACTTCTGTGGCCGTGGTGCTCATTCCGTTGGCCTACAGGAATGGGATGCCCAATAGGCTGATCGTCCTGGCCCCGACTATCGGGTACCTGGCGCTTGCGGCCTATCGTCTGGTTGGGGGCTTTCAAGCTGATCGACAACTAGAATTCGAGGAGCGATTCGTTCGATTTGCTGCCAAACGAGGTGAACTACTCGGCTCAGCTCAGTCTGGCGGCAAGCTATGGAAACTTAGCTGCCTGGTACAGGGCCTAACCCGGTCTGAGTCGGTGGTGGCCAGCGGCAGCGAGCTGCAGGGTTCTTTGTCCCGATCGCTCATTGCCTCGACTCGGTTGATGCTACCACCGATTGTGCGCTTGGCGATTCCGACTGCCCTGATCTTGGCAGTTTCCTGGACGGTGGTTGCCTACAGTACCTCTTTGGCGAGAGGCCACTTTCTATTCCTCGCGGTCCTGCCCTGTCTTGCGCTCATCGGCTGGATGGAGGCGCGCATTTTCCAGAGTCGCCGCCAGTTGGTTGGGCTTCTCCTTGAGTTGCTTGAGCAGGTAGCCGAGTGGCGCCAATCCGAGTGGCAGGCACCCGGGTCATCGAGACAGGTCCTGCCCTATCGACACAAATTGCTCTATCGCGACCGGATTCTGGTGAGGTCGCAGTCAACCGTTGATGGCCCGGCGGCTGGCCCGGACTGAGGCCACCCAAAAAAGGGCGGCACCCTCTCGGATGCCGCCCGCCAGAACACCGCGGCCGCGAGCGACCCCGATTCTCGAATACCGAGCAGGCCTCCTGGCCCGTCAGCTAGTTTTTCTTTTCCTCGCCGCTGTATC
>JBLFXH010000134.1:0-9175 GCA_047611125.1 Rhodothermales bacterium
TCATGACGCTCCCAGTTGTCATTGTTGCAACGCGGGAGTCCCTTCAGGCCGTGCCGCAGTCCTTTAGGGAGGCGTGTTGGGCGCTTGGTGCCACCAAGTGGCAGACCATCCGTCGCATTGTGCTCCCGAACTCGATCAGTGGCATTCTGACGGGAGTAATCCTGGAAGTAAGCCGAACGGCAGGTGAGACCGCGCCCATCATGTTTACCGGGGCCGCCTTCTTCCTGCCTTTCCTGCCGGAAAGCGTTTATGATCAGACCATGGCGCTGTCGCTGCACCTCTTTGTAGTGGCAACGCAGGTGCCCAACGTGCCCGACCATCTGCCTTACGGCGTCGCGCTTGTCCTGGTCGGCATTGTGCTGCTCATGAATGCGACGTCCATCGGTTTCCGGACCTACCTCAGGGGTAAGAAGAAATGGTAGACCACATGACATCAACGCCGAATGCTGGCCCTTCAGATGAGGCGACGCTGGTTCTCCAGGTCAAGGACGTAGGCGTTCGCTACGGAGAAAAGGCGGTGCTGACGGACGTCTCGCTGGATATCAGGGAGAATGAAATTTTTGGCATCATTGGTCCCGCAAACGCCGGCAAGACCTCATTCCTCCGGGCCTTGAACCGCATGGACGAGTTCGACTCCAACATGCACGTCTCTGGCGAAGTGCTCTATCACGGCGACAACATTCGGACCTGGCGGAATCCTTATGCCATCCGGCGCCGCATCGGCGTGGTTTTTCCACTTCCGGTCGGGCTCCCACTCTCCGTCTATGAGAACGTGGCGTTTGCACCTCGCATCCGAGGAGTCCGCAAGCGAAAAGACCTGGACATCATTGTGGAGCGATGCCTGCGGCGCGCGGTGCTGTGGGATGAGGTCAAGGATCGGCTGGACTCACTAGGAAGCCTCCTCTCCGGAGGTCAGCAGCAGCGATTGACCATTGCCCGCGCGCTCTCGCAGGAGCCGACAATTCTCATGCTGGACGAGTTCTCCATTGCCGTCGATCCCGTGACCACGATGCGGATCGAGGCGGTGCTCAAGGAGCTAAAGAATGAGATGACCATCATTCTGGTCACAAACTTGGTTCAGCAGGCAAACCGCCTCGCGGATCGCACCGCGCTTTTCCTGAATGGGCGGTGTCACGAAATCGGCGACACGGAGGCCTTGTTCTCTGGTCAGGTCCAGCATCAGGAGACCAAAGACTATATCGAGGGCCGTTTTGGTTGAAATCGAAACCCGAGGCAGCGCCAGCGCTGCCTCGGCCGCCAGCATCTCCGTCCGAACCGAGAAGCTGAGCCTCTGGTACGGCACCTTTCAGGCGCTGTTTGACGTGGACATAGAGGTCAAGCAGGGTATCATTACCTCGCTGATCGGTCCCTCAGGGTGCGGAAAGTCCACGCTGCTTCGTTCCATGAATCGCATCAACGAGCGTCTGGGCTATGTCCGAACTGAAGGCCGGGTAGACATCGACGGGCAGAATATTTACGCGCAAGAAGTAGAACTTGCCCAGCTTCGCAAGCAGGTCGGTATGGTATTCCAGCGGCCCAATCCCCTTCCCATATCCATTCGAGACAACATCCTCTTCGGAACTCGAATCCATACGCCGAGGGCGGAGAAGCTGTCCAAGAGTCAAGAAGAGGAAGTCCTCGAAGGCGTACTCCGGGAGGTTTTGCTTTGGGACAGTGTCAAAGACAGACTCAACGATACAGCCACCAAGCTCTCGCTAGAGGAACAGCAGAAGCTTTGCATTGCGCGGCTGCTCCCCCTGAAGCCGTCCGTCATCCTCATGGATGAGCCCTGCTCGGCCCTGGACCCGAAAGCCACGGAGGCCGTCGAGGAGTTGATCTGGCAGATGCGCGGCACCTACACCATTGTGCTGGTCACTCACAACATGGCGCAGGCCAGGCGAGCCAGTGATGAGTGCGTCTTCATGCTCATGGGCAAGATGATCGAGCACAACCAGACGGCAGATCTGTTCGTGACTCCGAAGGATTCCCGGACTGCGGATTACATCGAGGGCCGCTACGGCTGACCTCCGGGGACCTGCTGAAAGTTGATTCGGACTTGCGTAAACTTGAGTAACTCAACCGCAGCATAACCGTGGCAACTAACCCGCTAAGGGGCCTCTTCGGCCCTAACCCGTTTAAGGCGCTTCAGGAGCACATGGCGGCAGCCGTGCACTGCGCCGAGTTTGTCGTGCCCCTTTTCGAGGCCCTTCAGGCCGGAAACACAAAGGAAGTCGCCCGCCTGAAGGAGGTTATTTTTGAGGCTGAACAGGAGGCGGACGACATCAAGAACTCGCTGCGGGAGCACTTGCCGCGAGGGCTATTTTTGCCGGTGGACCGACGCGACCTGGTTGAAATCCTGGACCTCCAGGACTCCATCGCCGACACAGCTCAGGACATTGCCGGGATGTTGGTGGAGCGCCACATGGTTCTTCCACCGACGTTTGACGAGGGACTACTACCCTTCACGAAGCGGTGTGTGGAGGCCTGCCAGCATGCGCTCTCCATTATCAACCAGCTGGATGAGCTGTTGGAGACCGGTTTTCGCGGACGCGAGGCGAGTAATGTCGATCGGCTAATCAACGAACTCAACGCTATTGAGTCCGAAACTGACATTCAGGGCCTGGCTTTGGCGCGCGCCCTCTTCGACCACGAGGATGACCTAAAGGCCGTCTCCGTGATCTTCTGGCACCGACTGATCGAAGACATCGGGGACCTGGCTGACTACGCCGAGAAGGTCGGCAACAGACTCAGACTCGTAATCGCACGCTGACATGGAAATCATCTCACTTTACGGGTTCTGGTTCATAGCCCTGGCCGCCATTTTTGGCCTGTACATGACCTGGGGAATTGGCGCTAATGACGTCGCCAACGCTATGGGCACCTCGGTGGGCTCTGGAGCGATCACCGTCAAGCAGGCCATTCTAATCGCCGCTGTCTTTGAGTTCGCCGGCGTCATGTTGGCAGGAGGCCACGTTACGGAGACGGTTAGGAAGGGGATTATCGACCCCACGCCGCTGATCGACTCTCCGGAGTTGCTCGTCTACGGGATGTTGGCGTCCCTGCTGGCGGCTGGTCTCTGGCTGATGATCGCTTCCACCCGGGGCTGGCCTGTATCCACCACACATTCCATCATTGGTGCCCTGGTAGGGTTTGCCCTTGTGGGAATCGGAGATGACGCCATCCAGTGGGCGAAGGTCTGGCAGATTGTTGCCAGTTGGGTCATCTCTCCGCTTATCGGCGGGGCCATCGCCTTGATGGTGATCTTAAGTATCCGGAGACTCATTCTTGACACCGAAACTCCGTTCGAGAATGCCAAGAAGTGGGGCCCGGCCTACGTCTTTCTCGTGGGATTCTTGATTGCCCTGGTCACGCTATTCAAGGGTCTGAAGCACCTTGACATCGAGCTCACGGTGACCATGAGTTTTGTGTGGTCAATAATGATCGGCCTGGTTACGGCCCTCCTTGCGTGGTTCTTTATTCGCAACAAAGAGGCCGACGCCGAGGCCGACCGCGAATTCCAGTTCGCCAGCGTTGAGCGGGTATTCATCCCCATGCAGGTGTTTACCGCCTGCGCGATGGCGTTCGCCCACGGGTCGAATGACGTTGCAAACGGCATTGGCCCTCTATCGGCCGTGGTCTCCATCGTCCAGTCAGGGGGCCAGGTGGCTCAGACCGCCGGCGTGCCGATCTGGATCCTCTTCCTGGGAGGCATAGGGATCGTGGTTGGCCTTGCAACCATGGGCTACCGCGTGATGCTAACCATCGGCAAGCACATCACCGAACTGACCCCGACTCGAGGATTCGCAGCCGAATTGGCTGCAGCGGCCACGGTCGTTCTTGCGTCCCGTACTGGCCTTCCGGTCTCGACAACGCATATTCTTGTCGGCGCGGTGATGGGTGTCGGCCTCTCGCGCGGAATTGCCGCGCTGGATCTTCGAGTGGTTGCAAGGATCGGCCTTTCCTGGATCGTCACTCTCCCCATTGGGGCGTTGTTGTCCGCCTTCTTCTTCTTCGTGCTACGCGGTATTTTCGGGTGATGTGCTGAACATCCGGACCGGGTCACCTTCGAATTCTCGCTCCAAGCGATCAGCAATTACCAGCATCAGGCGTCGGACCATTTCATCGGGCTCTCGCTCCGTGATAATCGGGACGTCGTGGTGATCGGCCTCGGATAGCAGAAACGTCTGCAAATCCCAGATATCGTCAAGGTGATCCAGGTACCGCTCTGCCCGGCGGGTACTCACCTCAGCGCCACGTCCAGCTAACTGCTTTCGCAGGGACTTGCGCTTGATGGTGGCCAGGATAGATGGCACCACGACGGCATCTAGTCGCTCACTCAGTTCCTTTTGAAGTCGAGGATGCAGGTGCACGCCCTCCATAACCATGGAAACCTGCTCCTGGACGGCGCGCTGAAACACGCCCTGAATGCCGACTGCCACTTCGCCCGCCTGCATCAGATAGCCGTCCTGCAACTCGGGTTCGACGGTCGTCCCATCTTCTCGTCCCCACCTGGGCAGTACCCGGTGTGCGTTGAAGGACGACTCATGCAGAGATGGAATCAATCGCCGCGGCACCATGCGCCGCATGACCTCCCGGAGCATGTCCGTGGACTGGGTTCGAATGATTCCCAGGCGATGGGCTGCCAGAGAGGCTATCGTGCTCTTTCCCGTGCCTGTAACACCTCCGACCAGCAGGATGAGCGGCCGGTTGGTATCGGTGAACTCCTGCCAACGGAGGTAGCGCCTAGAGGAACGCTCTCCCGCAGCCACTACCAGATGCTCGTAGGTCACACGCATCAGGGCAAGGCTGTCAACTTCAAGCAAGCCCTCGTCAAGCAGGTTGTTTTCAACTGCAGCTGCAACGCCGTACAGGAGCTCTCTGGGTTCAGCACACACCTCAAGGGACTGGACTAGCGTGGACTTGGAAAACGGAACCACGTTGTCGCCCCGGTCCCTGACGTAGATGGCTACTCGTTCGTTTCGTGGCGTCGAATAGTGTTCGACTAGCGTCGGAAACCCGCGCTCTTCCAGGAAGGCGGCCACCGTGTCCCGAAGCTCAATCGTGGTGATTTCCTCGACGTCCGCAAGGCGATCGCGAAGGTCTGACGCCAGCAAGTAGGCATCCTCAAAGGGCAGGCCGGCATCCTGCAGCGAGCGCGTAAGGATTCCACGGAGAAACGGGACTCGAGTCTCCTCGGCCTCATCCACTACAATTAGTTTACCCTTCCGCGTCGTCATTCCCGATGTACTTGATGCGCGTATTATACGTCACCCTGTTCCCACCGCTCCCGATGGCCCCATGGATCTCCGCTACATAGACGCTGCAGAACTCGAGAAGAGTCTGGGGACGGAAGAACTCGTCGACAAAATCGAAGCGGCCTTTCGCGGGTCCGCCCAGGCCTCAGCGCGATCACACCTTGACGTCGGAAACGGCTCGCTTCTCCTCATGCCAGCCTGGGCTCCCGGTAAGTACACCGGCGCCAAGCTCGTCACGATCCATCCCGAAAACCGCAGGAAGGGACTTCCGACCGTCCACGGCTTGTACACGCTGTTCGATGGGCAAGATGGCCGGCCGCTGGCGGTGCTCGATGGCGGAGTCCTGACGCTGAAGAGAACGGCTGCCACGTCAGCGCTGGCTGCTAAGTATCTCGCTCGCGAAGATGCGGCTACCCATTTGATGATTGGGGCCGGGGCGCTCGCCCCCTACCTGGTCCGCGCGATGCGCTGTGTTCACTCCATTGAGCGTGTGTTGATCTGGAATCGGTCCGATGCGGCCCGCGATGAACTCGTGCGGACGCTGCGAGCCGAAGGGTGTCCTGCCGAAGCCGCCGAAGACCTCGAAGGGGCCATTCGTCAATCCGACATAATCTCAACGGCCACACAGTCTTGCGAACCCTTGGTGCACGGCGCGTTTTTGGCGCCGGGCACGCATCTGGATCTGGTCGGCGCGTACGCACCGGACATGACCGAATCGGATGGCGAGGCACTAGCCGGTGCCCGTATTGTGGTGGATACCTGGGAGGGCGCGCGAGCTGAAGCCGGGGATCTGATTCAGGCCGTCGAGAAAGGCCACCTCGCCTGGGACGATGTCTCGGGTGATCTGGCCGGCCTTGTGCGGGGTGAATGTAGCGGGCGCGCCTCCGCGGCTGAGATCACCGTATTCAAATCCGTCGGTGCATCGATTGAAGACCTCGCCGCAGCCGTTCTGGCCTGGGAAATCTCGGCCGCGAATCTGTGAAGGTCATCGTCGTCGGAGCAGGGATCATGGGGCTTTGCACGGCGCGGAGCCTGATCGGCCGAGGCGTGGAGGTAACGCTCGTGGATGCTCTGCCTTTGGGCTCCCCCAACCGGGCATCGTCAGATCATCACCGCCTCATTCGATTGCCCTACGGCAAGATGAAGGGATATGAGGCGATGGCCCGAGAAGCGTTCGAAGCCTGGGATTCGCTGTGGGTGGAGCTCGGGGAGTCGCACTATGCACACACCGGAGTCATTCTCATTGGTGATGAGCGCTCCGACTGGGTGAAAGACTCAGCCCGGGCCCTCGGTCCAGAAGAGTGCCGCGCGCTTGAGCGGCCCGACGACATGATCCCCGGCCTTCGTCTGCGGTCGGACCAATCGGCGTTCTTGGCCCCCCAAGCGGGGATTCTGATGGCGGATCGAATTCTCGCCTCGCTCCGCCAACACCTGAACGGCGTGCGCTTTGTCCAAGGACGTGTGGAAGAGGTTTCGGACGATGGGCTTCTTCTCGAAGGAGGTGGTTCGATGCGTGCAGACCGTGTGGTGCTGGCCACTGGGGCCTGGCCTTGGCCATCGGGCTCTCCCGCAGCTCCCCGCCTGCCTTCACGCCAGATAGCGCTCTATCTGGCGCAGCCTGATGACTGGCCCGTCACTCCATTCATTCTGGATCTCACGCAGGAGACCGGATTCTATTTCGTGCCCGGGCTATTAGGGAGTCCTGCCAAGCTCGGAACCCACACCTTCAGTATGCGGGGGCACCCGGACGACGACCGCGACTGCACATCCGTCGAACGGGAAGCGCTTCTGCGCCTGCGCGCGGCCTCCCTCCCGTTCTGTGCGGACTGGCCGGTCCTGGGTTTTGTTGCCAACTACTACGATGTGACGCCCGATGAACGATTCGTCTGCCGGTTTTCGGATTCCTCCGCATGGTTGGGCGGATTCACCGGGCACGGCTTCAAGTTTGGTCCGCTGATCGGAGAACGTCTCGCCGATGTCATTCTTGGCGGAAGTGGTCAAGATGACTTTGCCCGCTGGGCAGCGGGAAGAGAGACTGAACAAGTAACACGCACAAAAAAAGAGGGACGATCACCTGAGTGATCGCCCCCCTTAGAGCTTGCAAGGAGACCGCGAGCGGCCAGAGGGCTAGTCCTCCTTCTTCTCCTCGTCTGCATCGGCCTTTTTGGCCGTGGCCGGAGCCTCGTCAGCGGCAGCTTCCTCGGCGACAACCTCGGCCGGAGCCTCAGCTACTGCGTCGGTGGCCGGTGCTTCCTCGACAGGTGCGTCAGCTGCAGCCTCAGGGGCCGCTGCTTCCTCTGCCGGAGCAGCTTCGGCAGGGGCAGCTTTTGCATCGGCCGCGGCCTGTGCCTCTTGTGCCTCCATCTTAGCCTTCAGAGCCTCGAGTCCGCTAAGCTCACCCAGTGTGGTCGGGCCAGTAGCCCCCGCATCCTGAGTGTACTTGACGACGCTCTGAGCCTCTTCCTGACGCTCACGACGCTTCTCAGCGCGCTCTGCCCGGACGGCCTGGAACTGCTCCTCCCGCTCGTGGGCCACTTCGGAGACCGTGATCTCCTTTTGGGCCATATCGAACCGGATGATCCGCACGGTCTCCAACTTGTCGCCTTCGTGGTACGAGGCGTCAAAGGAGGCCGAGTTCTTCAGCTCGGCAATTGGCATGAATGCTTCCACATCCAACGGCAGCTCGACAACGACTCCGCGATCCTCGACCCGGACGACCGTAGCCTCCGAATCGGTACCGACGGCGTACATCTGCTGGAACTGGTTCCACGGGTTGGTATCAACCTGCTTGTGACCCAGCGAGATGCGGCGATCGTCTGAATCGATGTTCAGCACGACGACGTCCAGCTCCTGACCCTTCTTCACCATCTCCGAAGGATGGCGAACCTTCTTGGTCCAGGACAGGTCACTGATGTGAACAAGGCCGTCGATGCCGGGCTCGATCTCAACAAATACACCGAAGTTGGTGATGTTGCGAACGCGGCCGCGCATGACCGTTCCTGGCGGATACCGGTCGGCGATGTTCTCCCATGGATCTGGCTCCAGCTGCTTCATGCCGAGCGAGATCTTCTTGCCGTCGTGGTCGATGTTGAGAATTTTGACGTTCACAACCTGACCCAGGGCGACCATCTGACTGGGGTGGCGAATGTGCTCGGTCCAGCTCATCTCTGAGATGTGAACCAGGCCTTCGATGCCCTTCTCCAGTTCGACGAATGCGCCGTAATCCGTGATGGAGACCACCTTCCCTTCGACCTGAGTCTCGGGAGCGTACTTCTCCATGATGTTCTCCCATGGGTGCTCTTGCAGCTGCTTGAGACCCAGTGAGATGCGCTGACGCTCCTTGTCGTAGTCCAGGACCACAACGTTGAGCTTGTCGTCCAGCTGAACCAACTCGGACGGGTGCGTGACCCGGCCCCAAGAGAGGTCCGTGATGTGGAGGAGTCCGTCGACGCCACCGAGATCGATGAACACACCGAAGTCGGTGATATTCTTGACCGTACCCTCGAGAATCTGACCCGGCTCCATAGTGGAGAGGATGGTCTCGCGCTGCTTCTGAAGGTCCTTCTCGATGAGGGCCTTGTGAGAGACAACGATGTTCTCGTTGGCAGGGTTGAGCTTGACGATCTTGAATTCCATCCGCTTGTCCAGGTACGCGTCGAAGTCGCGCACGGGGCGGACGTCGATCTGCGATCCTGGAAGGAATGCTTCGAGACCTTCGAAGAGCTCTACAATCATACCGCCCTTGATGCGGCGAACGATGGTACCCTCGAGAACGGTCTCGCCCTCGAATGCATCCTCGATCTTGCGCCAGCGGCGGACGGTGTCTGCCTTCGACTTGGATAGCACAAGCTGACCGAGCCGGTCCTCCATGCGTTCCAGGAAGACTTCGACTTCGTCGCCAATGGCCAAGTCCTCGTCGA
>JBLFXH010000135.1:0-9052 GCA_047611125.1 Rhodothermales bacterium
TGGACGCTGAAGATTTCCCCGTGGACTGGACCTTGCCCTTCTTTGACCCCTTCCTGGTGGATGAGCTCGACGGCCTCTTGGGGGCGCAGGTGTCCGTGCGAGGCACCTATGGGGAGCCGACTCTCAGTGGCAGTGCCCGGTTGCTTAACGGTCGAATGGGACTGCCAACCCTGGGTAAACCGCGCAAGTCTCTGATCTATGACCGAATGAACGTCTTTCTCAGTTTGAGTGAGGATGCAGTTAGTGTGGACTCCGCAAGCGTTCGTAGTGGCAACGGAACGGCCGCGGCAACTGGGACCGTTCAGTTTGCTGACCTGAGTCTGGGCGAGATAGACCTCGACATCATCGCCCGAGAGTTCCTCGCCATCGAGAGTGCGCCTTACCGGGCCATCATCGGCGGCGACATGAGCCTACGTGGCACCACCTTGGCCCCACGGCTCGGTGGCAGACTCCAGGTGGCGCAGGGCGACTTCTACCTGACAGACGAGACCTCAGCAGCCGCGTTTGAGCCGGTAACGCTTTCGCGCACTGACTTGCTGACGCTCCAAGAACGCTTCGGTATTCGCGTGTCGGAATCCGACACCACGAACTTCGATTTCTATGAGGCCATGGACATTCAGGATCTGCGTGTGGACCTGGCCCGGAACACCTGGCTTCGCTCGGTCAGCAATCCCAAGATGGAGATCCAATTCTCGGGGAGCATTGATGTGGCTAAACGGCCGTACTCGGACGTGCAGGTGTTCGGGACCATCGAGGTGATCCCGGATCGTAGCCAAATCGACCAATTCGGGAGGCGATTCGAGATTGAGCGCGGAACGCTGACCTTCAACGGGCCGGCTGGTGAGCCGGACATGAATCTCCGGGCGGTCTACAATGTCCGGTCCCGTCGAACCCAGGCGAATGAGGTGACCATTACCCTGCAGGCTACGGGATCCCCTCAGGACCTTGAGCTGGCGTTCTCCTCGGACCCCACCATGGAATTGGCTGACATCGTCTCCTACATCGCGACGGGAAGGCCCGCGAGCCAGAGCCTGCAGTTTGGCGGATCGACCACCGAAGACTACCTGCAATCCGCCGCCGGGCTGGCCATGGGACCGATTACCTCGCTGGTGGAGAACCTGGCCGGATCGGGCCTTGGTCTGGATGTCGTGGAGATCGAGCAGGACGAATCTAGTGGGCTTATGTTGACGGCTGGGAAATACGTTTCCCCACGGTTCTTCGTATCCGTGAGCCAGCCCGTGTCGCTCGGATCCACTTCGCAGACCAGTTCCGGCAGCGACACACAGGTGACCATGGAGTACGAGATTGTCCGAAGCCTCCTAGTTTCCCTCCTGAGTCGGGGCACTGTGCTTCGTGTAACCCTGCGCTGGGAGCGCGCCTACTGATAAAGAATGTCCCTGAGGCTGACCATAAGGCCAACTGACAAGCGTGAGAGCATCGCCCAATTCCTTGAGAAGGTGGGCGATTTCGGGCGTTTTGTGGGCGACTTCTTCCGGAACGGATTCCGCCGGCCGTGGGAGGTCCGTGAGCTGCTGCGCCAGATGGACGAAGTGGGGACACGCAGCTTCCTCTTGACCGGCGTCACCGGGCTTGCGATTGGGGCCGTGCTGGCCATGCAGAGTCGCGGCACCCTGATCCAGTTCGGCGCTGAGGCCATGCTCCCCAACATGCTGGCGCTGTCCATCATCAAGGAAATCGGCCCCGTTCTGACGGCACTCGTTCTGGCAGGCCGGTTGGGCGCCGGAATCGGTGCGGAAATCGGATCCATGAAGGTCACCGAACAGATCGACGCGCTTGAGGTGATGGCGCTGCGACCGCTCAACTACCTGGTGGTAACTCGCGTCCTGGCGTGCGTAATCATGTTTCCGGTACTCACCATCTGGACAGATGCCCTCGGCCTCTTTGGCGGGTATCTGGAGAGCGCTTTGTCCTCGCAGATCGATCCTAGATTGTACATCGACACCGCCTTCACCTCCGTGCGCTTCAGCGATGTGCTGGTGGACACCATGAAGACCTCCATTTTCGGGGGAATCGTCGGCATGGTCTCCTGCTATCTAGGCTTCAGAGTTCGAGGTGGAACCCGTGCCGTCGGCCAGGCTGCGATGCAGTCCGTCGTGGCTTCCTCGGTACTGATTATCCTGGCCGACCTGTTCGTGGTAAGACTGTCGCTACTCTTCTTTGGGGACATTGCCTCTTGAACCCAGCCGTCCGCATAGTAGATCTCTACAAGAGCTTCGGGTCCAACCAGGTCCTAAAGGGCGTCACCATGGACGCGGAAGCTCAGAAGACGATTGCCGTTATGGGTGGCTCGGGAAGCGGCAAGAGCGTGCTGATCAAGCACGTGGTCCAGCTCCTTCTGCCGGATTCCGGCGAGGTATGGTATGGCGACAAACGAATGGACCTGCTCCGCAACAAGGACCTGGATGACGAGCGTCTGACCATCGGCTACCTCTTCCAGGGTGGAGCGCTTTTCGACTCCATGTCCGTTGCCGAGAACTTTGACTTCGTTCTGGATCGTCATACATCCCTGACGATGGCCGAGCGAAAGGATCGGATCGAGGAGCTTCTAACCTGGGTCGAGCTGGAAGAGAAATTCCATGCGGCTCCGGCTGACCTCTCCGGCGGGCAGCGGAAGCGAATTGCGCTGGCCCGTGCCATCGCGCTGGACCCTAAACTGATGCTGTTCGACGAACCGACCACTGGGCTTGACCCGGTTTCGGTTCGCATGGTATCCGATCTCATCGTGCGGCTTCGGGACGAACTGGACATGACCTCCATCGTTATCACGCACGATTTACTGTGCGCCGAGATTGCCGCTGACCGGGTCAGTTTTCTCTTCGAAGGCCGCATTCTGGAGAGCGGCACCCTGGACGAAGTCCGCCGCTCTGACAAGCCTGAACTCCGCAACTTCTTTGGTGAGTGACTGTAACCACGGCACCAGCTTGAGCCCACTATGAGTCGAAATATCAGACTCGGCACCTTCATCCTTGTTGGTTCCGTGATACTGCTGCTGGCCCTGTTCACGATCGGAAACCGCACGTTTCTGTTCTCGGACACCATGGAAGTGCGGACCCGCTACTCCCGCGTGGCCGGACTGCAGGCTGGCGCGTCAGTATCGTACCAAGGAATTAACGTGGGACGCGTCTCATCCGTGCGACTCCCCGCAGGTCCAGCCGACCGCATCGAGGTCACGATGGCCATCACGCAGAAGGCTTCGCACCTGATCCGCTCAACGACCCAGGCCCAGATCAAGTCAGACGGACTGGTTGGTGACCAGATCATTGTCCTGGTCGCTGCCGCCGAACCGGGAGAGGTTGTTGCGGAGAATGACTACCTGGTAGGTATCGATCCGTTTGACCTGTTCGAGATCAGCGACAAGGCCATCGCCTCCGTGCGTGGCTTTGAGCAGGTGGCGCGGTCCTTCGAGCAGATCATGCTCGACATCCAGAAAGGCGAGGGGACCCTCGGCAAGATTGTCTATGACCCGTCCCTGTACGACGAGATGGTCGCGACCGCGAACGAAACGCGCCGCGCGATGAACAGCCTGGCTCTCAGTGGGGAGGCCACCGCTGAACTTCTGGTTGGCGTAGCTGACAGAGCCACAACGGGCCTTGAGTCTGTCCTACAGAAAGTGGAAAGCGGCGACGGCACACTGGCCCGATTGATCAACGATCCGTCCATTTACGAAGCGGTCCTGGCATCTGCCGACACCCTTCGCGGCATCGCGTCCGAACTGCAAGCCATGACCGCGGTGGCCGAGAATGCCGCGACATGGGGCGCGCTCGGCTCCTTCCGCTTTGCCGAACTCATGGAGGCCGCCAAGCATAATTGGCTGTTCAAGCGATATTTTGAGGAGCGGGGGCACATGGATCAGGCTCCGTTCGAGATTCGCGAAAGGGCCATTTCAGAGAGCTACCGGCAGATTGAGAGTCGGCAGCGCGAACTGCTTATCTGGGAAAGCCGCCTGCAGGCCATGGAGGCACGCATGGACTCTGTCCAGGCGGCCGCCAGCACCACATCGCCCGGCAACCAGCAGTAGGTCACCGGGTGACGGAGCATTTCCACATCCCCGGCCGCTGGGATCCGGGCGCGTCCCCGCTGGCCTGGGCCATCCAGCGCCTGCAAGAAGACCGACTCCGGGCCGAGACCACATTCTACGTTGTTGCGGTAGCCGCAGTCTTCGGCTACCTGGTGCTGATTTTTATGGGATGGGCCTGGTTGAATTGGGATGGAGCTCCTTCGTCCGCTGCGGCAACCAGGTACTGGATTCTCCAGTCACTTGGCTTGGTGGCCGTGATCGCCGTTGGCTGGGCCGGCTGGCGACCCTCCACCCGAGTAACGCTCTCTGATGATGCTGTCCGGATCTCGCAGGGGA
The DNA here is from genome assembly GCA_047611125.1 of Rhodothermales bacterium. Classification (GTDB taxonomy): domain Bacteria; phylum Bacteroidota; class Rhodothermia; order Rhodothermales; family UBA10348; genus JABDJZ01. The sequence continues at coordinate 4,376 of JBLFXH010000135.1, forward strand.
AGGGCATCGACCTCGTCATCCCTGTAGCGGATATCACCGAACTGGCGCGCATCCCGGCCGTCAAGTATCACCAGCATTACCGCAAGTACGCCCGGACCCGGGCCTACCCAGGTCCGGTAGCGGATACGGTGGTCCTGATTCGGACCGCATCTCGGCCGGTCATTCTGGGCATCCGCGCTGCCGAGCAGCGAATTCTGTTGGACCGTCTCGGCGAGCGAGTACCGGCCCGTTTACACCAAGACCATCGCGTGGCCTGAATGGAGTTCATACTGGAACACACCGATGCCGGCACCGGCGCCCGCGCCGGCCGCATCGAGACTGATCACGGCACCATCCTGACGCCGGTATTCATGCCCGTTGGGACCGTGGGCTCGGTTAAGGGGGTCTCCCCGCGCGAGCTCAAATCCGACATCAACGCGCAGATCACGCTCGGCAACACCTACCACCTGTTCTTGAGGCCGGGGGTCGACATCCTCAAGAAGGCAGGAGGCTTACACAGCTTTCAGAACTGGGACCGGCCCATCCTTACAGACTCGGGTGGTTACCAGGTCTTCTCGCTGTCAGGCATTCGCAAGCTGACCGAAGAAGGTGTTCGCTTTCAGAGTCACCTGGATGGCTCCTATCACATGTTCTCCCCTGAGGCCGTGATGGACATCCAACGCGCCATCGGCGCGGACATCATGATGGTGCTTGATGAGTGCCCTCCCGGGGACTCAACCCATCGCTACGCCGACGACTCGAACGACCTCACCATTCGCTGGGCGAGGCGCTGCCGAGAGCATTTCGACCAGAACCCGGCCCTCTACGGCCACAGTCAGGCCCTCTTCGGGATTGTACAGGGTGTGGTCTACCCGGATCTGCGACGAAAGTCGGCAGAGCAGCTTCTTGAGATCGGCTTCCCGGGCTACGGAATTGGAGGCCTCTCGGTGGGCGAGTCTTCTGAGCAGATGTACGACATGGTTGAGGTGGTCAATCAGGTACTGCCTACCGAAAAACCGCGCTACCTCATGGGTGTGGGCACCCCCCAGAATCTGATCGAGAATGTCGCGCGGGGCGTGGACATGTTCGACTGCGTGATGCCTACCCGCAACGGCCGGAACGGGACCATCTTTACCACGCAGGGCATAGCGAACATGAAGAATGCCAAGTGGAAGGATGCCTTCGAGCCCATGGATCCCGGTCTGGAAGCCTACCACTCCAGTTCGTTCAGCAAGGCCTACGTCCGGCACTTAATTCAATCGGGCGAGATCCTCGGCATCCGCATCACCACGATGCAGAACCTGGCCCTGTACCACTGGGTGATGGAGTCGGCACGGGAAGCCATCCTGGAAGACCGATACGGCCAGTGGATGCGCACGGTCTTGCCGGATCTGACCGCCCGGCTGTAGGTAGTAGCTTCATGGCAAGAACGTTTCAAGTCCCCGAGTTTTACCGCTCCCCCATCGTCTCTGCGGTCAAGGCGGCCCGAACGGCTGCGGACCCCCGCAAGCGGGACTTGAGCCCGAGTGTCTTGGATTTCGGACCCGTCCGGTTCAAGCTGGCCCGTCATTTCGGATTCTGCTACGGGGTGGAGAACGCCATCGAGATTGCCTACAAGGCGCTGGATGAGCATCCCGGCAAACGCCTTTTCCTGCTATCCGAGATGATTCACAATCCGCACGTGAATCAGGATCTGCGGGACAGAGGAATTGAATTTATGCGGTCTACCACGGGCGAGCAGTTGATCCCGTTCGACACGCTCGTGGCGGGCGACGTGGTCATCATCCCCGCCTTCGGCGCATCGGTCGAGATCCTGCGTGACCTCGAGGAGAGGGGTGTGGACGTTTCCTCCTACGACACCACCTGTCCGTTTGTCGAAAAGGTCTGGAAGCGTTCTAGCCAGATTGGCAAGAAGGACTACACGATTGTTGTCCACGGCAAGCGGTACCACGAGGAAACGCGAGCGACCATTTCCCACGCCCAAGAATCCGCTCCCGTTGTCGTGGTTCGGGATCTGGGCGAGGCCCGCATCCTGGCCGAGTTCATTTCGGGGGAACGGAGCCCGGCGGAGTTTGCTGAGACGTTCCGCGACCGCTTCTCAGATGGGTTCTCTCCCGAGGACCACCTCGCACGCATAGGCGTGGTAAATCAAACTACCATGTTGGCCACGGAGACTAAGGAGATTACCGCTTTCCTGCGCGAGGCCATGGCTCGCCGGTATGGCGCAGAAAGCCTCAGCGAGCACTTCGCGGACACCAGCGACACGCTCTGCTATGCCACCAATGAGAATCAGGACGCCACCAAGGCCCTAATTGATGACGGGGCCGACCTCGCCATCGTAGTTGGCGGCTACAACTCCTCAAATACCAGCCACCTGGTGGAACTGGCCGAGGAGCGGATGCCGACCTATTTTGTCAGTGGACCAGATGATCTGGAATCGCCGAATCTCATTCACCACTTCGACTACCCCGCGCAGGCGCTGCGTGAGACCACGGACTGGTTTCCGGCCGAGCGCCCGACCACCATCCTGTTGACGGCCGGGGCCTCCTGCCCGGATTCGCTGATCGATCGGATGATACGGAAGGTGATCGAATGGGACCCTGAAGCCCTGGACCTGGAAGCGGCATTGGAGCCGTTCCTGGCCCAACACAGTATGGTCGATTAATATGTCCTGGTACGAACAGTGGTTTGACACCGACGAGTACGAGCTGGTTTATCAGAACCGCGATGAAGGAGAGGCGCGCCAGCTGATTGATCTCATTGAGAAGGTCACCGAGCCCAGACCAGGAAGCTCTGTGCTTGACATAGGCTGCGGTCGAGGGCGCCATGCGGTGGATTTCGCCAGCCGCGGATACCGCGTCACAGGACTGGATCTGTCAAAGAGGTCCCTGGAGGCCGCGCAGGCTCGCGCCGACGCAGCGGATGAGGATGTTCGATTCATCCACGGGGACATGCGAGACCCCGTCCCAGAGGCCTTCGACCGGGTGGTCAACCTCTTTACGGCCTTCGGGTATTTTGAATCCCATGCCGAGCATCAACGGGCCCTAGATGCGATGGCCGGATCGGTTGGTCGGGGAGGCTGGTTCGTTCAGGATTTTCTCAATGCCGACTACGTGAGGTCAAACCTCGTGGCCGCCGACGTGAGGACAGTCGGCGAATGGGAAGTTCGACAGAGCCGCCGGATTGAGGAAGGCCGGATTCGTAAACGAATCGAGCTGCGGCAGGGAGAGACCAGCCACACATTCGAAGAGAGCGTAGCACTCCTGGATCGCAAGAGCCTCGAATCTCTGCATGCAGCCGCCGGCCTGAAGGTCGCCCAGGTGGTGGGAGACTACGACGGCGGACCCGCTGGACCCCATGCACCCCGAGTAATCCTCTTCGCACGTCGGGCATGAGGGCGATGGCCGGGATCTTCCTTCTGGTCTTGTCCGGTTGCAGCCTCTTGTCCACTAGGGAGCCAGAGACTCCTGCTACGGAGTCCGGGACCTTCGATCAGCCGGATGCGCCGGAGCAGGTCATTGAGAACATCCAGAACGCCATTGCCGAACTGAATACCCTCAACTACCGGCGCTCGCTGGCAGAGGAACTGGTTTTCAGACCCACGGCCACGGCCGAAGCCCGCGATGCCATTTGGTCGGGCTGGAGTCGGGCATCGGAAGAACAGTATTTCAATACCCTGGTCGCGGCCGCGAGTGGCAGCGAGGGGCACAGCCTGGTGCTAAATGACCGCTCCTTGACGGTGGTGGACGTGACTCGATTTCAGCTGGACGCCACGTACGTTCTGACGGTGAACCATCGGAGGCCCGACGCCTCGGTGCTGGTGCAGGGGAGACTGATTTGGCAGATGGTCCAACGCGCTGACGGGCTCTGGGAATTGGCAGAGTGGACGGATCAGGAACTCGGTGGGAGTGCTACTTGGAGTGATCTAAAGGCCGAATTTGTGAAGTGACTCCTACACCTCACACTTTACATCCGCGGATTGAGGCGACCGCTAGCCGTCTCGTTGTGTGCGCTTGCCTAGGCGCGATCTTGGCGGCCTGCAACCCCTTTGCGCCCGCCCTCGAGCAGGGCTCCGCGTTTGGTGACCTGCTGGGAGACCGCACCACGATAGATGGGTTCTTTACCAACTTCCAGAACGCCTACGAATTGCGCGACCTCTCGCTCTACGAGCCGCTCCTGGACTCCGCATTCGTTTTTGTATGGCGCGATTTCGACGCCCAGGTAGACCGGGAATGGGGATTCGCGGAGGACCTGGAAACCACACGCCGGCTCTTCGCGAACACCAATCTGATTCGACTGCAGTGGAATCAGATTTTGTCTCAGGATGTGTTTGATCCCGGCAGGCAGGAGCGCGTGGTACGATCGTTCAACCTGACCATCACCCTGGAGCAGGGCGAGGTATTCCGTGGCGATGGCAACGTCAACTTCCTCCTGGGCCGGGCCGATTCGACCGCCTCCTGGAGGCTGCTACGTTGGCGGGATGAAAGCGAATTCTGACCCCTGGGCAGCGAGCGATGTAGGGGATTTCCCGATGCCCGGGACTAGTCTCTCGTGTAGATTGGAGCGGTTCTGACTGTCGTAAACGGCCACAGATATAACACTTTTGACTATGGATCAGGCACTCAAGTACGCCCTCAGCAACCACGAGGCCTTCATTACGCAATTGGAGGACTTCCTCCGAATCCCATCGGTCAGTAC
>JBLFXH010000136.1:0-8882 GCA_047611125.1 Rhodothermales bacterium
GCCAGCGTCGACGCGGATCTCAAGAAGCAGATTAATGCCCTGGCCGAATGGGCGCTTACCCAACCTGAGGTATCCGGAGAACGGGAGACCGAGCGCGCCTCGCTGTTCGCCGCCGTACATCCGAAGGACTCTGCGGCCGCTTCGCCCACCTCTGAGTCGTCGGGCAACACCGAGATGCGCTTCATTGACGCGGTCTCAGCCGGCCTGGATACAGCCATGGACGAGGACGACTCCGTGATCCTTCTGGGACAGGACATCGCGGAATACGGGGGGGTGTTCAAGGTGACCGCCGGGATGCTCGAGAAATATGGTCGCGATCGGGTACGAAACACCCCGATCATTGAAAGCGGTGCCGTCGGTGCAGCAATGGGCTTGGCACTGACCGGATTCAAGCCGGTCCTGGAGATCCAGTACGCGGACTTCATCACCTGCGGGTTCAATCAGATCGTCAACAACCTCGCGACCACACATTACCGGTGGGGTGCACCGTTGGGAGTCACCATCCGGGCTCCGTTCGGCGGGCAGATTGGAGCGGGACCGTTTCATTCCCAGTCCATCGAGGCCTGGTTCTGTCACGTTCCTGGTCTCAAGGTCGTGATTCCGTCGACACCGGCCGACGCCAAAGGGCTGCTGCTTTCCGCCATTGACGATCCAAACCCGGTGCTGTTTTTTGAGCACAAGCTGCTCTATCGCCAGAAGAAAGGTCAGGTGCCCGACGGTGCAGCCCGCATTCCGCTCGGCCAGGCCGCAGTGGTTCGGGAAGGTACCGATGCCACTATCGTTTCTTGGGGAGTCGGAGTGGATTGGGCCCTCGCAGCGGCTGCAGAGGAGGAGAGGGCCGGACGCTCCGTTGAAGTCATTGACCTTCGCACCCTAATCCCCTGGGATCGGGAAGCCGTCCTTCAGTCCGTACGCAAGACAGGTAGGCTGTTGATCATCCATGAGGCGGTCCGTACGGGCGGCTTCGGTGGGGAGATCTGCGCCGAGATCACCGAACTCGCATTCCGGCACCTGGACGCGCCGCCCATGCGTGAGGCAGCAGAAGATCTGCCGATTCCGTTTGCGAAGGCCCTTGAACGGGACATCCATTCGGCCGCGGCCCGCGTGCCCTCCACCCTCAGACGCCTACTGGAATATTGACCATGGAGTCACCCTGGGAAGTAGTCATAGGCCTCGAGGTTCATTGCCAGTTGCTGACGGAATCGAAGGCATTCAGCCCGGATCCGGCCAACTTCGGAGCAGGACCGAACCAGCATGTGGATCCGATAAGCCTCGGGCACCCCGGAACGCTGCCCGTCCTGAACAGCCGTGTGGTGGCCTATACCCTTCGGATGGGGCTGGCGATTGAGTGCGCGATCGCCCCGCGATCTGTGCTGGCCCGGAAACACTACTTCTACCCGGATCTGCCGAAGGGCTACCAGATCTCGCAGTTCGAGACGCCTATCTGCAGCGATGGCCGGGTGGTCGTCACGATGGATCAGGGGCCGGATACGGGTACGGAATACGAGATCGGTGTCACGCGTATCCACATCGAAGAGGATGCCGGCAAGTCGATTCACGATCTGGATCCGACCGCCACGCTACTAGACTACAATCGGTGCGGAGTGCCGCTGATTGAGATTGTCTCCGAACCTGATCTCCGGTCGCCGCGGCAGGCCTACCTGTATCTGAAGCGGATTCGACAGCTCGTGCGTTATCTCGGCATCTGCGACGGGAATATGGAGGAGGGCTCGCTGCGGTGTGACGCGAACATCTCCATCCGCCCGCGAGGCCAGAAGGAGCTAGGGACTAAGACTGAAGTGAAGAACCTGAACTCGTTCCGCAATGTGGAGCGGGCCCTGCATCATGAGATCGGGCGCCAGACTGCGCTGTTGGAAGCCGGCGGTACGGTGGTGCAGGAAACCCTGCTTTGGGACGTGGACGCCGGTCAGACGCGCTCCATGCGTTCGAAGGAACAGGCGCACGATTACCGGTACTTTCCCGATCCTGATCTCTGTCCAATCGTGGTTACTGAAGAGATGTTGGCCCGAACCCGCAGCGAGATCCCTGTCCTGCCTGAAGCCCGGATCGAGCGGTACCTCGCTGAGTGGGGACTTCCCGAGTACAATGCCACCATCTTGACCGAAGAGCGTGCTACGGCCGACTATTTCGAAGCTGTGGTTGGCTGCCTGCCTGATGGTGAAGGCGTGGTCGTTGCCTCGAACGTCATCATGACTGACGGGCTGCGGGCGGCCAGCGAGCGGGGCGTTGATTTTGACGCTTTCCCGCTGGAACCGTCACGACTGGCCGCGTTGGTTGATCTTCGGGTCCAGGATAAGCTGTCTTCGACCGCCCTTCAGGAGCTGTTCGAGGTCATGTTGGATGATCCGAGGGCCCCTGATGTCCTGGCCGCCGAGAAGAACCTTCTGCAGGACTCGGACGCATCAGCGCTTGAGCCGTACGTAGAGGAGGTCTTCCAGGCACACCCCAGTAATGTGAGGCAGTATCGGTCAGGCAAGATCGGACTGATCGGCTTCTTCATCGGACAGGTGATGCGCCAGTATCCCGGTTCTCCTGACCCAAAGCTCGTTCGCGAGCTCTTTGTCGCCCGCCTCGAGGCCCCCCAAGAAAACGCTGATTCCAAATGAGACATCTTTCCCCGTCACTCTCCGCTGTCGTGCTTGTAGCACTGGCCGGGTGGCTTGTCGGCTGCGGTGCTGAATCGACCGCGCAGGTTTCAACGCACGTTTCCGGACGCATAGCCATTCGCGCAGACGCGGACTCGGTGTCTAATTTTTCTGATTTCGAGGTGGTCATCGCCTCCAACCTCGAAGGGGATATCGACACCCTGGGCGTAGCCATGACCGATGTCGAAGGTCGATTCGCAATGGGCGTTCAGGCGCAAGATCGGGGCATCTATCCGCTCGTGATATCCCGGGGTGGACAGACGCTCACGATAGAAGAAATAGTTATCGCCGATGGCGATTCGGTTCGCGTAACGGCCGTCTTCCCACTGGACGGCCGAAGTGTGCGAGTCGTTTCCAAAGAGAACGCCGCCTGGTCTGCCTATAAGAATACCAAGGCACAGTACAACCGGGGCGTGCTTAACCTCGTTCAGACCAATCCCGACTACTCAGAGCAGGACATGGGCCGCCTGGTAGGCCAGACCAGTTCAATCCTCTGGAGTCTGCAACAGACCTTTCCGGGTACGTTTGGGTCTCTGGTTGCGAATGCCGAAGCCGTGGTGATGATCGAGGGTTGGAATGACTCTCTGGCCGTAGCCCGGGGAAGGGAGATATCCCTCTCGCACCCGAGTAAGCTGGATATAGTCCGAGCCGTCCGGCGCTCCGTGGCCCGACTGGAGGGGCAAGACGCGGCTGTCACCTTTGTCCGATCGTACATCAATGGCGAGGACAGGGAGAAAGACGCGGCCTTGCTGGCTGAGGTAGTCGTGGCTCACATGGATAGCCTGGAGCAGGTCGAGGCCATCCAGGTTGCGCGCGAACTTCAGGCCACCTATGCCGAGACCGCTTGGAAAGACTGGGCAGGAAGCGCCATCTACGAAGTTCAGAACCTGTTGCCCGGCATGGAAGCCCCTGCCTTTTCGCTGATAGACGTCAACGGCGATGTCATTGACCGAGAAGCGTTCGTCGATCAGTATTACATGCTCGAGTTCTACACGCCGACCCACCCGCTCTTCCAGGAGGAACTGGGACTTCGCCAGGCCATCCTCACTGCGCTGGATGAAAGTGTTTTCGAATCGATCTCCATTTCTGTGGATCCCGATTCAGCCTACAATGAGGCGCTCTTGGACGGCAGGAATCTGCAGGGACGCTTCGTCTTCGAGCCCGATGGGCAGGAAAGTGCGGTGGCGGTCGCCTACAACGTGAACCTGATTCCGACCCGAATCTTGGTCGATCCATCCGGGCGAATCGTCGGGAAGTATGTCGGTGCCGCCCTGAACGAACTGGAGGCTGAGTTGGCCGCCAGACTGCGGGCCCTCAGCGGACAGTAGTTGGCGCGACGCCCGCCTGCCCGCCCCTTTATAATGACCTTATCCAGACCTCGAGATATGCTAGTCGCCGGAAATTGGAAGATGAATACGGACTTGACGGCCGCCCGTCAGCTGGCTTCGGCCGTGGTGTCCGCAGTAGGCGCCACATCAGGCGTAGACGTTGCGGTGTGCCCGCCTTACGTCAGTCTTGACGCGGTCTTTTCGGCGGTTCACGGGTCTTCGATTCGCGTCGGTGCCCAGGACATGCATGCCGAAGATTCTGGCGCATTTACCGGAGCCATCTCGGCGCCCATGCTGCGCTCGGTGGGCTGTCACTACGTCATTCTGGGGCACTCCGAGCGCCGCGAATACTTCGGCGAAACCGATGCCTCCGTGAATGCCAAGACTCACAAGGCCCTCGCGGCAAAGCTGGTCCCCATTGTATGTGTGGGAGAGAGACTGGAAGACCGGGATGCCGGCCGGCAGAATGATGTCGTATCCACCCAACTGAAGAACGGCCTTGAGGACGTGTCGCTGGCCTGGCCGTCCGGACTCGTGGTTGCTTATGAGCCCGTCTGGGCAATCGGCACGGGACGCACCGCGTCACCCGAGCAGGTCCAGGACATGCATGGTCATATCCGCGGCCTACTGGTTGACCAGTTTGGCGAGGAGATCGGACGCCACATCTTCATCCTCTACGGAGGCTCGGTCAAGCCGGGGAACGCGGCCGAGCTTTTCTCCCGAGACGACGTCGATGGCGGGCTGATTGGCGGTGCCGCTCTCACTGCGCAGGATTTCGCGGCCATAGTTCGCGCGGCAGAAGAGGCCTGAGGTGACCCGCGCGGGAATCGCCCTGGTCTTGGCCGTGGCAGTGTCCGCCTGCAGCGGTGGCCTAATGTCGACGGGCGAGCGAGACGGCTGGACCCGCGCATTCGAGGAGGGCGTACCGGCCTTTGACCTCGAGGTTATTCCAGTCGGAGATTCCAACCAGGCTGAGGTCCGCCTCGGCCTGATTCCGGCCTCCCTGGTCTTTTCGGCCATGCCGGATGGGGGCTACCGAGCGCGAGTCCACTACACGGTTGAGATTGGCGATGCGTTAGTATCAGAGTATACAGATTCGCTCGTGGCCGTCTCTGTGGAGACCGCCTCGTCGTTTGAGCGGGTGGTGCGAACCAGAACGGTCTCCATGGATAGCGAGGCCCGGGTGCGCGTGGTGCTTAGGGATCTCTCAAGCGAGCGAAGCGCGACCCGCGTCCAAGCGGTGACCTGGACCGAGGCCGAGGGAGCCTCGATTGGTCGCGTCCACCTCAAGGGCCTTGAGCAACCTCTTGTCGGGATTGACATCGCCCGCGACGCGCCAACCCTGACGGCTGGACTCACGGTTCGGGCTTGGGCGCCAGGGTGCGTGAGCTGGACCTTCGTGTCGGTTCCGACCGACACACTGGCCGCGTCGTTGCCGTTTTCACTCTCGCCGCCTTTCGGGTCGCGGGCTTACGCTGGCGCACTCTATGACAGCGCCGATACGCTGGCGGTGTCCGACCAGCGCGTCGATGCCCCAGGAGGACTGACCGTGAACTGGGAGTTGCCTGAGCAGCGATCGCTCGGGGTACACCGGGTGACGGCAAGTTGGTCAGCGGATTGTGACGCGCCGGGCGTATCAACAGGAAGGTCCTTCATCGTCCGACCGGCTGGCTTTCCACGAGTGGTCTCGCTGGACGTGATGATCGAGGCACTCGACTACATCGCATCCGAAGACGAGTTGGCACGAGTCGAGGCTGCCACCGGAGCAGCGGACCGAAAGGACGCCTTCGACGCGTTCTGGGGGCGCGCTCTAGGGGAGCCGGTCTCTGCCTCGCGAGCGCTAGCGCGTTACTACAGCCGGGTAGAGGAGGCCAATCGGGCGTTCTCTGGGTTCAAGGAGGGCTGGAAGACGGACCGTGGGATGATCTACATCGTGATGGGTCCGCCCCTCTATCAGGAGGATTCGATGGACGAGCTGCGCTGGTTCTACTCCTACGATGAGCGCAATGCAGGTCGCTACTTCGTCTTCGATCGCGTGCAGGGATATCCTGACGAGCTTGAAATGCCCCACTACGTGCTGCGCCGATCCATGGAGCAGGAGCAGGAATGGCGGCTGGCTGTTCGCCGCTGGCGGAGCGGGCGGGCTCGATAGCGCTGCGCCAGACGAGACTGCGCCGGACGAGACTGCGCCGCGCCTACTTGTCCTTGCTTCCCGAGGAGGACTTGCTGTCCGAGGATGATTTGCTGTCCGATGAGGCAGCGGCCTTCGTTTCCGTCTTCTTGGCCGGTGCGTCTTTGCTCTCCTTCTTCGAGTCAGACTTGCCCTCGGAGCCTTCCGAGCTTGACCCGTCCGGCTTCTTACGGGCATAGTCCGTCAGGTAGAAGCCCGTCCCCTTGAAAACCAAGCCGGAGCCTCCGGTAATGACTCTCTTGACGGCCTGGCCCGTGGTGGGGCAGGTCAGAAGCGCATCAGCCGTAATGCGCTGCACAATCTCAAAGACAGATCCGTCTTCGCGTTTGTACGTGTAGGTCGGCATGGGTGTACTCGGGTAGACAGGTGTGGAACTCGCGGCGCTTCAAGCCCCGGTCTCGCGCAGAGGTTCCGTCTGCATCAATCTGTCACGACCGGGCTTAGGGGATCCCGCAGCGTTTCGTGTACCAGGTCCGCCAGCGCTGGTCTGACCGGAATGTGCCCCCGGTTGTTGCGGGTCGGGTACACCCTGTTTGTGAGCAGGATGACGAACAGAGCCACGTCCGGGTCAAACCAGATGGATGTCCCTGTAAATCCCGTGTGACCGAAGCTCCGCGGCCCGAAGAATTGCCCAGCCGAGGAATAACCCTCCGGACTCCTGGTGTCCCAGCCCAGCGCCCGGGTATAAATGCCGGTGGTGTCGAACGGCGTCGTGAAGAGACGAATCGTTTCGGGTTGGAGAAACTGTTCATTCCCCACCAGGCCGTCCGAGATCATCATGTTCGCAAACCGCGTCAAGTCAGTCACCGTGGAGAACAGCCCCGCATGACCCGCCACGCCGCCCATGATCCAGGCATTCTCGTCGTGCACTTCGCCCTGAAGGACCCGAAACCGGAAATACTGATCATTCTCGGTCGGAACGGCGTCGGGTTGGGCGCCTCGGCCCACGGCGCGGAATCCGGTGTGCCACATGCCGAGGGGCTCGAAGATGTTTCTCAGGGCATAGGTGGCAAACCCCATTCTTGAGATACGCGAAACGATCTCGGCCAGGATGATGGGCCCGAAATCTGAATAGCGAGATTCCGAACCGGGCTCGTAGGCCAGCGGTTCGTTGTAGATGGCTTCAAGGACGCGCCCCCGAGAGCGGAGGCCCATCCGATAGAAGGGCTTAAAGGGCGTGAGTCCGGCGGTGTGGGTGAGGAGCTGGCGGATCGTGATGTCCTCCTTTCCGTTCCGGCCGAAGTCGTGCAAGTAGAGGGAGGCCGGGGCGTCCAGATCGAGTCGCCCTTGCTCGTACAACTGCATCACCGCCGTGGTGGTGGCGATCACCTTGGTCAGGGAGGCCAGATCAAATGATGATAGGGCTGTGACCGGAGTCTGCGACGAGTAGGTGTGGGTCCCATATCCGGCCAGATAGGTGACTGCTCCGGCTCTCCCGACGGCCACAGCCGCACCCGGGAAGGCCCGCTCGTCGATAGCTCTCTCGAGCAGGGACTCGATGCGCACTAGCGCCACGCCATCCATGCCAACCTCTTCGGCCGCCGCGGCCCTCGGATACCGGGCGAGTCTCGTTGCACCGGATCCCACTGGGAGATCAGCACTCACCCGGACAGGCGTGCGGCCCGAGACATCAGCCTGGCCGGTTAGGGCATCGGCAGCTGCTCGCTGCTCCGCAGGTCCATCGCCGTAGGCCAGGTAGACGGTTGAGCGTGCCGGCGCGTCGCCGGCCACATATGGAGTGCCGAACACGACCAAGTGGGAGCGCGGAGCGGCGCGCGCGGCGGCACTCATGAGGCCCCGGAAGCGAGCGGCCGTCTGCGGCCGGAGTCGCCAGGTCGAGGCAGAGGCATAGGCGAGGATGACCACTTCGTCCGCGTTGCGCGCCGACCGGACAGCGGCATCGCGTGCACTGGCGGCCTCAGCCGGCCCTACCAGGGTGGTTCGGATGGTAGCATCAGGCAAGCGCTCCTGCAGGGCATCCACGAAAGCGCGATGCCGATGGGCACCGGATCGGTCGGACAATGCCAACACGAATACGTCCCGGCCCGGTTGGTCTGAGACCGGTGCGGCGGTGGAATCGCCAAGCAGAGTGATCCCTGCCCGCGCGATCCGCGCGGTGACGGCACGCTGCTCTGCATTGGCTACGTTCCTTCTCGCGTCGTCCAGTGGCGTAAACCGCGCGCGATGCAGTCCCGCGGCAGCCTTGGCCCGCAGGATGCGACTAACTTTGGCGTCTAAGTCTGCCTCGCTCAGCTTGCCGGAGGCCACCGCGGCGAGAATGGCTCGCCGGGCCGCTCTGACGTTGGTGGACATCATCAGCATATCCACTCCCGCCAGCAGGGCATCGACGGCAACCGAGCCCGGCGTCCCGCCGCGGACTCCGGCCATGTTCAGAGCATCGGAGACAACCAGTCCATCGAATCCAAGACTGTCCCGCAGCAGACCGGAAACCAGCGGTGGGGACAGTGTGGCAGGTCTCCTTCGTCCGCCATCCAGCTTCGGATAGGCCACATGAGCGGTCATCACGCTGGACGCACCCGCGGCAATGCCGGCGCGAAAGGGGGCTAGATCGAACGAGTCCAGCCTCGCGAAGTCCATCTCGAGGACGGGCATACTGAAGTGCGAGTCCCGGCTAGTGGCCCCGTGCCCGGGAAAGTGTTTGACGGTCGCCAGCGTCCCGCCCTGCTGGAGCCCCCG
>JBLFXH010000137.1:0-8835 GCA_047611125.1 Rhodothermales bacterium
GTTCGGCCGAAGACCAGATGGCGGCGGATCAGCACCTGTTGATGGCCCGACACCGAATTCGCCCGTTCGAGAGCCTAGACATCGTAAGCACCGTATATGCGACGGCGTTCAAGCGAAACTGGTACAAGCTGGACGCCGTGGTGACTGACAGTGAGTCGGTAAAGATCGGCGCCCTCCTTGACTCGCCACTCGGACACTCGGCAGCCTATGGCGTGATGACGGGCCAGACATCGAACGGATACCTAGCTGTGAAAGCCAATAACCGGGAGTATTCGTCCCGAGGATTTCAGACCGACGTATCGTTTGCACGACGGGCATTCACCATCGATGCGGGCGTCCGGCTCCATCGAGACGACATGGATCGATTTCAGTGGGTGGACCAGTACGGTATTGAGTCCGAAACAATGGCGCTGGCAAACCCTGGTGTCAAAGGCTCCGATTCCAACCGAATCGAGTCCTCAGAGGCCCTGGCTGGGTACGTGCAGGTCGTGATGAAGGCCGGGCGATTCTCCGTCAAGCCGGGTTTTCGTGTCGAGTCCGTGGTTCAACGCAGGGAGGACTTTGGCAAGTCAGATCCGCTCCGTAGCGGACTGGACATGAAACGCCGCAGGAATGCATCTGCTGCCCTCCTGCCCGGACTGGGCGCGACCTACTCGGCCTCGCCCTACGTAACCGCCTTCGCAGGCCTGCATAAAGGTTTTGCCCCTCCGGGGACAACGGAGGGTGCCCGGCCTGAGTCGAGCCTGAATTTTGAGGTCGGCGGACGATATCATCGCGGGCCACGCATGTTCGAGCTGGTGGGCTTTGTCTCGGACTATACCAATTTGCTCGGAGCGGACTTGGCGGCCTCTGGAGGCTCCGGCTCCTCTGACCTCTTCAATGGAGGGGCCGCACTTGTCCGGGGTTTGGAAGTGAGCGGGTCCTACAATCTGGGAGTCCTCATGGACTGGCGAGCCTCTCTGCCGGTCACGATGGCCTACACGCATACTCGCGGCACGTTTTCCAGCGACTTTGAATCGTCGTTCGAGCCGTGGGGAAGCGTGTCCTCTGGAGACGAACTCCCGTATTTGGCCGAAAACCAATTGAACGCTAGCCTCGCCCTGGAGCGAGACCGATGGGAGGTGGCCCTCTCTGGCTTCTGGACCGGTGCTACACGCACCCTGGCTGGGACGGGGTCCATTCCCGACAGCGGCCGCATCGACGGACACTTCACCATTGACCTGTCGGCCGACGTGAGACTAGCAGACGGGATCCGTGCCTTTGGCGTGGTCCGAAATCTGACCGACGAACTCTACGTGGCCGCCCGGCGCCCTGCCGGGCTTCGACCCGGAATGCCTCGCTCACTCATGGCCGGCCTGCGCGCGAGCTTCTGACGGGTACAGTCGAAGACGACCGAGCGCCTAATTCGTCAGCGGCCGAAGGAATTCAATCGCACGCTCGAAGGCGCCCACCAGCGTCACCGGATTGTGCTCTCCACCTTCGTAGAGGAATCCCTCGAAATCGGGAGCAGTCTTGCCGGCCGACTCCATGGCGTCCAAGAGAAGATGCGCCTGGGAGACGGGGACCACCGTGTCGGCGTCTCCGTGGTGCATCTGAAGGGCGGGCATGTCATTGACAAACAACACAGCCGAGCGCATCACCAATTGAGGCCTGAGGTCAGCGGCCTGCAGCTCGCCCTGAGCGAGGGGTACCAAATAGTTGTCATTCATATAGACCACGCCCGGCAACTGGCTCGGATTGCCACCAAGCGTTTCAATCGCAACGTCCTGCACGAACTGGCCGAAGAAATCGGTGGGGCCAAAGAACTCTACCACCTGGTCAACCCTGGAGTCGCGCGCGGCCATGAGCATTCCCACAGCACCGCCTCGGCTCATCCCGAATGACGCAATACGCTCAGGATCGGCGTGGTCGTTGGTTTCGAGCGCCACGTTAAGGAGGGCAATTGCGTCGTCAACGTCGTAGTTCCAGGGAGAGGCTGGGCCTTCAGACTGCCAGGTTGCACCTCCGTACCGGAGGGGCTCATCACGGAAGGACGGTACCACGATCACGAAGTCATCCCGCAGATCCCCGAAGAACTGCGTCACAAATCCAACCTCTCCGTCCGCAGACACGCCGGCATCCCCGCCATGGAGGTACATCAGTACCGGGATCTGGCCGGTAGCCGATGTCGGTGTCATGATGGCACCGTAGTGGCGCTGGCCGGTCACCACGTGCGAGACGATCTGAACTTCGAAGGCTCGTCCGCCAAACTCCGCCTGATCGGTGTGCTCCAACTGGTAGCCTTGAACACTGACGTCCCGCGTGGCCCAATCTGCCTTGATCGCCTGGATTTCGGATGCCGTCGCCGGGGCGAAGAGCGGGTCCAGGTCGATGCCATTGACAATGCCCGGAAGATCCGGCTCGGTGTCGGCGTAGGTAAAGTCACAGCCAATCAGCAGGGTGGCCGAAAAAAGGACGCCGAGGGCGATACGGGAAAAGGAGGACATTGCTCTTGCACATGGATTAGGGGGGCATAAAGATAGCCTACCCTCGAGGCCGAAACCGCTCCTGGAACCCACCGTTGGACACTTCATGACTGATCCGATCTATCTCGACAACAATGCCACCACGCCGGTTGACCCGGACGTAGTGGACGCCATGCTCCCGTTCTTCGGGACTCACTTCGGCAATCCCTCCAGCAAACGACACATCTACGGTTGGAATGCTGACGAGGCCGTCGCCATGGCCCGTGAGCAACTCGGGCGTCTGATTGCAGCGGAGCCAGAGTGGATTCACTTCACCGGAGGTGCGACGGAGGCCATCAACTGGGCCATAAAGGGCTTCGCATTCGCCAACCTGTCAAAAGGCAAGCACATTGTCGTGGTCTCCACCGAACACAAAGCGGTCCTGGGTTCTTGCGAGTGGCTCGAGAGTCAGGGCTGGGAGATCACTGCGTTGCCGGTCCAGGAGAACGGCCTCGTTTCGCCAAAGGCATTTGAAGCAGCACTTCGGGACGACACGGTGCTGGCCTGCTACATGTGGGCCAACAACGAGATTGGGATCATGCATCCGGTGGCCGCGCTGACGGAGATTGCCCACAAAAAGGGCGTCGCTGTCCTTGTCGATGCGACGCAGGCTCTTGGTAAGGTCCCTGTGGAAATGGGCGACATCGATCTCATGGCCTGTTCGGCTCACAAGTTCTACGGCCCCAAAGGCGTGGGCGCCCTGGTGATCAACGGCGGCCGGCGTAGGCTCAGACTTGACCGGATGATCCACGGTGGAGGCCAGGAACGTGGCCAGCGTGCCGGCACCCTCAACGTCCCTTCCATCGTCGGCCTGGGAGCCGCTGCGGCCAAGGCATTGGCAGAATTGGAGGAGGAATCGGCTCGACTCGGTGGCCTTCGAGATGGTCTCGAGCAGATGATCCGCGAGGAGGTGGATGTAGTCATTAACGGACACGGAGCCAGGCGCCTTCCCAACACGTCTAGCCTGACGTTTCCCGGCGTCAAGACAGCCACATTGATTGAGCTGATACCTGAACTGGCGGTGTCAACCGGCAGCGCGTGCTCAACGGGGAGCGGGTCGCCCAGCCATGTGCTACAGGCCATCGGATCCGATCTGGAGTGCGCCACCCTGCGCGTCAGCTTGGGCCGGTTCACCACGGCCGAAGACGTTCAAACCGCATCTGATGCCCTCGTTCGGGCAGTTTCGAAGCTGCAACAGGCAGTGGAGGCCCGATAGTGGAGCCCATTGTAAACAAGGTCGCCAGCTCGGGCATCCAAGTAGTGGATCTGGCCACGCTGATCCCAGCCAATCCTGTCCGCATCATTGACCTAGAGCTCTTTCTTTTCGGAGGCCTGATCCTGCGCGAAATGCACTTCCGCAAGGAAGTCAAGGCGTACGATTGGGACTCTTGTGCTGGAGCGGATGTCGGCATTGTCTGTTCGGCGGATACCATCGTTCCGACTTGGGCCTACATGCTCATCTCGAGTAAGCTCTTCGGGGTCGCGGCGTCTGTGACGGTCGGAACTGAGGAAGTCGTCCGCCGCGAACGGTTTCTTCGCTCCGCTGATCTATACGATTGGCAGCAGCACGAAGACCGCATTGTGGTGGTCAAAGGATGCGGTACCTCCGATGTCCCGGACACTGCGTTTGTGCAGGCGATGACCAGGCTGCAGTCTGTTGCCTCCAAGGTCATGTTTGGCGAACCGTGCTCGTCAGTCCCTCTCTGGCGGCGCCCAAAGCAGGCCACCTAGGGTGGAGACGTCGGTCGTCCCCCACAAGCCGGGTCCTCTCGAACGCCTGCTTGATACTGGCCCCGCACGGAAGCTCCTCGCGTTTCACGAGACGCATCCCCAGCGCGCCGGCGCCCTGTTCTTCATGGTAGGCGTCAGTTTCGATGCGGCCACGATATTTCGGATAGATTCGGTAGTCGATAACGTGATCATCATCACGTATTTGTCCCTGCTTTGTGTGCTGTACGTGGCCGCCACGCTGCACGATGCCGGCGAACTGCGGAATGTCGTCCTGCTCAGATTTACGCGCTGGTACCCAATCGCGAGTCAGTTTCTGCTGGGCGCTCTGTTCAGCATGTTCGTCTTTTTCTACTCGCAGAGCGCCTCCTTGACGGAAACGTCCGTCTTTCTGGTCCTGCTTGTAGGACTGATGGTTGCCAATGAGGTCCTCCACGACCGGATGTTTTCAGCACGGCTGCGACTGGGGTTGCTGTTTTTTGTCCTCGCGTCCTACCTGGTCTACTCGGTCCCAATTGTCACTGGGATCATGAATCACGGGGCCTTCGCTGCGGGACTCCTGCTGGCTGCCGGACTTGTGGGACTGATCTTGTGGTACCTCTGGAAACGCGGCGTCTTTCGCGATCGGTCGCAGATAATCTGGGCCGGCGCAACCGTCGCCATCCTGCTTGCACTCCTCGAGGTCTCCTATGTCTTGAATTGGATTCCGCCGGTTCCGATGGCCGTGCGTGAGGCCGGCGTGTATCACTTCGTCAAGAAGTCTGGCCCGGAGTACCGGATGCGGTACGCCAAGCCCGCTTGGTACAAGCCGTTTGCCAGTGACGAGCAGCCCTTCCGCTACTTCCCGGGCGACACGGTCTATGTCTACACCGCGGTTTTCGCCCCAAGTCGGCTCGACAAAGAAATCGTACACGTCTGGGAGCGGCACCGACCCGAGCAGGACGATTGGCTTGAGTCGGACCGGATCAACTACTTTGTCTCCGGCGGGCGCGATCACGGGTATCGTGGATACACGCAGAAGCGCGTGATTCAGCCCGGGACCTGGCGGGTTCGCGTGGAAACGAGCGATGGGAGATTGCTGACGCGCATTCGCTTCCACGTCGTCCCCGTTTCGGAGCGTGTCACCGATTGGAAGTGGAGAACCGGCTGATGAACCTAGACCTAAGCGGCAAGACCGTACTCGTCACGGGCGCAAGTCGCGGCATTGGACGCGCTATTGCGCTGCGTCTTGGTGGTGCGGGCGCCCGTGTCGCTGTCCACGGGTTTTCGAACCTCGAAAGAGCCTCCGCCGTGGCAGCGGCCGCCGGCAACGGCTCGGAGGCTTTCGCGGCAGACCTGGCAGACCGGCGTGCTCCGGGATTGCTGTTCGATGAGGTGGTCGCGCGGTTCGGCAAGGTGGATGTTCTGGTCAACAATGCCGGTATATCGCTCGAGATGCCTATTTCGATGCCTGATGACGAATGGGAGTTGGCCTGGGAAAAGACCATGGCCGTAAATGTCCGGGCTGTAGAGATGCTGACCAGGAGGGCGGTTCGTCACTTCGGCGAAAACGAGGGAGGACGCTTCATCCACATAGCATCTCGGGCCGCTTTTCGTGGCGATACGCCAGACTACGTGGCCTACGCTGCCTCCAAGGGAGCGGTGGTGGCAATGTCGAAGACCATCGCGCGTGGCCTCGGAAAGCAGAACATCATGTCTTTTGTGATCGCGCCGGGTTGGGTTCGAACCGACATGGCGGCAGAGTTCATTGAGCGGCACGGGGAGGAGCAGGTGACTGGCACGCTGGCGCTGCCCAAACTGACTGAGCCGGACGATATCGCGCCGATGGTGGTCCTCCTCGCTAGCGGCCTCGCTGACCACGCGACCGGGACCTCGATTGACATGAACGCCGGGAGTTACGTTCGGTAGATCCGCTGGCCGTTTAGAACAAGTGGCGCCGGGCCGCGACTAGCCGATTCGGGCCATCGCGCCCTGCCCTTCCCGGTAAAACCGCTGGTAGTGCTGTCCGAGCGCCAAATGCTCCGGACTCTTCAGCGCCACATCAGAGGCTATCATCTCGCTAGCCGCAGCCCGCGCTTCCGTGAGAATGGCCTGATCCCGCGTCACGTCCGCAATACGCAGATCGGGAAGTCCGCTCTGGCGAGTCCCGAAGAAGTCACCTGCCCCCCGCATCTGCAAGTCGATCTCACTGATCTCAAAGCCGTCTTCGGTCTTGACCATGGCCTCGAGGCGTTCCTGACCCTCGCGCGACCGCTTGTAGTCCGCCATCAGGATGCAGAAGGCCTGATCCGAACCGCGACCCACCCGGCCGCGCAGCTGGTGGAGTTGACTCAGACCGAACCGCTCGGCGTGCTCAATCATCATTACGGACGCATTGGCAACATCCACACCCACTTCGATTACGGTGGTGGAGACCAGTACGTCGGTCTCATGCGCCTTAAAGCGCTGCATGATTTCGTCCTTCTCGGTTCCCGACATACGGCCGTGCACCACATCCACTTGGAACTCGCTGAAGATCTCCCTCAGCTGCGCATAGCCCGATTCCGCGTCCTTGAGATCCAGTTTTTCGGACTCCTCAACCAGCGGGTACACCACGTAGCACTGCCGACCCTCCGCCAGTTCGCCGCGAATCTGCTCGTAGGCCTCCTGCCGTCCCTTCTCGGAGCGAAGTAGCGTCTTGACGGGCTTGCGGCCGGCCGGCTTTTCCCGAATGACCGTCACGTCCAGGTCACCGTAGACCGTCATGGCAAGTGACCGGGGAATCGGCGTGGCCGTCATGAGCAGGGTGTGCACGGCATCGCCCTTCTTCAGCAGTTTGGCTCGCTGCATGACACCAAAACGGTGTTGCTCGTCTACGACTACCAATCCCAGTTTCGCGAGTTGAACGGGGTCCTCAATCAAGGCGTGCGTACCGACCGCCACAGCCACCTGCCCATTGGCCAGCTCCGCGAGGATCTCCCGGCGAGCGGTCTTGCGCTGGGCCCCTACCAGCAGACGAACCTGGAGTCCCAGCGGCTCCAAGAATGAAATCAGATTGCGGTAGTGCTGCTCGGCCAGGATCTCGGTCGGGGCCATGAACACTGACTGGTATCCGTGATCGGCGGCATGTAGCATGGCCGCCACCGCGACGACCGTCTTCCCGCTGCCCACATCGCCCTGCAGCAGGCGATTCATTGGCTGTCCACTCTGGGTGTCGGCGGCGATATCCCGAATGGCCGCTGACTGATCGCCGGTCAGGATGAACGGGAGCACCTCGCTTTCGAACTTCGCACTCAGGCCGCCTCGGGGGCCGAACACCAGCCCCTTTCGCTTGATACGTACGCTCCGCATTCTGGCGAGCATGAGCTGGATGAAGAAGAACTCTTCGAAGATGAGGCGGCGTCTGGCTCGCGCCAGCTCTTCCTGGGACTTCGGGAAGTGCACGGCCCGGAGCGCCACGCGGCCGTCCATGAGATTGTAGCGTGACCGGACGGATTCCGGGAACGGATCGCGCATTCGAAGCCCATGCTCCTTGAACAGACCCCAGATGATCTTTCGAAAACTGCGGCTATTCAGACCGATTCGTTCGAACGGCGCCGAACCAGGGTAGAGCGCCATGATGCGGCCCGTCTCCAGACTCGGACCATCTTCGTCCAGACGGTCAAAATCGGGGTGGTTCAGGTTCCAGCTGCCTCTGTACTGCTGGGGCTTTCCGTGGAGCGCAACGCGATCACCCTTTTTGAACAGCTTCCCGATCCAGGCGGCACCGCGAAACCAGACGCACTTGATGCGCCCTGACCCGTCGCTGACCACCATTTCAAAACGCCTCTGCTTCCCTCGCCCCGGTGGACTCCCGGTCACCAGGACTTCAGCGACAATCGAGACCGTCTCCGTGGCCGACCCGATATCAGCAATCCTGGTTACAGTCGACCGGTCGAGGTACCTCCGCGGATAGTACTGGAGCAGATCGCGAACTGTGCTGATTCCCGCCCCCTCCAACACATCGGCCCGCTTGGGTCCGACTCCTTTCACAAAGCGGAGTGACTCCGCCAGGAAGGCATCTCCGGTATCGAGCTCCTCGCTCACCTAGCGCCTACCCGGTACATCCTCACGGTTGGCTGGGGCTTTACTACGGCGATGGCCAGCGTTGCGCTGCCGTCGGCCTCCAGCCTGACGGCCAGGTCGGTAGGATAAAACTCCTGCCCAAATGAGGGATTCGGCTCTACGAGAATCCTCTGCAGGCGGAGGTTTTGGTCGTAGACATCAACTTGAAGCCACCCCGGACGGATGTTCAGCGTGTAGTACGCTCCCCCCGCGAAGGCGCCGGCCGGAGTCAGGAGCGGCGGTTGGTCTGATTGGCCGGTCATGAAAGCGCGGGAGCGCGGAAGCATGGGCGAATCGAATCCAAACAAGTTGGTGGAGTCTGGGCTGCCGCCCTCGAAATCATAGATCTGAGGACGATAGCCAGACAGGCTAATTGGTTTCCCATCGCGGAGTGCCAGCGCGCCTGCCCATCGCCAGAAGGGGTCAGGCAGACCAATCCTCGACAGCTCTTCGCCCGCTGGTCCCAGCGAAATCAAGCGGCTGTCATAGTCCTTGCCCGCCAGCTTCATCCACGCGGCAG
>JBLFXH010000138.1:0-8826 GCA_047611125.1 Rhodothermales bacterium
CAAGTCTCTCGGACAACTTCTCTTTCTTCTCCGCCTCGTGGACCGGGAAGTCCAAGTGACGGTCTCCAGGCGGAGAGCTAGGCGCAGGTCCGCCGAGGCGTTTCAACTCTTTTGTGACCGTAGCGGTTATTATCGTTTCCGGCTGAAGCAGGCAGACGGGAGAGTCGCATTACAGAGCGCTCAATTTGCCTCGAAGCAGTCATGCAGACGCGCAATTCGGCGGGTAATGGACTACACGACTCATATCTCTCATTACGAGCGAGTTCACAGCGGTGGCGGTAGCTATTGGTTTCGCATTGTCGCTGACGACCACCAGGTGATTGCACGGAGCCCGGCCTTCCGGACGGCGGCCCGTCGAGACTCTGCGCTCAGCTATGTAGTCCAGCACGCCCATGAACTCGGAGTTGAAGAAGTACCGGCCTAAGCAGAGGCTGGATTTTTTCGCTACTGTCACAGCTAAGCGTCAACGCACATGCCCAAGCTCATCTCTGCCCCTACCATCATTGAGTCCGCCGGCAACAAGCCCAAGCGGATTGAGGAATTCGTTGGCCGTGTCAACTCGGACGATGCCGCGGTCAGCCTGGCCCGCATGACCTCACCCCAGGGGTGGGTCGAGCCGGGGCAAACTCCGTTGTTTCGAGAGATTACGCTGGTCTTGTCGGGAGCCTTGCACGTAGAACATGCGGGCGGCTCGCTGCGTGTGGGCGCGGGACAGTCAATCGTCACCGAGCGGGGCGAGTGGATTCGCTACAGCACTCCTGAAGCCGGTGGTGCGCAGTATGTCGCGGTGTGTCTACCGGCGTTCTCGCCCGATTCCGTCCACCGGGACGACGAGTGAAGGCCCCTGGTCGGGCCATAGGCCTTCTACTGGTCCTGAGCGTTGTGGCTGCGTCCTGGTGGCTCA
The DNA here is from genome assembly GCA_047611125.1 of Rhodothermales bacterium. Classification (GTDB taxonomy): domain Bacteria; phylum Bacteroidota; class Rhodothermia; order Rhodothermales; family UBA10348; genus JABDJZ01. The sequence goes on from JBLFXH010000138.1 coordinate 905, forward strand.
CCGCCTGGGTGGATGGCACCCGACTCGAGTCTCCCGATACGGATCATACGGCCATGACGCAGACCCGTCGATTCAGAGGCCTGATGCCCTCAATGCCCGGCCAGGGAGGGGACAAACCTGGTCGTCTCAAGGTCTCTGGCCCCTCGGGACAATCATGTGGGACGCTCGATTTGCCAATGGTTAACTTGGCCTATGACGCCGTCTGGACCCCGACGCGGCTCAGTTTGCGTCTTTTCGGCGCAGTGCCGCTTTGCGATTGAACGCCGTCCAGTGTCGCTCTATCATTCTGCTATGCCTCCTCCTCCCGACTCCGCCCTCAAGTTTCAACCACTGGCCGTAGTACGCTCGCTGTTGGCGATTGGCCTGGGTTACGGCCTGCACGGCTACGCCCTCTACTGGATTACCGAGATGACGTGGGGCGGCCTGATCGACGCCCCCTCGACCATTCTGGTGCCCGTAGCCGTTGTTCTGCTTCTACTCTCGATTGTGGTGGGCGGCGCCGTCGCTGGAAATCTTGCCGGGCGCCGACCCGGAGGCCACGGACTGGCCGTCGGCGCAATAACACTGATTACGCTCGTCGCCGGGACCTTCAATCAGGACATGATTGAGCCCGGATGGTTCAGAATTATCGGTGCGGTCGTGTCACTTCCCATGGCCTACCTGGGATCAGAATTACTGACGCCAAAGAAGGTGCAGAAGCCCCGCTGACGAAGACCCGGAACTGCCCGTCAATTCCGCAGCGTTACGTCGTAGCGAGCTCCAGGCTCTGTATCAAAGGCGATGCTTCCTGATTCCAGTCTCCGGAATCGAACGCGATTCCCGTCGGACCAGACCTCGCGGGCATCGATTCCGGATAGTTCTACTGGGCTTCCTTCGCGAGAGACCAGCTCTACACGGGTGGCCGAGCCACCCTCCCATTCGAGCCCCACGGTGAATCCGCCCCGTGCCCGCAGACCGGACACCGCGCCCTCGCTCCAAGTGGGCGGAAGTGCGGGCAGAATCTCGAGGACGCCTCGATCTGACTGCAGCAGCATTTCTCCAATAGCTGCCGTCATCCCAAAGGATCCGTCTACCTGAAGGGTCCGGCCGCAGCGTGAGAAGAGATTCGGCAACACGTTGTCAGCCAGGTAGCGCACCAACTGTTCCTCACCCTCAGCGCCCTGATGGAGCCGGGCACGCGCGCCCACTTTGTGGGCGTAGGACCAGCCACAGCCACCTGTGCCCCGGAGGTCCATGCTGACGGAAGCCGCCTCGGCCATCGCTGGAGTCGCGTCAGGAGAGATCTCCTCACCCGGATAGACACCCCACAAGTGGGACAGGTGCCGGTGCTCGGGCTCAATGTCTTCCCAGTCTTCGATCCACTCCTGAAGTCGACCTTGCCTGCCGATCTGATTAGGAGGCAGACGGTCCATCTGTGCAGCTATCTCAGCACGTAAGACGGGATCAGCATCCATTCGGTTGGACCAATCGAGAAACCCGGCAAAAACAGCCCGCACAATATGGATGTCCATTGTCGGTCCTGGCTGCATCATCCGTCCATTCAGAAACAGGCCACTGGTCTCGTCAAAGTATCGGCCGTTCCCGGGATACGCCGGAAAGTTTTCGGGCGAATTGGAAGGTGCGGTGACCAGCCATCCGTTGTCTGGGTGCTCCACGAGGATGTCCGAGAGGAAGAGCGCCTGGTCGCGGACCACTGGGTACCAACGTTCGAGGAAGGCCGGGTCTGAGTCAAAGCGATCCCGCTCGATCATGTGTGTGACAAGCCACGCTCCACCAACTGGCCATGCGCCCCAGGAGGGTCCATCCATGGGCGCGGCCGCGCGCCAGAGGTCTGTGTTTTGGTGGAGTACCCATCCGCCTGCTCCCCAGTGCTCGCGAGCCACGGATACGCCGGTCTCAGAAACGTCGTTGACCAGCTGGTAAAGTGGCTCGGCCAACTCAGGAAGACTGGCCGTTTCCGCCGGCCAATAGTTCATCGGCAAATTGATGTTCACCGTGTACTTGGAATCCCAAGAAGGGTTGGGGTCCTCGTTCCAGATCCCCTGCAGATTCGCCGCCTGAGTACCGGGCCGCGAACTGGCCATCAGCAAGTACCGTCCCCATTGGTAGGTGAGGGCGAACAGAGCGGGGTCGGGGATGGAGTCCAGGGCAGCCAATCGGTCGTCGGTCATCCGAGGAATGGACGAAACGGGGCCTGCGCCCAACGAAACCCGCCGAAAGAGTCGGCGATGGTCCTGGACGTGCTCTTCTTTCAGGGTCGCGTAAGGTTTACTCGCCACGGCTTCCAGCACCTCGGCAACCCGGGCCGCCGGATCAGCACTGGTGTCGTTGTAGTCCACGAAGGAAGTCGCGGCCGCGAACACCAAGGTCACGGCATTTGCACCCCGAACCTTCAGAGTTCGGTAGTCCACCTCAACTGTGCCGCCCTCGGCTCTGGCGACCAACCTCCCCTCGTACGTCAGCGCTCCAGTCACGCCGAGATAGTCTGAGTTCTTCCCGGTCACTCGCAGGGTATCTGGGCCGAGTCCATCCATGCGGAAGTAGTCGGTGCCGTAGTTGGAGTGCGCCGGATTGCGGACCCCTTGCATCATCCCGTCGAAATTCAAGGCGCCGGATTCACTTGCTTCCAGGCGCATCACCAACACCTGGGAGGGCTCGCTCGAAAAGGTGGTCCTGGTGAATATGGTCCCGTCTACCGAGTAGCGAACATGCACTAACCCCGCATCCATATCCAGTTCGCGTGTGTAGTCCGTGGCTGCCTCGTGACCAGGAAAATCCAGCCACAGGGTCCCGAAGGGTTGGTACTTCTGCTGTTCATAAGGCACGCCCATCATGGTCCGTCCGAACAGGTCATGAGCCTTCTCCACATCGCCTGCAAAGAGCAATCGTTGGATCTCCGGCAGCGCTTCGGCACCTCCCTCGACGGTCGGGTCATAGGGCCCGCCCGTCCATAGGGTTTCCTCGTTCAGGGCCAGTCGCTCTTGACCAGGAATGCCATAGATCATCGCGCCTAGCCGGCCATTTCCAACCGGCAGGGCCTCGTTCCACGCCGCAGCGGGCTCATCGTAGATCAGGCGGTATTGGGCCCAATCCTGGGTCTGGGCCTGTGCCTTCGAGGGGACCACAGCCCCAAAAACCACGAGAAGGGCGGCACACGCGATGCAATGCGTCAACAATCGGGTCATATCTACCTCTTGATGGTCTCAATAAACATGGGCATGGGTCCGGCCGGGAGCCCCTCAGCTGCCTTGGCGGCATCGACCATCTGACGGACATCCTCGAGGAGTTGCCGGGCATCGAACACGATGCCGTCCTTGATTGTCCACCGAACGCCGCCGACGCGTTCGACTTCTCCAGTCTCATCGTTCAGTTTCACTGCACCCGTGCCGTAGAACACCTTGAGGTTTTCCAGCGGGTTTTCGGGGACAATTACGAAGTCCGCACGCTTGCCGACCTGGATGGAGCCAATTTCGTCATCGGCTCCGAGCGCTTCGGCGGCAAGAATGGTGGCAGACCTAATCACCTCCAACGGATGGAATCCGGCCTCGCGCAGCAGCTCCATCTCCTGGATATATCCGAACCCGTAGAGATTATAGATGTAGCCCGAGTCGCTTCCAAGCGTCACCCGACCTCCGCGATTCTTGTACTCGTTCAGGAAGGTCATCCACAGGCGATAGTTCTCCTTCCAGTCCATTTCGTTTTCGGTGGTCCAGTAGAACCAGTACGAGCCGTGTGCCGCGCGCCCGGGGCGGTAGAACCGCCACAGGGAGGGCATGGTGTACTCAGAGTGCCACGGCCGCCGCTGCTGCGCGTCCAGGTCCCGACTTGCCAGGTAGGCCACCATCGTCGGATCGATGGTAAAGTCGAGCGCCAATAGCGAGTCCATGACCGCATTCCAGTGCGGGCTGAACGGCTCGGCGGCCTGCTTCCAGAGCTTGCCGGCCTCGGCAAAACGATGGGCCTCGTTCAGATAGTTGTAGTCCAGCCGGTAGTGCTGGATTACGCGGTCCTCAAAAAGCGCCTCGGGCAGGCCGTACCAATGCTCCATCGAGGTCAACCCTGCGGACGCGGTCTGCAAGACGTTCATCCGCGTGACGTCTAGCTGAGCGTGGTGCTCGGTGCCCTTCAGACCCTGCTTGGTCATTTCGTCGAGTGCCGCGCGCATGATGGGTGGTGGCGCTCCGAAGAACTTGATGCCGTCTGCGCCCTTGTCCGCGATGAATCTGACCCACTCTCGGGCGTCTTCTGGCGTTGTGATGGGTCGTCCGAAACCCGATCCAAAGACCGGATAGGTGAAGAATCTTGGGGCTGTAATGGCGTTCTCGGCCGACAGTCGCTTCTGGCTGAGAAGCCAGTCCGGATCGCCTCCGCTCGGCTCTCGGGTGGTGGTGATGCCGTGCGCCAGCCAGAGCTTTCTGACGTAGTCTACTGGGACATCCTGGCCCGATCCCGGGCGATGCGTATGGCCGTGCATATCGATAAAGCCTGGCAGGATGTACATGCCGGATGCATCGATTTCACGATCTCCGGGGGCCGGCCTGCGGGTGGGATCGATGGGGAGACCCGGATACCCGACGTTTCGTATTTCGACGATCCGGTTGCCCTCGACCACGATGTCCACGGGACCGATGGGCGGGGCACCGGCCCCATCAATCATAGTCCCACCGCGTAAGACGAGGCGTTGATACGGGCCCTCTCCTACCGAGGGACCCTCTTGGGCGACAGCCAGCGTAGTGGCGAGTAGGCACAGGGCCAAGAACAGGGGGCGCATTGGCAATCGGCGTTAACTTTCTGGCAACCTACGACCCGCGCAACGGCTGCAACAGGCGGAGTGAGATGCGCGTAGTTGAGTCATCTCCCCGACTTTATGACACCATCTCCCGAAGCCGGCCATCCCGGACTTGCAACCCGGCTCACTGTGTTGATACTGGCCGCACTGGTAGGCATCAGCGCTTTCGTATTCAGCAACCTGCCAGCCGAGATCCCGGTGCACTTCGGACCGGGTGGAGCGCCGGACGGTTTCGCGGCTACCTCTTGGTTGAGTTGGATGATGCTGCCGCTTCTGGCCGTGGCCATGTCGATTCTCCTCTATGGAATTGGCCGACTGCTGGCGCGAATTCCGGACCAGCTCAATATGCCCGACCCCAAGCTCTACCTAGCTCTTCCGATGGCGGCTAAACTCCAGGTTGTAGTCCTGCAGCAGCGAATCTTGGCCGAGATCACAGTCGGACTCAGTCTCATGTTTGTAGCCTTGCAGTTAGGATCATATCAGGTCGCGCTGGGCGTCCGGCCCGCCCTTCCGTGGTATTCGATGGCCGCCATCGTGGGCTTCGTCATTTTCACCATTGTGGTGTCCGTCCGAGGCATGAAGCAAAGCGGCGCGCTGGTTCGGGCTCTCACCGTTTCTGAAGGGCCGTAGCCAGTTCTGGGCGCGTCCCGTAGATTCCCGGTTCACCCGATGATCTACGCCATGCGCTTCGCCCTAGTCCTGTTACTCGTTGCCGGCTTCAGCAGTCAGGCATTCGCCCAGTCCGAAGTCTTCCGTCCGAGGGACGTGTTCGAACTGGAGCGCGCTAACGATCCCCAAATCTCGCCGGACGGGAGCCGCGTTGTCTACGTCCGCACCGGGTTCGACGTGATGACGGATGGGTCACGAACCGCCCTGTGGATCATCAAGGCCGATGGATCCAGCCACCGACCCTTGACGGACGGGACCTACGGCGTCTCCCAGCCGCGATGGAGCCCGAGTGGTGACCGGATTGCCTACGTGTCTAGCAAGGATGGGCGCAGTCAGGTGTACGTCCGCTGGATGGACACGGGCGATGTGGCGGAGCTGACGGATCTCGAGCGCGGCCCGTCGGGACTCTCGTGGTCTCCCGACGGCACGCAGATCGCTCTCAGTATGTTCGTGCCCGAGACGAATCCTGGCATTTCGGTAGACATGCCTACCAAACCTCAAGGCGCCGATTGGGGCCCTGATTGGAAGTTCGTCGACGAAATGAGCTACCGCAGCGACGGTCGCCCAGGCTTTGTGGAGACCGGCTCCTCACAGCAGTTCATCATTCCCGCGGAAGGCGGCACCCCACGGCAAATTACATTCGGCCCCCACAGCCACGGCGGTACGGCGTCATGGGCGCCGGACGGAAAGTCATTGATTATCGGAGCCAATCGTCGGGCAGACTTTGAAGTTGAGGCGCGGGACTCGGAAGTGTACCGGGTCGATCTGTCGACAGGTGCCTTTACGCAATTGACGGACCGTTATGGACCGGATGCCGGCCCGGCAGTTTCGCGAGATGGCCGCATCGCCTATCGGGGGTACGACGACAACTACATGGGGTACATGCAGAACAGGCTGTACGTCATGGACGCCGACGGATCGGGAAGCCGCGAACTGCTCCCTGATTTGGACCGCTCCGTTGGTCAATTGGAATGGAGTGCCGATGGGCGCGGTCTCCTGATCGGCTACACCGATGAGGGCATGGGACGCCTCGCAACGGTCTCTCTGGACGGAGACATGAGCACCCTTCCGGGCAACGTGGGCGGCAGCTCCATTAGTCGGCCTTACTCAGGCGGATCTTCGAGTTTCGCCCGAACGGGCGCCTATGCCTTCACGTCCGGGACTCCCACCCGGCCCGCAGATCTCTGGTACGGAAGTGCGGGGGGCGAACTCCGCCAGCTCACCTTCCTCAATGAAGACCTGCTCGGTTCCAGGTCGCTCGGTCAGGTGGAGGAAGTCTGGTACGAGTCCAGTTTCGACGGCGAGCGCATCCACGGATGGGTGGTCACTCCGCCAGACTTCGACCCGTCGCAGAAGTACCCGCTGATTCTGGAGATCCACGGTGGGCCCTTTTCCAGCTACGGTCCATTCTTCTCAGCCGAGAACCAACTCTACGCCGCCAAGGGGTACGTAGTGCTCTACACCAACCCGCGCGGATCCACCAGCTACGGAGCGGACTTTGGCAACCTCATCCACCACGCCTATCCGGGGAATGACTACGACGACCTGATGAGCGGCGTAGACCTCCTCCTGGAGCGGGGTTACATCGACGAAGATCAACTCTTCGTCACAGGCGGATCAGGCGGCGGAGTGCTTACCTCATGGATCATCGGCAAAACCACGCGCTTTCGTGCGGCGGTGGTGCAGAAGCCGGTCATCAACTGGTACAGCTTCGTTCTGAACGCTGACGGACTGGCCACTTTCTGGAAGTACTGGTTCCCCGGGCCGCCATGGGAGCACCAGGAGCACTACATGGCCCGCTCTCCGATTTCACTGATCGGAAACGTAGAGACCCCCACGATGCTTATCACCGGGGAGCAGGACTACCGAACCCCAATGTCCGAGTCCGAGCAGTACTACGGGGCCCTGAAGATCAAGGGTGTCGAAGCTTCGCTCGTTCGAGTGCCGGATGCGTCCCACGGTATTGCCTCGCGGCCCAGCAATCTGATTGCCAAAAACGCTCACGTTTTGGCCTGGTTTGACAAGTACCGGGCGACCGTGATCGAAGCTTCGCGATAAACGACTGCAACTACTACGGTGGTTAGTCCGAATACCGGCCCTCATCAATCGCTCCCCTTCATGTTACGCAGACTTTTCCTTCTTGCGGCTTTTGTCGCCGTTCCCTTTGCCGCTCAAGCCCAATCCAAGGTCTCTGCGGACGATCTCACGGGCCAATGGCAGGTGGTGATCAATCTGGACGAGAAAATCGACGAGGCGGAGAACGCCATTGAGCGTATGGCCATTAAGGCCATGAGCGGACTGTTGGACGAGTTTGACATTCGCCTTCTGTTCGAGACGGATGGCATCGCCCGGATTGAAGTGGTGGCGTTTGGCGAAGAGGCCAACGTGGACGAGGACGAGGACTTGTCTTGGGAAATCACCCGTCACGGAGGGCTAGTACTCGGCGAGTCCGATCAATTCGATT
>JBLFXH010000139.1:0-8759 GCA_047611125.1 Rhodothermales bacterium
GTGGCGGGCTCAACCGGGACATATCCGGAGCCGTCGAGTCGGTTGCGCCGTGCCGACGACAGCGGCAGGAGATCCACTTTCCTGGCACGCTTGCCATAACCCACTCGAACGCCATCGTACTCGGCCTGCAGATCACTCAGGAATTCGTCCGGGTCGCTCATCAGCTTGGTCACCACACCGACGCTTCGCGAAGCATCCAGCACGTGGATGACCGGGTTCGAATAGCCTGGGTCCACCTTGACGGCAGTGTGGACCTTTGAGGTGGTCGCTCCTCCGATCAGGAGAGGGTGCTTCATCCCGCGACGTTCCATTTCCGAGGCCACATGGACCATCTCATCCAGGCTCGGAGTGATCAGGCCCGAGAGCCCGATGATATCAGCACCCACCTTGACGGCCTCGTCCAAGATGCGCTCGGCGGGCACCATGACGCCCAGGTCAACGATGCGGTAGTTGTTGCAGGCCAGGACAACGCCGACAATGTTCTTGCCTATATCGTGCACATCACCCTTGACGGTAGCCAACAGAATCGTGGCGCGATCATCGGTGTCGCCTGATGCCTTTTTCTGCTCCTCGATGAAGGGAATCAGATAGGCCACGGACTTCTTCATGACCCGGGCACTCTTGACCACCTGGGGCAGAAACATCTTGCCGGCGCCAAACAGGTCCCCGACCACGTTCATCCCGTCCATCAGGGGGCCTTCGATGACGTCCAGTGCCCGTTCGGACTTCTGGCGGACTTCCTCGGTGTCCTCCTCTATGTGATCCAGGATACCCTTGACGAGGGCGTGCTTCAGCCGCTCCTCGACAGGCGCATTTCGCCACTCGGCGGTCTTTGTTTCCTTGACCGCACCCGGTCCGGAGAAGCGCTCGGCGATGTCCACCAATCGCTCTGTGGCATCGGGACGTCGATCGAATAGGACGTCCTCCACGCAGACCAGCAGGTCCGGATCGATTTCATCGTAGACCTCGATCTGCGCAGCGTTCACGATTCCCATGTCCATCCCCGCCGAGATGGCGTGGTACAGGAAAGCCGTGTGCATGGCCTCGCGGACCGTGTTGTTGCCCCGGAACGAAAACGAAATGTTTGAAACGCCGCCGGAGACATGGGCGCCTGGCAGGTTTCGCTTGATCCACTTCGTGGCCTCGATAAAGTCGATGGCGTACCGGTTGTGGGCCTCGATCCCGGTCGCGATGGCAAAGATGTTCGGATCGAAGATGATGTCCTCCGGCGGGAAGCCGAGCTCTTCGGTCAGAATGTCGTAGGCGCGCTGGCAGATCTGGATCCGCTGCTCGTAGGTCTCGGCCTGTCCCTTCTCGTCAAAGGCCATGACGATGACTGCCGCGCCGTAACGCTGGGCCAGCCGCGCCTGCTCGCGGAACGGCCCCTCGCCCTCCTTAAGGCTGATCGAGTTGACAACGCTCTTGCCTTGAAGGCATCTAAGGCCCGCTTCGATGACGCTCCACTTGGAAGAATCGACCATCACCGGCACGCGGGCGATCTCGGGCTCCGCGGCAATCAGGTTGAGGAACCGGGTCATGGCAGGCTCGCTTTCCAGCATGCCCTCATCCATGTTCACATCAATGACTTGAGCGCCGGCCTCCACTTGATGCTGGGCGACTGTCAGGCCCTCCTCGTAGTCCTCGTTGAGAATCAATCGGGCGAATTTCTTCGATCCGGTGACGTTCGTCCGCTCGCCCACGTTGACGAAGTTCAGATCACTTCGGAATGTGAACGGCTCTAGTCCAGAGAGATGAAGCAGGCCGTCCGGCCTTCTGGGCGTCCGGGGCTGGAATGGGGCTGCTGCTTCGACGAAAGCCGAGATGTGCTCCGGGGTGGTACCACAGCATCCTCCGGCGATGTTGAGGAATCCGTCCCGAGCATACTCCTCAATTTGAGCGGCCATCTGCTCGGGCGACTCATCGTAGCCGCCCATTTCGTTAGGTAGCCCGGCGTTCGGGTACAGACTCGTTCGAACCGTCGCGACGCCCGAGAGCGCCTCGATGAATGGCCTCATCTGCGAGGCGCCCAGGGCACAGTTCAACCCGACAGACAGAAGTTCGGGCGCATGTTTGATGGAATGCCAGAAAGCCTCCGTGGACTGTCCCGAGAGCGTCCGACCGCTGAGATCGACGATGGTCCCTGAAAGCATCACGGGCAGGCGCTTGCCCATGCGTTCAAAGACGTCAGAGACGGCGAATATGGCTGCCTTCGCGTTGAGGGTGTCGAAGATGGTCTCGACAAGGATGATGTCTACGCCCCCGTCCATCAGGCCACGGATCTGCTCACTATAGGCAGCAGCCATCTTCTCGAAGGTCGATGCCCGGTACCCGGGATCATTGACGTCCGGCGACAGGCTGAGGCTGATGTTGGTCGGGCCCAGAGCACCCGCAACGAAGCGGGGCTTGTCCGGTGTTTGCGCGGTGAATGCCTGGGCGGCCTCCTTCGCTATCCGGGCCGAGGCGACGTTCATGTCATAGACATGGGCCTGGGCGGCATAGTCAGCTTGTGCGACAGAGGTCGAGCTGAAGGTATTCGTTTCGAGGATGTCCGCCCCGGCTGCCAGGTACTCGTCGTGGATCTCGCGGATGATCTCGGGCTGCGTCAGACTGAGCAGATCGTTGTTCCCGCGGAGCGGTTTCGCGTGACCTTGGAACAGGGTGCCACGGAAGGCATCCTCGTCCAGGTGGTAGCGCTGGATCATCGTGCCCATCGCGCCATCCATGACCAGGATGCGGGATCTTAGGGCGTTCTCGAGGTGCTTGTCAGCCACTATATCAGGGTAATCAGTACGGGAACTCAGTGGGAACCCGCTGCAACGTCACAGGCGTCAGCGTGTTCGCATTCGGCGTGCCCACTGACTACCCGGCCAGAAACTCTGTCACCGCATCGGCAAACGGCCCTGGGGCCTCGGCATGGACCCAGTGCCCCGCACCGGGGATAGTTACCAACTGGGCCTGGGGGAAATAGGCTTGAATGATCCCGTTGTCATCATCCAGGATATAGTCTGACCGCCCTCCACGAATGAACAGAGTTGGCCCCTCATAAGTGGCAAACACTGTTAAGCCTTCCAGAATCCGGTCGTAGTTGGACACGATCGCCTCGAGGTTCATTTGCCAATGGAGCCCGTCGGGGCCATGCGCGAGGTTCTTCAGAAGGAACTGGCGCACTCCTATATCCGGAATTCGGTCTTTCAGAAAGGCATCGACCTGGGCGCGAGATCTCTTCGTTGCGGGCGCGGCGTCCGCTAGAGCCTGGAACAGCGCTTCGTGCGCGGGCTGATAGCCGCGGGGCGCCATGTCTACAACAACCAGCCTTGACACCCGCTCCGGATGTGTAAGGGCCAGTTGCATGGCCACCTTTCCGCCCATTGAGTGCCCCATGAGATCGGACGCCTCGACCCCCATCCCGTCCCACAGCTCCACGACATCGTCCGCCATCACCTCATAGTCCAGGCGCGAGTCGTGAGGCGACTTCCCGTGGTTGCGCATGTCTGCTACAACCACCCGCCGGCTCTCAGAAAACACGCTGCGTGAGAGCGTATGCCAGTTTCCACCCGAGCCCAAGAGGCCGTGGAGGATGGTCAGGGGATGGCCGCTTCCGTAATCGCGATGGAACAGTGTCAATAATTCGGTGCTTCGGGGGCTCCCACAAATACACGACGGACGACTCGGTTTCCCGAGCCGCCCGTCCGGCACGTTGGCCAAAGGCGCAGGGCCGCGAGGCCCGATGTCGATCCGGCTCAGCCCTTGGCGAGCAGGTCGCGGATCTCGGTCAGGAGCTTCTCTTCCGAAGACGGCTCTGGCGGAGCTGCTGGGGCCGCGGGTGTCTCTTCTTCCTTCTTCTTCATTTCGTTCATCTTCTTGACGATGATGAAGAGGACGAAGGCTATGATGAGGAACGCGATTAGCGCATTCAGGAACAGTCCGTATCCGAGAGCCACACCGCCGGCCTCGCGGACCGCCTCAATGGACTCCAGATTCACGCCCACCGCGTCGGCAGGCGCCCGGAGAATTGTGAACAAGTTCGAAAAATCGGGTGTGCCAGTCACCGCGGAGACGATTGGCATGACGATGTCGCTGACGACAGACTTCACGACGGTACCGAAGGCCGCACCGATGACGATGCCGATGGCCATATCCACCATGTTTCCCTTCATGGCGAACGTTTTGAACTCTTTTAGCATGGTCATTTTCGGATAGTTGGGGGAGTAGAGTCTATTTATACCGAATCGAGGGACTCAAGTCAATCGGACCTATTTTTACCCGCGACATCCCCAGCCGCGAGTGTGTTCAGTATCATGCTGCATGGGGCTGAGGCCTTCTGCCCCGACGTTTGCACTCATCCAAGCCCGCTCCCCCGTGGCACAATCCGTTAAGATTCGCTTCTCAAACCGCGATGCCAAGGCATTCGTCAAGGACGTTCGCGATCGTGTCAACCAGCATTTCGCTCAGACCGGCCGAAGTAGAAAGGCTAACGGGCGCATGGTGGTCAAGACCATCCTGATCCTCGGAATCACCACTGGAGCATTTGGACTGATCATGACCGGACAGCTGAGTCTGGGCCAGATGTGGTTCCTGAGCCTTGTCATTGGGTTGGGGATGGCCGGGATCGGCTTCAGCGTTGCCCACGACGCGCTACACGGTGCTTACTCGTCAAACAGGTTCGTGAATGCCGCTCTTGGCTTCACCTTTGACCTCATGGGTGCGAATGGGTACATGTGGAAGATCACGCACAATGTGGTCCATCACACGTACACCAACATCCACGATGTGGACGAGGACCTTACGGTTTCTCCACTCCTGCGGCTCTCGCCAGGAGCGCGGCACTACTGGTTTCATCGGTACCAACACCAATACGGCCTCCTTGCGTACGGACTTGCCACGGTGAACTGGCTGTTTGCCAAGGACTTCCAGCAGTTCATGAAACGGGACATCGGGCCCTACGAGGACAAGAAGCACCCGGCCGGGGAAATTGCGATCCTCCTCGTTTCAAAGGGCCTGGCCATCACTTGGATGATTGTGCTGCCGCTCCTTTTCCTTGAGATCACCTGGTGGCAATTCCTGATCGGCTTTATGACAGCCCACATGACGGCCGGCGTCATTCTGGGCGTTATCTTTCAGTTGGCCCACGTAGTTGAGGGGCCGGAATTCCTGCAGCCCGATGACACAGGCGCGATGGAGTATGCCTGGCTGGTCCATGAGATGCGAACCACTGCGAACTTCGCCTTTGCAAACAAGCCGCTGTCGTGGTACATCGGCGGGCTCAATTATCAGATCGAGCACCACTTATTCCCGCAGACGTGCTCGGTGCACTATCCAGATCTGGCGCCGATCGTCCAGCAAGTAGCAGCTGAGCACGACATACCGTACCACTACAATCCCACGCTTCGGGAGGCCATCGCCTCGCATCTCCGCATGCTCAAGAAGCTGGGTCCAGATGCAGCAACCCTGAAGGACTTCGCGCCTGCCTAGGCGTCATCCTCGTCTTCATCGCAGCTGCAGGTTCCCTTGCAGCAGCAGCGTGATCCACACCCTCGGCCGCCGCAGCGGTTCATGGCGAAGTAGATCAGCAGGCCGATCAGAAACCATCGAGAGAGGCCTGAAAGGCTGATCCCGAAAAAGAATCCCGGGCCCATGCTGGTCAGCAATACGAACAGCAGTCCGAGGGCAATCAGCAGTGCAGGGCGGGATAGATCTCGCATCGAGGGGCGGTTGAATTTCTCCCGTCTCTACGGACCCATCGGCAGGTTGGTTACAGATCTGCCGAACGTTTTCGCACCAGGCGGTGAGTAATCAGGCCGCCGCACCGGGTGCGGTAGGACGGATGCCTCCGCTGCGCTCTCGGCTCGCGGGGCGATCAGCCCTCGCATACTCGGAAGCCAGCATTGCGAAGCGAATGCGATCGTAGAAGCGCCCATCCAAAAAGAGATAGTCGCGGTCAGTCCCTTCGGTCACGAACCCGCATCCCTCCACGAGACGTTTCCACGCCGCGTTGTACTCGAAGACGCTCGCCATAACGCGGTGCATGCCAATGGACTCAAAGCAGTGCTTCAAAAGGGCGTTCATCGCCTCCTTTCCGTACCCTCTTCCCCAGAAATCGCGCTCGCCAATGGTGACGCCAATCGAGCAGTGCAGATGATGGCACGAAATACCCGAGACGAAAGCCACACCGATTAGCGTGCCCTCCTCGTCATAAATCTCGAAATCCTGAGACTCCGGATCGCGCTGCGCGATCAGATTCTCGAATCGTTTCTTGAAGGTCCCGAATGACTCTTCCTCGTAGGGAGCCTCGCTGTCCAGCCGATTCAGTTCCTGATCATTATTCCACTTGAAGTGGGTGTAGATGTTTTCCAGACGAAGTCGGTCAAACCGAATGTGCGGACCGGCCAGAGAGGGTTCCTGGTGTGGTTGCATTGGCGCGTAAAGTCGCAAAGTGCACGGGTCGGGGGCCGAGCAATGCGCGTTCGTGAAGGGTTAATTACCGTCCGTATCGGCTGAATTGGGCTCACGTTTAACCGCGAAGCCCACGCGCCAACCTGCGCAGCTCCGTTCTTCTGGGTTTCAGGCCGCCAGATCCTATGTCTGGAAACACATAGATGGCGTCCGGGACCATGAACGCCGGGAGCCGCCGGAGCACGGCGTCCTTCAACGCAAGAGCGGTGGCATCACCTCTGACAAAAGCCACCGGGCGAGCACCGAATTCCTCGTCTGGAACGTCCACGACAACGGCAGTCTCTACGCCGAGGACATCGGCCAAAACGGCCTCAATAACCTCTGGGTGCACGTTTTCGCCTCCGGACACGAACATATTATCTCGGCGGCCTATAATGTGCAAGTGGCCCGCTTCGTCGAGGCTCCCAAGGTCCCCGGTCTTGTGCCAGGCACCCGCTCCAGGACCATCCAGATACCCCTCGAACAATGCTGATCCGGAGACTTCCACCTCCCCGTCTATCCCGATTCGAAGGCGTCGACCCGCAAGCGCCCGACCGGAATTCCCAAGCTCCCCGGGCAGCGTGGCCGTGACTAGAGACCCCATTTCGCTCATCCCGTAACTCAAGACAAGGGGCCACCTCCCCACCCTCGCCTCATTCAGCAGCCTCGACGCGAAGGCGCTGCCGCCCAAGAGGGCGTACTCCAATGCTTCGGGACTCGGCCTAGCGGCCCGGATGAGTCTATGGAGCTGGGTCGCCACCAGAGAGACGTGAGTAGCCCGGCCGAGTGCCTCCTCGAGGTCTCCCTGGTCCTTAGTCAGCCAAACCGACCCTCCGCCGGCTAGCGCGCGAAAAACGATGGAGAGACCACCCACGTGATTCATGGGCAGCGTCGCAGGCCATCGCTTGCCTGGACCGAACTTCAGATGCTCTGCGGCCCCCCGAGCGCTCGCCATGAGGCTGTCCAGTGTGTGGACGACGGCCTTGGGGGTGCCCGTGGACCCGGACGTTAGGACCACTAGGCGGCCCGTGCCTTGGCGGGCTGGCGCGACTCCCTCGGACGCTGACCCTGCCCGGGAGCGTCCCGGGTTGGCCGGACTTTGGCCTGTCGGATCCCACCTCAGACCGAAGCGCTTCGTAAGGCCAGTCACCGCGTCCTCCGGCTCGCGATGGCCAACTAGGACAACGGTCGCGCCGGCCAGCACGAGGGCAAACATGTGGGTGAGATCCCGCGCCGACCTCGGCGCCTTCAGGCCGATCCTCTGGCCTCTTAGACCTACCAAGCTGGTTGTCTCACTGTTCACCGCGTCGTGAAAATCACTGAAGCTGAGCAGCCCCGAGTCCCACCCGATCATTACCCCCTTCCCAAACGCGCGCGCGGCTTGTTCGATGGGATTTGTCATGTCAGCAGCACGGTGAAGGGCTCTCCTACCGCCATTTCTGGGCCTCCCGCGAACGCCGGGGCAATGGTGACTGCGCCTAGCAGCCTGGAAGTCCCCAGTCCAGCCGGCACATCTATCGTGCCAAGGGAGGCGGCAAACAGGGCGAGCGCACTGAGTCCAACTCCGGTTTCAATGGAGGAACTGACAACGGGTATGATCCCCGCGTTTAGGGCCGCTTCCGCAATGGCTCGGCACCTACGGATTCCTCCCAAGATCATGGGCTTCAGGACCAGCGCCACCGGCCAATCGAGCAACTCGATCTCGCGCATCGCCATTCCTTTCAGCGACTCGTCGAGAGCCACTGGCACGCCCTCCAAGGCCAGTTGGCGCGATCCTTCCAACGACGAAACCGGCTCTTCGATGTACTGAATTCTCGCCGGTCCGAGGGCGCTGAAGAAGTCCCGCGCCTGTGCCACCGTCCAGGCCCGATTCGCATCAAGCCGGAGCTTGGCTCCAGTTTCTGCCACCTCAAGAACACGCCGGGCGTCGCGACCTGGGTCACCACCCACCTTCAGTTTGATGGCTCGGTACCCCTCTTC
Source organism: Rhodothermales bacterium (assembly GCA_047611125.1). Classification (GTDB taxonomy): domain Bacteria; phylum Bacteroidota; class Rhodothermia; order Rhodothermales; family UBA10348; genus JABDJZ01. The sequence continues at coordinate 8,413 of JBLFXH010000139.1, forward strand.
GTATAACTGACGGGCCTGCTCGGGAGGCTCGGCCTCAAGGAGAACGGCGTTCACCGATTGGGATCCACGGTGCGGATGCCGGGCATATCCGTGATTCGCCAATTCCGCGGACGCCTCACGAGTCTCGTCATTCAATGACTGGCACAACCCTTGGAAGGCGGCATCCAGGGCGCACGCGGCTGAAGGTGTCCGAGGCGTCGGGCTTGAGCCCTTCGCCAGCTCAGTTGCGGCTCGCCTCAGATCCGCCAGCGCGGCGTCATGTGTCTCGTCGGAAAACCCGGGCAATGGAGCACACTCTCCCCAGCCCACAGCGCCGCGCAGACCTAGTCGCAAGAGCGCCCCGCGCC
>JBLFXH010000140.1:0-8753 GCA_047611125.1 Rhodothermales bacterium
GGTGTCAGGTCACCGTCGGCGGCATAGCTCTCGTTCAGCCACGAAACGTCGTGCTCTGGCCCGGCAATGAAGCCGTCGAATGAACACCCCATGTAGACTCGGACGCGCGGCTCTCTGGACATCGGTCGCATGCTGGTTGGTGTTGTCGGCTTGGCTAACCCCTGTCACACCTAATCTACGCTCTGGCTTTGCCTACGGGGCGGCCAGCACAGGGCACCTCAGAACGAGTTTCATCGGAACAGCCATGGGTGGAGCCGGGGCAGCTATGGTTGCGCCCCTGGTATTCGGGTCGCCACTCCCCGTTGGAGGCGATAAGCAAACTCCTGGGCGGCACGGGTTTTATCGGCCCGCACATGGTCCAGACGGCGCTGGATCGCGGGCATACGGTTACGCTATTCAATCGAGGCCGGACGAACACACACCTCTTTCCGGAGGTTGAGAAACTGGTTGGAGACCGCAATGGTCAACTGGATTCCCTGTCGGGCAGGACCTGGGACGTTGTAATCGACAACAGCGGATACTACCCCTCACACGTCCGCATGTCCGCCGAAGCGCTCCGCGGCTCCGTGGTTCGCCGGCATCGGCAGGTCCGCCGGAGCACCAGGAATGGGACCGCCGGACAAGTCGTCGCCGTGACACCCCTTGCAGCCAATCGCGAGAAAGGCTCCACAGCGAGCGGTCGGCTCCGGATTGGGTGGTGTCCCTAGGGACGATTTGGGCGTAGCGATGGCACTCCGGAAATCCATCACGCCGAATCCAGTGAGCACTTTGCCCAAAACACCGGTCTGGCTGGGCTCACGTTCGGCGTCCACCGGAGGCACACTACGGATATAGGAAACCACGGCCTGAAGGTCATCATCCGTCCACCAAGCATGCTCCTCGGTGGGCAGGAAAGTCAGCGACGTCCCGTCGTGGCGAACCCCATACCGGATTGCCCCGGCCAACTCCGCGTCGGTGTAGCGACCGCCAGCTCCGCCGCGCTCCGCCGTGATGTTGGGCGGACTCATAACTCCGATGGGACCGAAGGACTCTGGTGGCGAACCTGACAGATCGGGTCCGTGACATCCGGTACACCCTCCGAACGACGTTGCACTGTGCTGGCCGCGGGCCAGCACAGTGGAGTCCTATACGGCGGGTAGGTCCACCATCGGGACGTCGACGAGCGAGCTCATCGATCGGTCGTAGCGGAAAACCTGAAAGCCGACAACCAGAATGAGGAGCAGGACCAGGCCACCAAGGCCTGCGCCTACCTACTTCAAGACACGCTTCATTTGAGCCTCTCGGATCGGTTGGATCCGGGATATTTAGCTACGGCGCGAGAATCACGCAACTAAGAGCGCTCTGTCGGCGGCGCCTAGTCGGCTGGTGCTGCGTCAAATCGGACCTTGTTTTCCATCATCCACCGCTCACCATCAGCCTTGGTCTTGCTGGGATCATTGACCACCTCTGGATGCGCCGCAGCATAGTGCGGTTAGAGGGCTTTCATCCACTCCGCGAAGGTATCACCGGTGGCAGTGGTGTCGCAGAGGTCGCACTTGACGGTCTTGGGCATGGGAGCAAGGTCGCTGGTTGGTCTCGGGCCCAATCTAGCAATTCCCTCATGGGCGGGGCACCGTCCGGAGAGATCATCCTCACAACTCCCTCACACGTCCCTCATTACTTGCCGACCCTCCGGAAATAGGTTGGAATCAACATTCACAATCTCACACGTTGGACCCCTATGGAAACCGTTCAAAAAGAGCGCGGCCTGAACTGGCGCCTAATCGCCTGGAGCATGGCCGGACTGCTGTTGCTCCTCCCACTCGTTGCCATGCAGTTCAGCAACCAGGTGGCCTGGAGCCTGGGCGACTTCCTCATCTTCGGCGCCATGCTTGGCGGCGCGGGCCTTGCGCTTGAGTTGGCCTACCGGAAGGCGGGGTCTTCGTCGTACAAGGTTGGCGTTGGACTGGCCGTCCTTGCAGCGTTTCTCCTCATCTGGATCAACGGCGCTGTGGGCATTATTGGGAACGAAGGCAACGCGGCGAATCAGATATTTACCGGCGTGCTCGGTGTGGCGCTACTCGGCGCCATCATCGCACGGTTTGAGGCAAAGGGAATGGCGGTGGCCATGGCCTCGGCAGCCGGCGCTCAGGTACTCGCATTTGTGATTGCGTTGGCCCTCGGATGGGGGTTCACGGGACCGATTACGCTGGTCTTTACGGCCCTATGGCTCGGCTCTGCGCAGATGTTTCGGCGGGCCGCCCAGGAAGCCTCGGCGGAGTGAAGCCGCTAGGCCCGCTGCCTGGACAATCAGGGTCGGAGGCGATGGGCCAGTCCGATGGCCCCGGCCAGAAACGCCCCGAATAGCAGACCTTCGGTTCCGCCCAAGGCCATTTGGGTCACGAGACCGAAATCGCTATCGCCGAACATCTGGCTCAGCGAATCAAGCCGAATTCGTGACCCGTCGAAAGACTTGGCGAGCAGTTCAAGGCTTCCTCCGAGGAGACGCCCTCCTCCCAGAGGGATAAGGATCCCAGCCATCGCGCCGCCGATTCCGCCGCCTACTACCGAGGCCCTAATGGAGGACGGAGCCCCGGGCGAATCATACCGCCCGGGGCGCTGACCGAGGAGAACACCGGCGGCTACTAGGCCGCCAAGTACAGCTCCCTCCAGGGCGCCGGTAATTCCGACCGGGGCGTGTCCGAATAAGAGGGTGAACGCGTCCAGTCCAAGCAGTTTGGTCAGTCCGCCCACGACAAGACCTCCCAAGGCAGCGCCGGGAACGGTCCAAGTGGGTCTACGCCGCATAATGAGGGCCAGACCGGCCATTCCTGCACTCACGCCGAACCCGCCGAGCAGCCCGACGAGCGCACTCAAGCTCAGGAGAACCATCAGAATCGACGCCGTGCCTAAGCCGACTGCCTGGGGACTTGAGGCCAGCACAGATCCGTAGAGGAGCCCGCCAATTAGACCGGCACAGCCTCCTCCAGCCGTGCCAGCAGCGGTCCACCAGGCGGCATCGGCCAACGAGCTGGAGACCTTGGGCAGGGCATGTAACGATGGAGGGATTACAACTGGCCCGGTCCCCGGCACCGTGTCCGGCAGGTCAGTCATCACTTCCACCGAGCCGATAAACCGGTAGCCATAGCCAGGCACGGTCTGGATATATCGGGGGGCCGATGCGGAGTCGCCGAGCTGTCTGCGAATGTCCTTGATGCACTGCGTAAGCGCAGAGTCACTGACGACGACGTCGTCCCACACCTGGTCAAAAAAGGTGTCTTTTACGACCAGATTCCCTCGCTCCTGAATCAGCAGAACCAGCGCGTCGAAGTAGCGACCCACCAGTTCCACGCGCGAACCCGCTTGCGATATTTCGCGGTTTCCAACGTCTAGCTGAAACTCGTCGAATCGATACATTGAGGCTTCGGTAGCCAAGACGAAAGGGGTTTGTGAAATGGCTGGCGTGCACCGAGAGCCGTTTGCAGATTACCACCCCGGCATCGCGTTGGCAATTCGGCTTTCGCGCGACGCACCCTAACCGGCCACCAGGTCCCCTCACGGGCAAAAAAAACGGATTTATGATGAGTCTTCGGTCGTTCCTGCTGCTACTCGCTTTTGGCTGCTGCTCTGCCGGGAACGCCAGCGGGCAGGCGGCGAGGATTCTGCTAGATGGGGCCTTCGAGGATTGGGCGGCGGTAACCTCGGCTCATTTAGACGCCTCTGCAGACGTGGGGGCTGGTGTCGATTTCCAGCGCTTCTGGGTGACCAATGATGAGCAGTACCTATTTCTGCGCTTCGACCTCGGCATCGAAACGCTGATTCAGGAATCGAACCAACTGGTGCTCTACCTGGACACGGACGCCGACGCCTCGACCGGACAGCCCTTCCACGGCATTGGGGCGGAACTGATTTGGAGCTTTGGCGAGCGGTCTGGCGTGTTCTCGGCGGGCGGGACGTCGCGGGCGATTGGGCATGCACCCGTCCGGATCGTGACGGCACCGACGGTATCGTCCACGGAATTCGAAATCGCCTTTCGTCTCGACGCACGGCCCGACGGCACAAATCCGCTTTTCCCGGGCACGGACCTCAGGATAGTCCTTCAGGATCAGGGGTCCGGTGATCTCCTGCCTGATGCTGCCGGCGGAGTAGCGGCCCAGGTTTGGGATGCCTCCGCATTGCCGCAGTTCCTCGAACTCGCCCTCGAGAAGGCGCTTCCTGAGGACGTACGATTCCTGTCCTACAATATTGAACGGGATGGCGTCTTCGCGGGCGAGAAGTCCGCTGCGTTCAGCCGACTTATCAAGGCCATTGAACCCGACATCATCGGATTCCAGGAGATCCAGAACCACTCCGCGGCCGAAACGGAGAGCCTGGTGCGAGCAGCCCTGGGCACTGGCGGAACCTGGTTCAGCAGGCGCGTGAACCCTGACCTGGTGCTGGTAAGCCGCTACCCCATCCTGGCTCAGGCCTCAATCCCCGGCGGCAATGGCGGAGACGCCAACGCCGCATTTCTCCTCGATCTGACGAGCGTGTGGGGCGCCCATGTCTTGCTGATCGACGCGCATCCGCCGTGCTGCAGAAACGACATTCAACGGCAATTAGACTTCGATGCCATCATGGGTTTCGTGCGCGACTCTCGATCCGGCGCTGGACCCTTCGACCTCCCAGAGGACTCCCCCATCGTCATCCTGGGCGACATGAACATGGTGGGCGACGCACGCCAGTTGAGCACCCTCGTGAACGGCGACATCGTGAACACGAGCCAGTGGGGGCCTCCCTTCGCGCCCGACTGGGACGACACGGCGCTTGCTGACTTATCGCCCCGCCATGTGGCCCTGCCCATGACCTACACCTGGTACAACGACGACAGCGCGTTTCATCCGGGTCGACTCGACTTCATGGTGTACTCCGACTCCGTACTTGAGCCAGGGACCGGCTTTGTGCTGTTCACGCCGGCTATGTCCGCCGACGCCCTAGCTGCGCATGGCCTCCAGCCGGGAGATGCCACCTTGGCCTCCGATCACCTGCCGGTGGTAGCGGACTTTCGACTGAAGGCTTCGTTAGGCACGGCCTCCGAACAGCCGTCGCACCCTTCCGACGTATCGCTTTTGCCAGGCTTCCCTAACCCGGCCAGGGGGCTCATCACCATCCAGTTCTCGACTAGAGAGGGTGGACACGTCAGACTAGTCCTCACGGACCTGCTGGGGCGAGAAGTCCGCGTCCTGATCGACGGACAAAAGCCAGCCGGCCAACACGCAGCCGCGGCTGACCTGACTGGCCTCCGTTCAGGAGTGTACATCTACACGCTTCAGGCGAAGGGCGCGCACATAAGCCGCTCCGTGACTCTCATTCGTTAGACTCGCGTCTCCCGAGGGCACAGGCATCAATTCCCCGGGCCGAGCAGCCACGGCCGCTCAGTCGAGTCTGACCCGAAGGGCGCGCGGGAGCTTTCGGTTGATTCTGGGCAACCATTCGTCCCGAAGGCGAACCACCCGCGCGTCAAGCGTCGCGATCGCTCCAGCATAGAATTCGAACTGCGCCTCCTGATCCGCCGTCATCGGCCCAGTCCAGCCACCGACCTGACCATAGAGGCCACGGACGCGGCTCAGCAACTCGGAATAAAGGCGGTGCGTTTCTTCCAGTTCGTCGAGTTCGCGCTGCGGCAGATCGTGATCCTCACTCAGGCTACTGGCTGCCCAGTGGGCCGGCATAGCGACCCGAGCCCCCACGAGAACATCCTCTCGAAGGTCTGCAATGTCGAAAAGGGATTCGGTCCAGTTGGCGCGCTCGGCGATTGAGACGTTGAGGCGCCCGTCTTCCATGATCACCAGGTCCTTCGAGTAGGACTCGCCTGGCACCGAGAGCTCGATACGGTAGACGCCGGGCATGGCCATCGGTCCCTGCGGGCCTCCGCTGCCAAAGAAACCGCCACCCCGGCGGCCTCCGGTCGTATCCGCTGGTGCGGCGGCCAGGCGCTCGTGCCGGAAGTCCCAGGCTACCCGGTTGAGGCCTTCGGTTGTATCCGCCTCCAACTCGCGAATCAAGTGGCCGTCGGAGCCAAGGACCCTGATCGTTACGTCATCCGGACTCTCCGCGCGAGTAAGCCGGTACGAAATCACGGCGCCGCGCTGTGGGTTTTCTCCGTAGAAAATCATGTCGCCCGCGTGCCCGCGCTCACGTCTAATGCGAGTCATGGTGGCAGCGGGGGGCTGGAAAAGGACCGCTCGGGCCGATACGGCCTCGTTAGCCTCTTGAATAGGATTCAGATCATCGAGAATCCAGATCCCTCGGCCATGGGTGGCAAGGATCAGATCATTGTCCCGCGGATGTATCACAAGATCATTGAAGGCAGCGGTCGGCAGGTTGGACTTCCATTCTGACCACGAACTGCCCGCATCGACTGAGACGAACAACCCTATCTCCGCTCCGAGATACAGGACCTGGGGGTTGCGAGGATCCTCTTTGAGGGTGCGCAGCACACGTCCCTCGGGCAGGCCACCCGCGATGCTTCGCCACGTTTTGCCAGCGTCGTCAGATGCATAGAGGTAGTTGGCGTAGTCATCGTTGCGATAGTTATTAATCGCCACGTACACCCGGTCGGCCACTTCGCGGGACGGCTCGATCCCAGCGACCCACAATCCCTCGGGGGCTCCCGGTAGCCCATCGGTCACGTCAACCCACGTATTCCCATCGTCGCGCGAAACGTGGAGCAGCCCATCGTCCGTTCCCGCATAGAGTAGCCCAGACTGCACTGGACTCTCAGCGATCGCCGCAATGGTCGGCCAGTACGGAATGCCATCGTCAAGCGATAGCGTGGAGTCATGTGCCGCCTGGCCCATGATGCTGAGACCACGGCGATCGGTCCGCGTGGTCAGATCACCCTGCGCCTTCCAGGAGTCCCCCCCGTCCGTCGACTTCCAAAAAATGTTCGTGCCCGCGTAGATCGTATTCGGATCGTGGGCACTCAGCACGAATGGGCCATCCCAGTTGGCCGGCGCCATGGCGTTCCCGAGAAACGGGTCTGGTTCGCCCGGACCCCAAGACTCCCAATTTCGCCGGGCCCCTATTCTGCCCTGGGGGTCGCCGGGCCTGATGGAACGCCGTTCTCCGGTCTCCCGATTCAACACCGACAGCCCCAGATATTGCGACTCGGTGTAGAGCAGATTGGGGTCGGGTGCGTACGGGTGATTGATGAAACCATCGCCCCCTCCCGTCTTGACCCAGTCCTCGTTGAGAATACCGCGGTTTCTGTAGGTCTCATTCGGCGCAGCCCATGACCCATTGTCCTGGAGGCCACCATAGACCCAATAAGGAGTCTGCATATCCACGTCCACGCGGTAGAACTGCGACAGCGGCAGCGAGGTGACGTATAGCCAGGTCTTGGCCCGGTCGTAGGAAATGCCTAGGCCACCATCGTCACCTTTGATAACGTGGCGAGAATCATTCGGATTGACCCAAACGATGCGGTCGTCACCATGGAGGGACTGCCTCGCCCGCGTGAACGTCTTCCCGCCGTCGTCGGACCACGAGAAGCTGTTCTGCATGTAGATGCGCTGGTCATCGCTCGGGTCCACGTAGGGCTGGCTTGCGTACATGGGCCTGGGATTCCAGTCGCTCATGAACGTCCAGGTTTCGCCTCGATCGTCGGAACGGTACACGCCGGCGCGCCTTTCGCCGTAGGCGGTGGAGGCGTTGTATTGCCATCCCTGCTCCACCGAGACATAGACCGTCCTGGGGTCGCCTCGGAAGACGGAGATTCCGATGCGGCCGTAGTCGCCCTCTGGTAGGCCGTTGGTCAGACGTGTCCACGTTGCCCCCCCATCTGTGGACTTGTGAAGACCGCTACCCGGGCCACCGCCATCGAACCCAAACGCGCGTCGACGCCGCTGGTAGGTTGCTGCGTACAAGGTATTCGGCTGCGAAGGGTCGAGAGCGACATCCACCACGCCTGTATTGGCGTCCACGTACAACACGCGATCCCAGCTCTCGCCACCATCCGTGGTCTTGTACAATCCTCGCTCCTCGTTCGGGCCCCAGAGGTGTCCCATTCCAGCGACGTAGGCCGTCTCCGGATCTGTGGGATGGAGCGCGATGCGCCCGATGTGGCGCGTCTCGTCCAGACCCAGATGGGTGAACGTCTTGCCCCCGTCCGTCGATCGGTAGACGCCGTTGCCCCAGGACGAACTCTGGCGATTCGCTCGCTCACCAGTCCCGACCCAGAGCACGCTGTCGGCGATGGGATGAAGTGCGATTGCACCAATCGAATGCACGGCCTCGTTCTGGAACTGAGGCTCGAACGTCACCCCGTTGTTGATGGTCTTCCAGATGCCGCCCGTAGCCGAAGCGACGTAGATCACGTATGGATCCTTCTCGGAGACAGCCAGGTCCACGATCCGGCCGCTCATTGTGGCGGGTCCTATCGACCGAAATTCCAGGCCGTTCAGGAACGCGTCTGACAGGGGCTGGGCCAATGACGGAATGGTCAGGACACAGGTGAGAAGTGCTAGAACTACTCGGTACATAGTGGCGCGCTGGAATTGATTGGTGCCAAACTACGCGTCTTTTGGTACTCTATCGGTTTGTCCCCGCGCCGAAAATCCTGTACCTCTGACCCGTCCTCCGCATGACCAGAATCTTGTTCGGCCTTCTCCTGATGCTCGGCTCAGAGAAGGCGAGCGCGGATCGTTTGCCCTACAGCACACGGGCAGCATGAATCGTGGCGCGCCGTCGCTCTCTGTAACAGTGGTCCCCGATTCGGGTACAAACGAACTGAC
>JBLFXH010000141.1:0-8625 GCA_047611125.1 Rhodothermales bacterium
GCCTTCGATTCTGTGCCCATGGGCGTAGTCTTTGAGGATCTCGAGCACCGCTTCAGTCTGCGCATTGAAGCCCCTGAATCCATCCGCCGGATGGATGTATCGTACTGGCGGGCCGCTCCGCTGGAGATTGGGGACGTTCTGGCTGACCTGGCCGATGTGGTAGCCGCTGACCTGAGGCAGACCGCAAACGGTTACCAAGTCTACCAGTCCGAGCGCTAGTCCGGGCAGTGCCGAGCACTGCTGCGGGCTGCTTCTAGCCCTACTCCGGCACCCTCGCCTGACTGCCGCGTAAGCGTGGCCACGAAAATTGGTGGTGAGGCTTCCCCTGAGTCTGCTGTTTCTTGGCGGCTGGTGTGATAGTTTCTGTTCCGTGAGGACCCCATGGTCGACGACCAACAAGGCCCTCACCGAACCGAACGGTGCCATGTATATCTGGACGCGCCATCGGGGGCGTTCCGTCCGGCTTTTATGCGGGCTGGTGCTGCTCCTTTTACTCGGGCTGCCCCGTGCCACGCAGGCACAGGACGGTCAGCGGTATACGTTTGCCTGGCGCGGCTCTGGGTTGGACGATGCGCTTCGGCAATTCCAGACCACCACCGGACTCAATATTGTCTGGCTCCCATTGCTGGCGGAGGGCAAGAGAGTCTACTGTGTGGCTCGGCGGGAGCCGGTTGATGAGGTCCTGAAGTGCATCCTTGATGGTACCGGCCTGGACTTCTACCGCCGCTCCTCCGGCACCTACGTGATCGAACGCTCAGTGGAAGCACCTCCACTCTGGGGCAACATGCGAGGCATTGTGGTGGATGCCAGCACGCGCCAGCCTGTACCAGCGGCGCACGTATTCCTGGCCGAAGCCCAGCGCGGCCGCGTTGCGAATGGCAGCGGGATGTTTGCCTTTGACCGTCTCCTCCCTGGCGATTACGCCGTTCAGGTCTCGCATATCGGCTATCGGACTGTGAGTCAGTCCATCGTAATCGAGCCCGGAGGATCAGTCCGCCCCGAGATTGCCATCATCGCGCAGCCCGTTCTTCTGGCGCCCATAGTTCTGGAGGGTCTGGCCATGCAGCCTTCCTCCACCCTCCTCGGCTTCGCGATGATGGACCAGGAGGAGATCAGCTCTCAACTGGGCCCCGGGGGCGCCGCTCTTCAAGGACTTGATGGACTCATGGGCGTGCGCGTGAATGACGCCACCGCCGACATTCATATTCAGGGGGGTGATGCCGGAGAGCATCAGTTCCGGCTCGATGGCGCGCCGGTCTTTATTCCGTTGAACGTGGCCAGCTTCATTGGGCCGTTCAGTCCGTTTGCGCTCGGCTCCATCCGGATTCACAAGGCTGGCTTTGGTGCTCCGCTCGGCAGCCACATTTCCGGCGTGATTGAGGCTCGACACGACCTCAGGTACGGAGCTACCAACTCCGATGGTTCTCCGGCCGGTTACCAGTCCAAGACGCTCATTCAGGGGGACCCACTCAGCATCAATGCCCGGCACTCCGGGTCCTGGGCCGGCCGGGGGGATACGCGCGGGTCCGTGATGGCTGCATCCCGTGTGGGTATCTGGCGACTTTCCGCGCCTCAATCTCTAACGAATCTGCTGGACAGTTGGAACCGCATCGATTCGTTTCTGCTCTCTGCATTCGCAGACCAAAACACGCCCTTTGCGGATGACCTCCCACCGGCGGGCAGCCCTGAGATCGGATTTGCCGACCTCCACGTGGCTGGTGAGTTGAAGAAAGGCCTTCAAACGCTCAATGCGTCACTGTTTACCGGTGGGAGCCGACTTGGGAATGACTTGGCCGGTACCCCGATCGGCCAGGGGACGACCGAGGAGGAGATTGCGCAGTACAAGGACATCTACGACTGGCGCACCACTACCGCCCAGGTTCGCTACAACGCGGTCCTGACGGGTCGAGCCCTGGGCTCTCTGCAGGCTCGCTTTAGTCAGTACCGCGTCAGCCATGACTTCGTGGCGCGTGATGAGATCACGCTGGCCTCGCCCGAGGACGATGGAAACAGGATCTATGAGGCCGCCATTTCCGGCCGCCTAGACTACGCACTGGCTGACCGCCACTACACCGAGTTTGGCTTTGAAGCGATACGATCTGGTGATCGGGTTCGCATCGCCGGGTCCCAGCAGCTTCCCCTTCAGCACCGCTTCGCTGGGTGGCGGACAGCCGTCTACGCGCAGGACAAGATTCAGGTGGGACGTCACGCGGTGGTGGAGGTGGGCACCCGCTTCACCTTTCTCAACGCCCGCCGAACGCTATACGCCGAGCCCAGGTTGGCCGCACGATTCGATTTCCCGGGCACACAGACGGGCGACTGGTCATTCTTCTTTGGAAGTGGCATCTATCGACAGTTCGTCAACCAGTTTGACGTCTCAAGCCGGAGTCCCCGCACGTTCGTCTCTTCAACCAGGTTCTGGATGGCAGTCGATTCGACCGTCGCGCCACCCAAGTCCGGGCACCTGACGGGGGAACTGTTCTGGCGTCCAACGTCACGGTGGTCTGTGAGTGCAGAAGCGCACTACAAGCGCCATTACCACATTCTGTCCGTTGACTATTCCGCGGAGACAGATGTACCGCAATTGGTCCAAAGGGACTTCCTGCGATCCTCGCGCGGGTATACATATGGGTATGCGGCCATCCTCAAACGCTCGCTAGGCCTTGGCAGTGTCGACCTGCGCTACGAGTTCACCGAGGGGCGCCGCCAGATATCGGGCCTGTTTGAGGACCGCCTGATAGATGTGCCCTGGAATGAGCCCCACCGCCTAGAGCTTTCGGTCAACACGATGCCTGTCAACCGGCTGGTCCTACTGGGCCGTTGGCGACTAATTTCGGGCCGCACTTGGGGCTTCAGACAGGCTTATTACGACTTCCTTGGCGCCTATCTCAATGACGTGGATCGCGTGCTCGATAGCGTCATCGACCCGGGTGCTCGAGCACGAATCAGCCACCAGACAGACTTCTATAGTCTCACAAATCCCGAGGACCACAAACTTCCCAATCTGATTCAGATGGATGTCGGTGCCGGTTATTCCTTTGACCTAGGGAACGCCAGCCTACAGGCCCGACTAGACGTGATCAATCTGCTGGGACGAACGAATACGGCCGACTGGCGCTTCTTTAAAGGAGAGGGGTTCTTCGACGAATTAAACCCTCTGTCCGGTCGTCTGGAAAAGGGACGGCGTGAACTCCTACCGCGTGTCGTGACCTTCGCGCTACGGCTGAGTTGGTAGCGTCCCCTCGGACGACTCGGCCGCCGTGGTGGGCGTAGCCTCCAGTCCAGAGGCTTCCTCGCGGTCCGCAAGCACCTGATGGAAGGTGCGCTGAAAGATGAGGATCCCCACAACGCCGACAACAATAGCCATGTCGGCCACGTTCCAGATTGGGAAAAGCGCCACGTAGCTGCCCCCGAAGAAAGGGACTCCCTCGGGGATGTGGCCACGCCACATGTTTACGTGAATGAAGTCCACTACCCGACCCAGAAAAAGCGGCTCGTCGTACAGAAACGCGCCATAGAACACCCGGTCAATGATGTTGCCGAACGCCCCTCCCAGCACGAGGGCCAGGCTATAGCGGTACGGCGTGTACAGCCTGCCAACACGGGCCAGATAGAACAGGATCAAGCCAGTGGCCACGATCGAAAATATCGTAACGAGCGCCGGCGCTCCGAGCTCGATGCCGAAGGCCATGCCGGGGTTCTCCGTGTACGTCAGCCGGAGCCAGTCGCCCAAGACAGGGATGGACTGCCCCTGGTACATGTTCGCGACCACCAACTGCTTGGTGATCTGATCAATAACCACAATGACCAGGGCTACAATCACGAGCGGTTTATGACTCGCATTGGCCTGCAGAGGACTGCTCCCCATCTCAAGCGCGGCCTCAACGACCGCGGGGTCCTGCGGATTCGACTCCGTTGTGCTATCCGTCACGCTGCCAGTTACTGTTTTTTCTGCCGGAGCTTGGCCTCGATAGAGATCTCCGTATGCGGCACTGCCTCGAGACGCTCACGGGCAATCTGGTCACCCGTGACCTTGCAGATTCCGTACGTACCGTTCTCGATGCGATCCAGTGCACGATCTAGGTAGCCCATGTACTTCTGCTGACGGGCTATCATAAGATAGAGCTTTTCCCGGTCCATGGCATCCGTGCCGGCATCAGCCATGTGGAAGCTGTAGGCGGTGTCGTTCTCGGACTGCTCGCGAGCATCAGCTAGCTGCTCCCGCATTCTGTCAATGTCGTCAGTTGCCGAGGCTCGTTTATTATCAATGAGTCCGCGGAAGTACGCCAGTTCTTTGGTGGAATACATCGTTTTCTGGGCCTGCGTGTCGTTTGCTTCGCTCATCTGATTATTCGCTTCTGCCCTTCATCACGTCCTAGTCGCGGGTGCGGGTTACCGCGATCGTGATGCTGTGCGATTCTATCTCAAAACTCTCCACGAGGTCGCCCTCAGGGAGTCGGGTGGCCTGCAACTCGACAGCTAAGGTCTCGTTCCGAACCCGCTCCGCGAAGGAATCGAGCGCCTGAGCCAACTCTTCTGAGGCTGTGAATGCGACCGTAATGCGATCCGATACGTCGAATCCGGCCTGTTTGCGCATATTTTGGATTCTGTTTACTACCTCCCGCGAAAGTCCCTCTGCGATGAGTTCCGGCGTCCGTGTGATGTCCAGGGCAACCGTCACGTTTCCCTCCTGGCCGACGAGCCAGCCCTCGATTCCCTCGGAAACGATCTCGATATCGTCGCCCTCCAGAACCACCGGTTGACCGTTTGCCTCGAAAGAGACCCGGCCGGCCTCCATGTAAGCGTCCACGTCATCCGCAGTCATTCCCCGAATGAAGGCGCCAACGGGCTTCATGAGGGGGCCTAGGCGTTTTCCAAGACGCTTAAAATTTGGCTTGGCCTGCCGGTTCACTATCGAACTTGCGCCGTGCACGTATCGAATTTCCTTCACGTTGACCTCGCTGAGGATCACCTCGCGAACGTGCCCAACCGCAGACTCCTCGACACCGACTCCCGTCACGACCGTGAGGCCAGCGAGTGGTTGCCGCACATTGATCCCACTCTGATTCCGTAATGCGAGAGTGATGGAGGAAATTGTCCGGGCCAAGTCCATCCGGTGCTCAAGTTCCGGATCCGCTAGTTGGCCAGCAGCAGAGGGGAAATCGCTGAGATGCACAGAATCGGATATGCCGCCGACAGCCCGGTACAACCAGTCGCTGTAGAAGGGAGCGATAGGCGCCATCAGGCCGCTCACGGTGGTAAGAGACTGGACCACCGTCTGGTAGGCCGCCACCTTTGTGGTGTCGTCCGTTCCCGAACCCGCCTTAGCAGACCAGAAGCGGCGACGATTCCGCCGGATGTACCAGTTGGACAACTCGTCCACAAAGGTCTCGACAGCCCTGGCAGCCCTGGTTGGATTGTACGTCTCATAGGCGTCGTCAACCTTGGAGACGGTCGCGGTCAAACGGCTGAGAATCCAGCGATCCATCTCCGGACGTTCCGACACCGGGACACTCGGCTCCTCGCCCGTGAAGCCGTCGATGTTCGCGTACGTGGCCAGGAAGGCGTAGACGTTCGACAAGGTCCCGAAGAACTTGCGCTGAGTTTCTGACAGTCCACGCTCAGAGAATTTCAGGTTCTCCCAGGGCGGCGCATTACTCATCATGTACCAGCGCACCACGTCCGCCCCATGCTCGGCAATGGTCGAGAAGGGATCGACGGCGTTGCCCTTGCTCTTGGACATCTTCTCGCCCTTCTCGTCCAGGACGAGGCCGTTCACAACCACATTGCGATAGGCAACCGAGTCCATAACTAGCGCGGCGATGGCGTGCATGGTGTAAAACCACCCGCGTGTCTGATCGACACCTTCGGCGATGAAGTCCGCCGGGAAGTTTCGCTCGAAGAGCTCCTTGTTTTCGAACGGGTAGTGCCATTGGGCAAATGGCATCGCGCCCGAATCAAACCAAACGTCAATCAGGTCTTCGACCCGGCGCATGGTCCCGCCGTCCGGTGCTGGCCACGTGAGATCGTCGACGAAAGGGCGATGGAGATCCACTTCGTCGTCGTCGGCCGGGATTTGGTCACCGCACTTCTCGCGAAGCTCGGCCAGCGATCCGATGACCTCGCGGTAGTCCGAGTCCTCGGCGTCGGATTCCCAGATGGGGAGCGGGGTGCCCCAATAGCGACGCCGACTAAGTGCCCAGTCCACGTTGTTGACCAGCCAATCGCCGAAACGACCGGTACCGATACCCTCGGGCTGCCAGTTGATCGTTTTGTTCAAGTCGATCAGCCGATCCTTGATGGCTGTGGTTCGGATGAACCAGGAGTCAACCGGGTAACTCATCAGCGGCGTGCCCTTACGCCAGTCGTGGGGGTAATTGTGTAGGTAGGTTTCGTGGCGGTACATCAGGCCCCGATCGCGCAGATCCCTGGAGATGACCTTGTCCGCATCCTTGAAGAACATCCCTGCCACAAGCGTGATGTCCTCGTTGAACGTCCCGTCCGGTAGCACCGGGTTTAACAGCGGAAGTCCCTCCTTCTGAGCCGTCTCAAAGTCCTCGGCGCCGAATGCAGGCGCGGTGTGGACGATTCCTGTTCCATCTTCGGTGGACACGTAATCGGCGGAAACAATGCGCCACGCAGTGCTGGCCTCCTCGTGATCCAGGAAGTAGTCGAACAGGGGCTCGTAGCGCCGGTCCACCAGATCTGAGCCGGTCATTCGGTCGACAATCTCATAGTCTTCCTTGATGACCGACAACCTGGTCTCGGCCAGAATCATGTCATGTTCGCCGATGTCCTCGGTGGTGAGCCGAACCCGGACGTAGTCGATCTTTAGGCCCACGGCCAGGGCCACGTTCGAGATGGTGGTCCAGGGCGTCGTGGTCCAGGCCAAGAGATAGGTATTCTCCTCCCCGACCATGCGGAAGCGTGTGTATATGCTGGGATCCTGGACTTCCTTGTAGCCTAGGCTCACCTCGTGACTGGACAGCACTGTGCCCGAGCCCGGGCTGTACCATTGGATCTTGAAGCCCTGATAGAGCAGGTCCTTCTCGTAGATCTTCTTGAGAAGCCACCAGACGGACTCGATGTATGAGGTCTGGAACGTCACGTAGGGATCGTCCAGGTTTACCCAGAAGCCAATTCGCGTCGTCAGCTCATCCCAAAGGTCCTTGTATTTTAGGACGCTCTCGCGACAGGCCAGGTTGTAGGCCTCAATGCCGAACTCCTCCACCTGATGGCGCCCTTCAAGGCCGAGGGCCTTCTCGACCTCGATCTCTACGGGCAGACCGTGCGTGTCCCAGCCGGCCTTTCGCGAGACCTGGAAGCCCTTCATGGTCTTGTAGCGACAGAAGGCATCCTTGATGGTCCGTCCCATCACGTGATGAATGCCGGGCCTTCCGTTGGCCGTCGGCGGTCCCTCGTAGAAGGTGAAGGCTTCGGCTCCCTTTCGTTCCTCGATGCTCCGGCCGAAAATATCCTGATCCTGCCAGTATTGGAGGATTTCTATTTCCAGCGAGGGGTGGTCTACGACCTTGAGTTCCTTGAACCGAGACATGCGAGACGGGCGATTCTGATCGTTTGGGCAGGGTCCAAAAAATACGGCGAAGGGACTCGTGGAGAGAGAAGCGCGCGGGAATTGCACAAAGACTAGACTGGTGGGCACCGGATTGACCCGGCCTGCCGCCTAGCCAGTGAATCAGCCTGCCATCAGGACCAGAGCCCGCTCTACGACCGCTCGGCCATCGACTCTCGCAGGAATCAGCACCGCGCCCACCCTCAGACTACAGTGATTGGCCGCGATCACGGCTGCAGCCAGGCCAGACGTGACGGCCTCAGCGCCGAGGGCCTCGGCGGCCACAAGGCTCTCCTTGCTGGGCTCCGCCAGAATGTCAGCCACCACGCCCGCTTCGCTAAGCGGTGCCAGCCTAGTCCGCCACGGATACGGCTCCGTCATATCCGGGAACCGCACACCCCAGGCGTCCACATTGGGCCCGACTAGGGGGTTAGAGCCCGTCAGGTTGATATGGTCTGAAACCACCAGGCACTCCCCGGTCACGGTCTCTCCCTGGGCGAAGATCAGAACGGACTCTAGACCGGCTATGGCGGCAGCACGGACCTGAGTGACTGCATTATCCGCCACCTGAGCGGCCATTCCCTGCGGCAGGGACGTCGGCAGCCAGGCTTCCTCACCCACCAAGACCATAGTCTGAAATCCGCGCCCCGCGATCAGTCGCGCAAGGTCCGCCACGACTTGTTCTGGAGACATCATGGGCCACAGCTACCGAACCGGCAGTCAGTTGTCAAGGTCTTCGAGGATGCGGTGGATCTTCTTGATCTCATCTTTTGCGGCAAAGGGTACCTCCTTGGCCGGCAGCGCCGCAGCGGAAGCAGAAGCTGGGCTGCCCTCGTCGGCAACTACATCGTCTGCGCTGGGCAGGTCATCGATATAGTCCTCGTGGCCGCTCTTGGACAAGGACAGAACCTGCGATTGGTGCGCATCGTCCCCTGCCTGACCCGTATGGTCGGAGTCCTGGTCAGTTACCGCTGGGCGATCCGGATCATCCAGCCGGAGCACCTTCGGTCCGGAAGATGCTGTTGGTTCGGAAGATGCTGTTGGTTCGGAAG
>JBLFXH010000142.1:0-8615 GCA_047611125.1 Rhodothermales bacterium
CCCATCGAAATGCCGGCGACGTGGGCCTTCTCAATCCCTAGTCCATCGGCGACCTCGGCCACGTCAAGCGCCATGCGCAGGGACGTGTACGGCCCTTCTGGCTTGTCAGACAACCCCACCCCCCGGTTGTCAATCAAGACGCATTGGAAGTGCTGCTCGTACTCCGCCACGTGGTCAGCCCAGACGCTGCCGTCCGCGCCGAGACCCATGATGAGCAGCAGTGGGGTGCCGGAGCCCCGCACTTCGTAATGGATCTGGATGCCGTCGCTGGTTGTGATGGCTGGCATGGCAAAAGGCTTATTGGGCTTGCAGTAGTTGCCGGACAAATGGGATAGCCTTGGCCGCGTCCACTTCTGTTGTCGGGCAGAAACAGAAATCGAAGCAGCACCACTCCAGATCGTCCCAGATGGGCGCGAGGGCAGTAAGGACCGCAGGAAAATCGACGTTGCCTGTCCCGAACGGGCTGTGTGTGGAGGTCTCGTTGTCGTGGAGAGTCCCATCGGAATCGATCAAGTGGACGTGACCGATGTGCTGGAGGAGTTGACGCGCATACTCTGCCTCTCCTCCCGGGAGCCGCTCTGGGGCGCCTGTTTGACGCGCACCCACAACCGCGCCCATGTGGGCATGACTGGTGTCATAGAGCAGCTTGAAGCCGGGGTGGTCGATGGCCTCCACGAGGGCAATCACTTCCGAGGGTTTGTTCAACCAGAAACCGGGTTCGAACTCCCACACAATCGTGACTCCTCGTCCGGCCGCGCTGGCCGCCGCTGCAGTCCAGGTTTTGACAATCTGGTCGAAGCGCCGCGAATACTCATCAGGCAAGAACTCTACCGGCGGCGAGACCGAGTCGACGCGTAGCATGGTGATGCTCAGGCGCTCGCAGAAGTCGAGCACTTTCTTCAGTTCTGCGTTGTAGGCAGATGGCCCCACCTCGGCCGGAGGGACACTCCGGAAATCGGGCGCATAACCTGAAATGCCCAAACCCAGACCGTCCATGCGCGCCTTCAACTCCCTGCACGCTTCCGGCCTGGCATAGTCATCGGGATGGGGATGGGGCTGGAAGCCGTTGATCTCCACACCGTCATAGCCAGCATCGGCTGCGTAGTCCAGGAATCGGTCAAACCCCCAGGGGGCTGATTCGAAGGGTCCAAACGAGAATGCCCAGCTGCCCAGGGAAAAGCGGGGGATGTTCATGAAACGATGGGAATGAGGTGTTGCTCGATCCAGCTCCAGTCGTCAAGGGTGACCTGGTCCGGTTCCGGGATGGCGCGGTCGCTCTCGTCTTCGACAACAAACCAGCCGGTGTAGCCAGTCTCGACCAGGAAGCGAGTAATGGCCTCGTAGTCAATCACACCCTGCCCCATCTCCGCCCAGGTGCCGTCGGCGTCCATATCCTTGTAGTGGACCAGTCGCACCAGCTCGCGGTGTTCTTTGATCAGTGCAAGCGGATCCATTCCAACCGCGGCAATGTGCCCGCAGTCAGGCACCCAACCCAACCGGTCGTCGAGGGCCGACAGTAACACCTTGTAGTCGTCGGCTGTGCGAAAGATGGAGGCGCCGGGTGAATTGGGGTGGTAGCCGCACTCAATGCCGTTTGCGGCGGCCCGCTCGGCAACGGCGTGAACGCAGGAGAGCAGGTTGTCTTGGCGGTCCCGAAGTTCAGCCGGATCTGCGGGGCGCGTGGTCGGCATCTGGCAGAGGTTGAGTAGGGTACCAGGGAAGTGAGCCAGCAACTCAAAGCACTCGTCGGCACGACTCCGTTCGGCGGCGTTTTCCTCCGGTGCCAGCCAGTCTTCAACAAGGCAGAGAGACGCCAATTCGATTCCATTCTTTGTGAGCGCCTCTGAGAGCGCACCCGGATCCGCCAGCCGCCCCAGAAACTGCGTCTCAGGCTCCACGCCACAAAACCCGGTCTGGCCGAGCAGGCCCAGGATATGGTCAAGCTTGCCGACATAATTTCCGGACATCTGCCAGGTGTACGTCTGGCAGGCAATTCTATGACGGTTCATTGATTCCCCTCCGGCGAGTCCTGCCCGTAGTACGCGTCTTTGCCATGCTTGCGTAGAAAGTGACGGTCTAGCAGATACGGGGGCGTTTCCTGCGCCTCGGGATTCAGTGCCAGCGTCTTGATGGCCATGGTCGCGATGGCCTCCAGCGCCTGTGCCGTCTCAAGCGCCTTCCATGCATTGGGGCCCCAGCAGAAGGGCCCGTGGTTTCGCACCAGGATGGACGGGACTTCCGCCGGACGGATCTCGGCAAAGCGCTCGATGATCACGCCAGCGGTCTCCCATTCGTAGTCGCCATCGACCTCCTCCGGGGTCATCTGACGTGTTACAGGCACCGCGCCCCGGAAGTAGTCTGCGTGGGTTGTCCCCAAACACGGGATGGCGCGCGCGGCCTGTGCGAAGGCCACGGCCGAGTGCGAATGTGTGTGCACGATCGAGCGAATGCCGTGTCTGGCGAAGGCCAGGTACAAACCGCGGTGCGTGGGAGTATCGGAGGAGGGCCGCAGACTGCCCTCGACCACCTGGCCGTCCAGATTGACGATCACCATGTTATCGGGTGTCAACTCTCCGTAATCCACGCCGCTCGGCTTGATCGCAAAAACGCCCGCATCAGCATCCAGCACGCTAACATTGCCAAAGGTCAGGTCGACAAGTCCCGTGCCCGGAAGGCGCCTGTTAGCTGTGGCGCACTCGACCCGGATGGCCTCGAAGCGTCCCGTTTTGTATGCCCTCATGATTCCTGTGGGCTCAGTGCGCGCTGTTGATCCTTGATGCGAAGCAGGTCTTTCATAACACCTCCAAGCTCTAGGGTCTGCACACCGCCGAGCGAGTCGTGCAGATTCTTGTACATGGCGAAAAGCTCGTCATAGACTACCGTGTGCTCGGCCCTCGGCCGGTATGTCACATCCTTGACTCCAGTCATCGCCGACTGCGCGGCCGGGAAGTCCGCGTAGCCACCTGCCGGGACTCCCGCAACTACTGCCGCAGCAACTGCCGCACCAAGAGCGCAGGCCTGCTCGGACGCTGCCACCTGCATTTCCCGCCCCGTAATGTCCGCGTAGGTCTGCATCAGGAAGGAGTTCTTTTCGGCGATGCCTCCACAACAGATGATTCGCTCCACAGGCACGCCATACTGCTCGAAGCGGTCCAGGATCATGCGCGCTCCGAAAGCGGTGGATTCGATCAATGCACGATAGACTTCGGCTCGCGATGTCTGAAGCGTCTGCCCAATCAACAAGCCGCTGAGACGCTGATCTATGAGTACGGTCCGGTTGCCGTTGTTCCAGTCTAGCGCCAACAGCCCGCTCTCTCCTGGAAGCGCGGAGGCGGCTTCCAGAGTGAGCTCGGCATGCAGGGACTCGTCGCCCTCACACACCACCTCGACCCACCACTTGAAGAGGTCACCGACTGCAGACTGCCCCGCTTCGATTCCGTAGTGCCCCGGCAGGATTGCACCCGGTACGATGCCGCAGATGCCCGGGATATCTTCCACGTGCTCGGCGCTCGCCACGGTGCAGTCACAGGTTGAGGTCCCAATCACCTTGACCAGGACGCCGTCACGGACTCCGGACCCGATGGCGCCGTAGTGCACGTCCATCTCACCTATGGCGATGGGAATGCCGGCGGGAAGCCCGAGTCGTTCGGCCCACTCGTCACAGAGGCTACCTGCCGTGTGCGTGGCATCGTACGCCCGTTCATACAGCCGTTCTCTCAGCTCGGCCAGCTGCGGATCGAGCCGCGCGAGGAACTCAGCATCCGGCAGGCCGCCCCAGTCATCTGCATAAAGGGCCTTGTGACCTGCACAGCAGATGCCGCGCTTCACTTCACGTGGATCCTGAATCCCCGCCAGTACCGACGGGATCCAGTCGGTCAGTTCAACCCAGCTATACGCAGCCTCGAAAACTCTCGGCGCGGTCCGCTGGCAATGCCAGATTTTGCTCCACCACCATTCTGATGAGTAGGTGTTGCCGCAGCGCTGTACATACTCCGGACGAATCTCACGCGACAGTTCGGTGATGCGCGCGGCTTCATAGTGGCCAGTATGGTCCTTCCACAACCAGCACTGAGCAGCCAGGTCATCCTCGAATCCGGGCTGAAGAGCCAGGGCTGCGTTGGTCCGGGTGACCGGGATGGGGCTTGATCCGGTCGCGTCCACGCCGATTCCGATCACCTGATCCGGATTGAAGCCCGCCACCTCCAGGGCAGCGCGCTCCAGCGCCGCAGGAACGGTTGCCTCCAGGCCGGCCAGGTAATCGCCAGGGTGTTGACGGGCAACGTTGTCGTCGCGCGCGTCGAGCAGAATACCCTGGTGCCCGCTCGGATAGTCAAAGACTACCGTCGAGACTTCCCGTCCGTCCCGGCAAGACACGACTACGGTGCGAACTGAGTTCGTCCCATAGTCGATTCCGATGGTGTAGGCCGCCATGATCGAAGGCTCTGAACTGGGCCGGGCCGTCAACCGCCGGTGTCGAGTTCGATTGGTTTGTAGCCACCGTTCATGCGGAACCAGAGAGCAATTGCCCCAAAGGCCAGCAGCAAGATCAGTGGGAAGCGGACCGCAAAACGAAGCACATCCCTGCCCGCGCCGCTCTGGGCAACACCCTGTGGCTGGGCACTGCTGTAGACTGCTTCAACCTCGCTCCGGCCTTCGCCAAGGCCCTGCATAAAGTTGTCGGCCAGGGCCGGATCGATCTTCTCATGAGTCATCCACATGAATCCGCCCGGCACACTCGCAGCCTCCGCCAGGGCCGGGGCCTCAGCCACGACCGTCTCGTGGATGGACTGGTCAAAGGCAACTCCGAGAATGGGCGTACCGATGATACCAGCGGAGAGGAGACCGATGGCCGATACCGTGTTCAGGGTCAAAGCGCCGCCGCGAGGGTAGCGCTCCGAGGTGAAGCCCAACACACATGGCCAGTAGTACGTCTGGCCGATGGCGTAGAGGGTAAACGCGACGAAGACCGCAATGCCCGCTGCGGTAGACAACCAAAAGAGGCCTATCGCCGAGAAAATCCCACTTACAAACAGCAATCCAGGTGGGCTGAAGAACTTGAGAACGCCTCCAGCGAAGACTCGGAAGATGAGCATGATCGAGGCCGAGAAGACCAGGGCCATGGCCGGGTTGATCTTCATCCCTGTCAGCACGGGCGTCATCAGGCCCTTGATCCAGCCGTCGGTCCCGAGCTCTGCGGTCGCCAGCGGAATCATTAACAGACAAAGCAGGAAGAAGAGCGGACGCCCCCAGCTTCTTACCGCATAACCAAAGGTCCCACCGAAGACCACGCCTATGATCAGGCTGATGTTGAACCAGCCATCTGGCTTGACCCACCCTGTCAGTTGATCAAGCTGGTTACCGATCTCGTAGATCATCAGGAAGGAAGCTAGGCAAGCAGTCAGGAATCCGACCTGCTGCAGCATCTCCTTGTAGGGCACTCCGGCCTGAACGCGCTCATCTACCGGGAATTTAGCCGGCAGATAGAGGAAGGCGTATGCCGCCGCAGGTGCTAGAATCCACAAAGCGTGGGTCTGCCAGCTCAGTCCTCCAAACATCCAGTCTGCTCCAACAATGAGGAGCGTTCCGGCCACGAGCCCGGCTGGCCAGGAAGCATGGAGGATGGTCAGCCACTTGGTTTTTTCCTTCGGATAAACCGCAGCGCAGATCGGGTTGATCACTGCCTCGACAATTCCGTGTCCCAGTCCCGCGCATAGTGCAAAGACATAGAGCGCGCCGTAGCTCGCGGCGAAGAACGTGCCCACGCCCGAGATGACCTGCAGTAAGAATGCCACGTACATCGGCCACTTGTAGCCAGTCCGGTCTACGACCAGACTGAAGCCAATCATCGTAATCGCGATGGGCCAAAGGGACGCGCCAAAGACCTCGCCAACCTGTTGCTCTGTGAGGCCGAGGTCGGCACCATACTGGCCACCCATGGCAACGCGAAAGGCAAAGCCAAACCCGGCCGCGGCCAATGCAAGGAAGCTTGCCCAGAAGAGCAGCCGTTTTTCTCGATCCGTGAGATCGGACCCGTGAACCATTTTTGTCATCTTGAGGGGCAGTTTGAAAGTCCCACTAGCCGTGTTCCAGCAAGGGGCTCGCGCAGAATACGAATGGAACGGCCAGAGATCGGACGGGCTGACCGATTCGGTGCGAGGTTACGTAAGTTGACGTTCCCTAGCGATGGTACTCGGGCCGCGCTGAGACAACCCGAAGCTCCCAACCCCGACTCCCCGGCCCCATGGAAAGAATGCGATTCGCACTGATCTGTCTCGCAACCCTCCCGATGTTTGCGTGCCAGACCCCGGCCCTCGATCCGGCTCCGCCATCCGCCTCGTTCCTGCTTGCCGAATCCGCGTTGCCGGACTACGAGGATCGGCTCGATCATGCCGGACTGATCGGCGACTCAAGCAGGGCTGCCTATGGCCGGGGACAGGTGACCTACCGCACAACCTGTCACAGCTGTCACGGCGATGCGGCCACACCGGGGTCTATCCCCAGTTCGCGCCGGTTCTGGTCCGAGGCGTTCAAGAATGGCTCAGATCCTTTCTCGCAGTATCAGACGCTGACGCGGGGATTTGGGCAGATGCCGCCTCAGGTCCGATTGACCCCCCGGGAGAAGTATGACGTGATTCACTTCATCAGGGAGGAGTTTCTCAAGGAAGCGAACCCCGGTCAGCACTTCGCGATCACGGATGATTGGATGGCCACTCTGCCCCAAGGAGACACGCTGGGTCCTGACCCCACGCCCTATCGCCCCTGGGCGGATATGGACTACGGAGACTTCCTGATCCATACCTATGAGTTGGCGAACTCGGGCGATCCCCCACGCGGAATTTCGGGCGGCCCCAGCCCGCTGCCCGATGAGGACTTTCGAGACGTCAACTTCTCCTACAAAGGCATCGCCGTTCGACTGGACCAGGGTGACGGAGGGATTGCGGCCGGGAACGCCTTTGTCCTTTTCGACCATGACCTCCTCCGGTTCACCGGGTTCTGGACCGGAGAAGGGTTCATGGACTACGAATACGTCCTGCTCAACGGCCGGCACAACACCTTCCCGCGAACGGTAGGGAAGATCGAGATCGAGAATCCTATTACGCCGGGCTGGGCCAATCCGGAAACTGGTGACTTTGAGGACCCTCGGTTTGTAGCCGTTGATGGCCGCCCGTTTGGCCCACTACCCAGGGAGTGGGCCCACTACAAGGGGCTGTATCACCACGGCGATCGGGTGGTGATCAAGTACACAGTGGGCGATGCCGAGGTCTTGGAGACCTACGACCTAGAAAGGGGGCAGCCTGTCCCTGTCATCAGCCGAACCCTGAACATTTCCGCCTCATCCACAGAGCTGCGGATGAGGGTTGCCCCCTCCCAGGTGGCAGTCCACTTGGTGGGGCGGGACGTGGAGCTAATCGAGGAAGACGGGTTTCACGTGATGGTGGTCCCGGCGGGCACCGGCGTGGCCGTGAAGCTCTGGATGTCGGGCGGCGAGGGTGTCGCCCTGCAGGAGGTGGTCAGCCAGGGCGGGCCACCGGAAGACTTGGACCAATACACGCACGGTGGGCCGATACACTATCCGGAGGTGCTCACAACGCCAGTGGTCCAAGGCGAGGGAGATGGGGCCTACGTGACTGACGTGCTCACCCTCCCCTTGGAAAACCCCTGGAAGAGCAGGATGCGCCCCACCGGCATCGATTTCTTTGATGGAGGTCGCGGGGCCGTTGTCAGCACGATGGACGGCGAAGTCTGGCAGGTGGACGGAATCCTCTCGGACCAGGGCAACTGGCTGACCAAACTCCTTGGGTCGGAGCGACAGCAGGAGCCGAGCTCGATCACGTGGAAACGCATAGCAACGGGGCTATTTCAGCCGCTTGGAATCAGGTATCACGAGGGCGATATCTACGTTGGCTGTCGAGATCAGATCGTGATTCTCCGAGATCTGAACGGAGATGGAGAGACGGATTTCTACGAAAGCTTCAACAGCGACCATCAGGTCACTGAGCACTTTCATGAGTTTGCGATGGGACTGCAAACTGATGATGTGGGCAATTTCTATTACGCCAAGAGCGCCCGACACGCCAGGACACCTCTCGTACCGCAGCACGGAACGCTCATGAGGGTGAGTCCGGACGGGAGCACGTCGGACATCATTGCCAACGGATTTCGCGCGGCAAATGGCGTGGCCATCAACGCGGACGGCTCGTTCATCGTAACCGACCAAGAGGGGCATTGGAACCCTATGAACCGGGTCAACTGGGTGGAAGAGGGCGGATTCTACGGTAACATGTACGGCTACGGCGCGCCCCCTGACTCGTCCGATGAGGCCATGATTCCACCGCTGGTCTGGATCGATCAGAAATACGATCGATCCCCTGCCGAACTGATGTGGGCGGAGAGTGATCGGTGGGGGCCGTTGAGCGGACACCTGCTGAGCCTGTCCTATGGGACCGGAAAGGTCTTCGTGGTCATGCCCCAGACTATTGAAGGGACTCGGCAAGGCGGAATCGTGGAGATGCCCATTCCGCATTTCCCGACTGGCATAATGCGCGGCCGGATGAACCCTAATGACGGGCAGCTCTATGCAGTTGGCATGTCGGCCTGGGCCACCAACCAAAATC
>JBLFXH010000143.1:0-8588 GCA_047611125.1 Rhodothermales bacterium
GTCTTCGACGCCTTTCTCAGAGGCTCAGAACAGATCTACCAGGGCTTCTCCGTATCGCGCCGTTTTCCGATCCGGACGATCATACAGATCATCCGGGTAGTCGTCTATTTCATTGTGGGTGTGGCCATCCTGGCCATCCTATTGGGCAAGTCACCGCTCGTGTTCTTCAGCGGGCTCGGGGCCTTTACCGCGGTCCTGCTACTCATATTCAAGGACACGATTCTCGGCTTCGTTGCCGGACTGCAACTGACCGCCAACAACATGGTCCGGAAGGGAGACTGGATCGAGATGCCGGGGCACAACGCGGACGGCGAAGTGCTGGACGTGTCTTTGACAACGGTCAAGGTGCAGAACTGGGACAAAACGGTCACCACCATTCCGACTTATGCCCTGGTGGCCGAGCCGTTCAAGAATTGGCGAGGCATGGAGGAGTCTGGAGGACGCCGCGTCAAGCGCGCAGTACACCTCGATATCACGAGCATAAGGTTCTGTGATTCGGAGATGCTCGAGCGGTTTAAGAAAATCCAGTTCGTCGCAGACCATGTCACGCAGAAGCTCGATGAGCTCGCGACTCATAACAGCAAGCTCCAAATGGACGAGTCGCTGCTCATCAATGGGCGACACCTAACCAACGTGGGTGTGTTCCGGGCCTACCTGGAGCACTACTTGCGCGCCCTGCCGAAAGTGCACCAAGAGATGACATTCCTGGTGCGACAGTTGGCGCCCACTGGGCACGGCCTACCCATCGAGATTTACCTTTTCAGCAACGACCAGGCATGGGCGAACTACGAAGCATTCCAAGCGGACATCTTCGATCATGTGCTGGCAGCGCTGCCGCTGTTTGATCTGCGACCCTTCCAGGTTCCGACAGGGGCCGACCTTCAGCAGTTGGGTCAAGCTCCGGCACTCCGCTAGTCGGCGCGGCCGTCTAGATAGAGGGCGAACAGCGGTCGGTAATCGAGATGGTCGGCCGCGCGCAGAGCATCGATATACGCACGGCGACTCTTGCCGGACTCATTGAGGATTCGGTTTCTCCACGAGAACACGGGACGATCGTGTTGAAGGAGGATGGTGTCGCACCAAAGCCGGGCGTGGCGGCCGTTGCCATTTGGAAACGGGTGGATCTTCACCAGGCGATGATGCAAACGGAGTGCTGCCTCGTCAATTGAAAAAGTCTCGTGTTGGATCCAGTACCTACCGTCGTCGACG
This sequence comes from Rhodothermales bacterium, assembly GCA_047611125.1. Taxonomy (GTDB): domain Bacteria; phylum Bacteroidota; class Rhodothermia; order Rhodothermales; family UBA10348; genus JABDJZ01. The sequence goes on from JBLFXH010000143.1 coordinate 1,210, forward strand.
AGATTCCTTGTCTCTGTAGAGATAGTATGCCAATCAACGCCAATGTTCTTGTCAGACGCTCGAAGTTGACCAGCCCAAGCCCAGGTCTCATCAAACATCCTGCGATGCAACCCTCGAATGAACTCGGAGGCAATCGCATCAGCGCGCGTCCTTCGAGCCCATTTTGCCGCCGCGAGAATGTTCTGCTGCTCCCAGGCATTCAATTCTGCACGTGTGTACACATGGGTTGGCAGTAGGTCGGCGGCTTCCTCTGGGTCGAGCGGCGTGGCACCTAGCGGCTCAACCTCAAACATCCCAAAAATTTCGGCTGCGATCGCGAAGGATCTCGGCCATCAATGTTTCCAATTGCCGCCGGCTTTCATCACTTGGGACGCCTTGCTCTTCCAACTCCATCGACTCTGATACACGACCCACAAGATCCATAGCAATACGCTCGGCCTGACTCTCCAGCGTGTGGCGCAAGGAATGCCTCGGGACAATAGCATAAACTAGGTCGCAGTCCAGTCCGTCGGCGATGCGGCTTAGCGTTTCTAGCCGAATGGCTCTTCTGTCTTCGGTGTGCTCAGCGTTGTTGACGCTCGTTTTCGACAACCCAGTACGCGTCGCCAGTTGACGAACGGACATCCCGAGGGCATCACGAATCGTCCTGAGCCAGCCGTCATTAGGAGCGGGCCTGCTTCGGAGGGCGGCATACTCACCTAGCGCCTCGTCAAGTTGACGGATCCGCAAGTCATCCATCTTACTCATAAGTGTCACGTCCTAGTTTAATAGCGCGATATGCAATCATAATGGCCTACTAACATAGGACGTTTTCGTTCCTATCGACCTATTGTAATAGGTCGATAGGCAGTCAACGCCCTGTTCTAGTCGCGATGGAAGAGGTTTGCCTCACTCCGTGCAGGGCTCGTACCAACCCACGCGCGCGCGGTAGGCCTCGGCCTCTGCATCGGCGTTCGGGTGCGCCGCATAACGAGCGCTAATCCAAGCGCGCCAATCGGCGTCCACCTGTTCGAGGCTCCTGCCGAGCACCGCTTCCGCCGAATGACGGATTCATTCGAACTGATGTTGTCAGCGAAGGGGCAATCAGCCGAGGATGTCGAACTTCACACCGAAGCACTCCGGGTGTCCGGTCGCCCCGGTTGAGCCAGCCTTCGAGTTGGATGAAACGGAGAGTGCTGGGAACGCACCGTTGCGGCCGAGTACTTCTGCGCGCTCACGCGAGTAGAGGCCAGTCTAGCTTTCGGATCTCACGCCGCGTCTGGCGAGGTCTTCATGTTCCGAAGCCGGTCCTGGTAGGCTGTGGGAAGGCCATGCTCTTCAGCCCCTTCCACAACAAACTGTTTGTACTCAGATGATGGGTGCAAGCTGTTGTCGATGAACCCCGCTGAGGCGATGTATGTATCCGCCGGGATGGGGTTGCCATCGATCTCAGGCAGAATTGGGACCCTCCGATAGCCGCCGCGGCGGCCGTCCTCGGCACGGTCTAGGTCTGCCAATTCCTCTTTGCGCAGCTGAAATAAAACGCCGTGCACGGCCGCCCCGACAACGGGGACGATGTTGCACTTCCCGGTCCCGTCTAGGCCACGCTTGTTGATGGCCAGTTCCCAGCCCTGAAGGCTCGCGCGGGCTAGCGGGAGTGCAGATGGCGTGCGTCCGCGCAGTCGCGCGGTCGACATGTTCGATCCATAGGCGAAATAGACGATGCTATCCTGATCTTTGGCTGGCTTGACTGGATACTTGGGTTGGTCGCGCATGGCTAGTGGGGAGATGAGGCGGCTGGAATGTAGGCAGGTCCGTGGCGGAAGGGGACTCGCCACTTCCCAGCGCATTTTCCGATATACTCTCGCGCATACGGACGCCGCGACGCACCCAACAACCGATTCTCTCGATGCCCTCCGAACCCAAACGACTAGACTTCTTCGAGCGCTGGCTTTCGCTCTGGGTGTTCATCTGCATGCTTCTCGGACTCGGCCTGGGAACGCTGTTCCCTGAGTACACTGCAGTGATAGCCCAACTGGAATTCGGAAAGGGATCGCAGGTGAACATTGCGATCGCTGTCCTGATCTGGCTCATGATCTACCCCATGATGCTCAAGATCGATTTCGGTGGCATCCGGGGAGTTTTCGCGCGACCACGCGGCCTTGTCGTGACCCTCGTGGTCAACTGGCTAGTCAAGCCATTCTCGATGGCGCTTCTCGGGTGGTTTTTCATTACGAGGCTTTTTGGAGAGACGCTCGGCTGGATCGACCCCGAGACGGCCCGCAACTACGTTGCAGGTCTAATCATCCTGGCAGCGGCCCCTTGCACGGCCATGGTCTTCGTGTGGAGCTACCTCACCGACGGCGACGGACCCTACACTCTCGCCCAAGTCGCGATCAACGATGTAATAATGGTGTTCGCCTTCGCGCCGATCGTCATGCTTCTGGTCGGCGTGACGGGAGTCTATATCCCGTCAAACGTGCTCATCATATCGGTCGTAGTGTTCATTGTCATTCCGCTTGCTGCCGGCGGGGCGAGCCGGTTTTTTCTTCTCCGAGCTAAGGGACGCGAGTGGTTCGAAGAACAGTTTCTGCCGCGATTTCGCCCGGTAACGATCTTGGCGTTGCTGACCACGCTCGTACTGATCTTTGCGTTCCAAGCTGAGAATATCGTCTCGAACTGGACGGTAGTAGGCCTGCTGGCCGTACCGATCTTGATCCAGGTCTACTTCAATTCCAGCCTCACGTACGGCCTGATGAGGCTCTTGCGAGTCCGTCACGACGTGGCGACGCCAGGAGCCCTGATTGGTGCGAGCAATTTCTTCGAATTGGCAGTGGCCGTAGCGATCACTCTATTTGGGCCGACAAGTCCCGCCGCCCTCGCAACGGTTGTCGGAGTGCTAGTAGAGGTGCCGGTGATGCTAACGGTATGCCGCGCGTGTGTAGCGAGTCGGGGGTGGTATATGCAGCGTGAGACTACGTCCTGAGAGCCGGCCTTCTAGAGCAGTTCGGGGCGGCCCGGTGCAAACGTCGTGATCAGCGTTCCTCCGTCGGGCGTGGTCGCCCCGTGTTCCAGGTTCGAAGGCACGAAGAAATGGTCGCCCGGACGGAGCGTCCGGGTGGCGCCGGCAATCTCTACCACCCAGGTGCCTGAAAGCACGTACGACGCCTGCGTCTGTGGGTGGTGATGCAGCGAGCCGACGGCTCCCGGATCGAATGAGACCATCACCAGTGTGAGAGTCTCATCGTGAGCGATGACTGTCCGGGTGATGCCGTTCTTCATGCGCGAGCCGTTTGGATGATGTCGCCAGGCTGGCGTGTGCCCCCAGGCCGGTCGAAGATATGGCCGGACCGATAGCAAAAGCCGGAGTTGACGCGTGAGAAGCGTCAGGCATGCGAATGGAGGGGGACCGTGACGTCCTTGGGTGGGTCGCCCCAGGACTGCGCTAATATCTGCGGGGCAATCGAAGAGTATCCCGGTTTCGATTACCCAACACCGTCCTAGGTGCTACAACCGAGGCAGGTACCCTCCGGGTGTCCTAGATTCAGGTGTCAAATCAATTCGCCGTGACCGCAATTCCATTCAAACTTCCCGACGATGGGTTCACCGAGCTGATCGGTACCGTCCGGGCAGATGACGAGTTCGTCATTCTCCATGTACAGACTTCCCTCATGGGGGAATGGAACAAGGAAGAGCGGATCATCAAGATCGAGATCGCAGCCGTAGAGGATGTTCACCTCAAGACCAGTTTCTTTGGCGACAAACTCTGCCTCGTTCCCAAGCGGGAGGAGTCCTTCCAGGCGGTCCCCGGTGTGCAGTTGGGCGAACTGGTGCTCAAGACCCGAAAGAAGGATCGAAGCGCTGTCGAGAGCTTGGTCGAAGCGGTCGATCGGGGAATTGTGGGGTTCTGAGGTTGATTAGCCTTGGGGACCCGGAGAAGCATTATCCCGAGGCAGCAGTCAGGACCCTGCGAACCTGAGTGGCCGTGGTGCGCCGGGTCACGCCGGGAGTGAATATGTCCCACCACGAGATGACCGAATCGCGAGACCCCTCACCGCCACTACCTGTACGCAAGAAGTACTTGGTGGCCAGATAGACCTCTTGAACGGCCGACCCAATTCGATACTCGTCCATGTATCGCTCGGCCTTCTCTAGGTGGTGACGAATCCGTCGGTCAGGGGCCTGACCTGCCTCGGCATGCACTTCCCGAAGCCTGCGCGACGTGGTCATCATCCGTCTCGCTCGTTGCAGGCAATCCTCAGACCATGGCAGGCGGCTGGAGGGATTGGCTCCCGAGAGAACAGCGAGTCGAACAACACCGGCGCCTTCGATACGAATCAGGTCGTCCAGGTCCGGCGCGTTCCCGTGGCGCTTGCTCATCTTTCGACCCTCTGAGGTGACTACGTCGTGTCCCATGAAGCCGTCAACTATCTCAGGCGCGGCCATTAGGCCGATATCGCGGAGGGCGTGTCCGAGGAATCGGTAGAGATACAGGTAGATGAACGAATCGTAGCCCGAATGAAAGAACACGCTGGCAGGCGGAGATGTAGCCCATAGCCGGAACGGGTTCGTGTCCGGTTTCCAGTCTGGGTGGGCCGCCCAGAAGCACCACGCGTCATCCAGGAAACAGTCCAGGTTGCGGGTGACGGTTGGCTGACGGGTTTTGCAGTGGGCGCACGTAGCGGTGCCGTCGCCACCGTGCGCCGGCAGTCGTACGGGGAGGTTGGCCTCGGCGACCGGGCTCAGGCCACACCGAACGCAATTCACCGCCGGGAGCGGCGTACCCCAATCGCGCTTGCGAGACACCATCCAGTCTCGCGCTCTGTACCGTATCGACTCTTCTGATCTCGATTGGTGGGCGGAGAAAGCCTCAAGGTGGCTTACCTCGATCTCGCCAGGGCTAGAGGGGACTGCGTCCGTACCGTGAGGCAGATTGGCCGAGGGTGTCACAAATAAAGGAACGGTCCCGCCCGCCAGTTCCAAGAGACAAAGCGCATGGCGAGTCAGTGGTTGGCCAGTGCGCTGGCTTCGCCTTGACCAAGCGGCGTCTGCATCAGTGTTCAAGAACAGGGCAAGAGGGTGATCACTCCTGAGCGTGATGGCGTCCAGCTTGCTCTTCGCGGAAGCGAACAGCTCAAACTGGTACTCCGCGCCGTGAGCGCAGAGGCTAATTGTGGACCTTTCGCCCTCCATCCTACCCAGAAAGGCGCGCATGAGATTGCGGGCCCGGTCGCTCCAGCCCGAAAGGTCCTCGACAGTGTCCGAAAGTACCTCAGTATAGTCGGACGTTCGAATGAACCATTCCTCGGATGCACGCGCTGAGACAGGCTCCCCGCACCGCCAGCAACCGCCATTCTCTACCTGCGATGCTGCCAGGTATTCGCAACACTGCTCGCAGTACGGCAACGCGCGTTCGGCCCTGTAAACCAACCCGCTGCGCCACAGCTCAAGAAAGAGCCACTGCGTCCAGCGGTAGTATCCCGGATCGCACGTGCGCGGATGGTCGTCCAGGTTGTACGAGAGTCGCAAGTCCCGCATCTGCCGAGCGATTCGCTCGATTTGACTGTCGACGTACTCGTGCGTCGGCAGCCCGGCCGCCGCCGCCCCGGCCTGATGGGGAAGCCCGAACGCATCGAAGGCCGTCGAATACCGGATATCAGCTCCCTGGGAGCGAAGCCACCTGGCGCGAACGTCGCCCAAGGCGTAGCACCGGACGTGGCCAAGGTGCAGGGAGCCATTGCAGAACGGAGCTGAATCGAAGTTCAGATGCCAATCGTCACGAGGAGTCATGGGCACCCTGCAGTCTTGTGTACGCCCGACGGGAATTGAACCCGCTCCTCCGGGGGAACAGCCCGGTACTCTTCAGCCTTTCGTCTCGGGTCTGCGGTGTCAGGGAAACCGTTTCAAGAGGGTCGCTCCCGGAGGTGTGCTCTCCAGTGCGGGCGCCTCGAGGCGTGTCTTCCATCCACAGATCAGTATGGCGATGAGCCTTTTCCATTAAGCTACGGGCGCATGTGTGGTGCGTGCAGGCAATGCGAATCTAGGGGCGGCGTCCGCCGTGGCTTGAGTCGGTCTGCCGAGTGGTCCAATCGCGGTTTTCACCGGTCGGATGGCGCAGCTGAGAGCCGAAATCAGGGTGACGCTGGACCAGAAAATGCCCTGTTTTTGGCTAGGTACCCACGAACCCCCGGGCCGGTTATCGGCTTCGCGAACTCGAAGACCGCGCCCAGACCAATCACGTTATAAACGAGACTCTGGCGCTGTCGTTGCGGCATCGAGTGCTAAGCGAGTACACGGCCTTCCTGGCACTGGAACCTAGCGATACTACCCTCGCGTGCCTGGTCTGCCTTGATGAGACAACCCTAACAAGCGTTGAGCCCGGAGCTGACATTCCTTCAGCAGACAGTCTAATGCAGGTGTACCCTAACCCGGTTCATGACCGCGCCACGATTAGGATTGCCTTGCCGCAGCGAGTTGCCTCTGCTGAGACTCCTACCCTGAGGATTTTCGATATCCTGGGTCGGGAGGTGAAGAGCTTCACAGTCCGCGCCGGGAGCGCGTCGGAGGCCTTTAGTTGGGACCGCACCTCAGACCAAGGCGACCGCCTCGCGGCAGGCGTCTATATGCTATCGATGCGAATCGGCAACCAAGTCCGCACCACCCAGGTGGTGCTGCTGTAGGCCATCACAAGGGTTCCGCCATTACGGCCTTTTGACAGTCAACGCTCCACCACGATCCGGCTAGTCCCCGACGCCCTGCCAGCCTCCATGTGGAGCAGGTACAGTCCGGGCGGCCAGAACCGTGACGCGAACCGTAGCCTGGTTTCTCCAGCGGGGAGGACGCCGATTCGGGAGTCAACCTCCCGCCCCAGAACGTCGTACACCTTCACCGAGGTCATCATCGATTCCGGAAGGCGAAATAGTGCGAAGACATCGGCGTTGGCTGGATTCGGAAACGCCTCAACCGTGAGGTTAAGAGTTGCCGGAGCGGCGGGTTCATAATGAAGGACTCTTGGCGTCAGAATGGCCTCCTTATGCCGCGTCCAAAAAATCTGCGTCTTCGCGGAGTTGACGGATGGAATCCAGGTAGTCTGATCCGCGTGACCAGAGAGCGGCGAAGACGAACACCTGGGTCTGTCCGGCTTCCAACGTTGTCGGTCCGACGCCAAAGTAGGCGTGCCTATCGCCTGACTGAATGCTCTTGGTAGGAGGGAAGGTAGGAGTGACTTCAGACCAATACGCTCCTGTGACGGGGTCACCCGTGAAGAAGAGGCTGGTGGGTTGGTCGGAGTAGCCTCGGCCACCATCATACAATGGGCCACCCACGGTGAAGGACTGACCGTCTGTCCAGCGACCACTGAGATAGCGGTGCAGCCCGGTTGCGTCTGCCGGATAACTCCT
>JBLFXH010000144.1:0-8487 GCA_047611125.1 Rhodothermales bacterium
TACGTGTTGGCCGGAGCCACGGCCTTTTCCCGAATGGCGTCCAACGTGCACTGGTTCTCGGACGTCGTCGCCGGCAGCGCCATCGGGTTCACGACTGCATGGTTGCTGACACGCCGGCACCAGGGCCCGGGCCAGATCACCCTATCACCGACTATTCAGGGAGCCACCCTTCAGTTCAGGTTCTAGGCCGGCCGAAGTACGGCCAGCAGAGGGACTACCGAACCGACAGCGCAAGAAAAAAGCCGCTGACCCCAAATGGGACCAGCGGCTTTTAACCTAAATCGCAACAGTGCTAGGCCACCAGGGCAGCAAATGCCGTCAGTACCACGATAACCGTGGCCACGTAGGCGAGCTGCTCGGGTCCGGCCTGCATGCGTTCACGCTGTGATGCGCTATGCATTTCCGTCTCCATTTGTATGTGAAACGGGCGCCATCTCGAAGGAGAGGGCACCCGATAAAACGTCCATCTTATGGGGGCTTATACGTTCCGATTTTCGGAAGGTGGCCTCGGGTTCTGGCTCGCGTGATGAATACACTACTCCTTCACTCAGGCGGCTGACGCCGCCTCTGCCCGGCGCAATCTGTCCTGCAGGGCTCGGCCAATTCCGACGTCCGTCGGCCACTCGCAGTCGATTTCCTGAACCCCCGCCTGGTCGCACCGTCGAAAGAAGTCGTACAGCGCATGCGCGTACTCATCCAGGCCGTCAACCAAGGACTCAAGCATGTAGCCATCACCTGGACGGCTCCAGCCTATATAGGCGGCCGTACTGCGGGGAGAGGGGGCTTCGACAACCCTAACCCGAGCGTCTGGTGCATAGTGAAGGTGCCGAGTGCCGGGACTGGCAGCCTCCCTCTCCCCCCGCGCTATGGTCTCGGGGATGACCGTCCGCAGTTGCTCCAGGGTCACGGAACCGGCTCTGAGAATCGCTGGAACCGGTCCGGTGCAGTCCACGACGGTGGACTCGATTCCCACCTTCGGACGAGAGCCCCTCAGGACCGCGTCCACCCGACCATCCAGATCGGCCAGAACGGCCTCCCAAGTGGTCGCACTCGGACGACCCGACCTATTGGCCGACGGCGCGGCCACGGGGCACCGGGCCGCGCGGAGCAGTGCCTGGGCCACGGGATGGCCCGGGATTCGAACACCCACGGTTCCGAGGCCGGCTGATACGGAAGGCGGCACCCGCTCGGACCGCGGAACGACCAAAGTCAGTGGGCCCGGTGAGAACGCGGCCAGCAGGGCCGAGGCCGCAGGCGGAATCGCATCGCAAACCTGCGACACGCCGGAGACCTCGGCCACGTGGACAATGAGAGGATTGTCGTCAGGTCTCCCCTTTGCCGCGAACACGGCCGCGATGGCATCCGGGTTCAGGGCATCGGCGCCCAATCCATAGACAGTCTCGGTTGGAAAGGCCACCAAGCCACCCGACCGAATCACGGCCGCGGCCTCCTCGGGATCGTCCAGAATGCGGGTTGTTCGGGTCACGCCCCAAGATACGACTTCAGGATTTCGGGACGGCGCTGGCGGCGCGAGCGGTGCGCCATCCCCAGTTCCGCACGTCGTCCAGGAAGACGTAAACCGCGGGCAAGATCACCAGCGTCACCAGCGTTGAGAAGGTCAGTCCTCCCACAATCGCACGGGCCATCGGAAAGTAGGGCGGCCCATCGCCGCCGATCTGCGTAACTCCGATGCAGAGTGGAACGAGACCCAGGACGGTGGTGGCCGCGGTCATCACAATCGGACGCATTCGGTCGCGCCCCGCCTGTACAATAGCCTCGTGACGCTCGAGTCCCTCGGACCTCAAATGATTGATGTGGTCGATGAGAACTATGCCATTGTTGACCACTACCCCGATCAGCACGAGAATCCCTATCCAGGCCATGATCTGAAAGGTCGTCCCGGTGATCAGGAAGAACCAGAACACGCCCACGATGGCGAACAGGATGGACGTCCAGATGGCCGCCGGATGGATGAGCGACTCAAAGAGCGAGGCCATCACCAGATAGATCAGGATCAGCGCGAGCAGGAGATTCATCATCATGATCTCTTGGCTGTTCGCCTCATCGTCGAACCGGCGTCCGTAGCCCCAGGTGTAGCCCGCTGGCAACTCGTAGTTGGACATGGTTTGGGCGATTCGGTCTCGCGACTCCTCCAAAGTGATGCCGTCCAAGAACACCGTGACGCCCATCATGGTGATCCGGTCTTCCCGTTGGATAGACCGCCGGGCGCGCTTGGTGGTCAGGTCTGCCATCGAGGCCAACCTGACCTGGTCCCCATTGGCCAGCTGCAGCGGGAGATTGCGGAGGTCGGTCACCGAGCGGCGGTCCCGATTCTGAAACTCAATCCTCAGATCCACCTCTCCTTCGTCAGTTCGGACCCGGCGCAGGTTTTGCCCGCGCATGGCCGTTGAGACGGTGCGCGCCACGTCCTGGGCGGAGAGCCCATACTGGCCGGCGCGATCCCGGTCCACCACCACCTGGACTTCCTGGTCATCAGTCTCGGCTTCGGACCGGACATCCTTGAAGCCATCGACCCGGCCCAATATCTCGGCGACGTCTCGCGACAGCGCGACCAGGCGGTCGCTGGACTCTCCTTGGAGCAAAATCCGAACGTTTTCGCCACTCAATCCGCCACTCCAGTTAAACGACGGGCGCGCAATGGCCATCTTCGGAAAGCCCTCCCGAATGCGGTCTTCCAGTTCTGCTATGTCCGTGTCGCTGTCCGGATCTAGGAGCAGCGTGGACTGGGCCGAGCCGCCTTCGTAGTAGGAATACACGTTCTCGATCTCGAACCGCTCCATGTTGGCGAAGAGGTACTCCTCCATCTCGTCCACCGCTTCCTCCACCCGCTCGACCGTGTACTGGCCCTGGATGTTGTACAAGACGGAGATCTCGCGCTCGCCCTCGTTGTCCGGGAAGAAGTCCATGTTCACCATGGACGCCGGAATCGCGACGCTCAGGAGTGTGCCCACCACAATGGCCGCAGCCAGCTTGGGCCTGCGCAGCATGCCGTCCAGAAGGCGGGCGTATCGCTCGGTCAGCCAATCGACCGAACTCTTCTTGTCGCTTAGCGGAGGCGGCTTGAGCTTGGACGCTAGGAGCGGTACCACCGTGAGCGAAATCAAGAGCGAGACGATAAGCGATATGTTGATGGCCACCGCCACATGCTTGAGAAACAGCGTCACTTCGTCCGCCTGGCTCACAATCATCGGCAGGAAAACGATGGCTGTGGTCAGCGTGCCGGCCGTCACGGCCAACGAGACTTCCTTGACTCCGCGCAGCGTGGCCTCCTTCGGATTGTCGGGGTCCATCCGCTGGTGTCGATGGATGTTTTCGGTGACCACCACCGCGTTGTCCACCAGCATCCCGACCGCCAGCATGAGGCCCATCATGCTCAGGATGTTGAGCGTGAAACCCAGGAAATAGAGGGCGCCTACCGTGCAGAGAATGGAGATAGGCACCGCCAGTGTGACCACCAGCGTGGTTGACACCCGGCGCAGGAAAAAGAACAGCACTATTAGGGCAAAGAGACCACCCCAAGCGCCTGACTCAAGCAGATCGCTTAGCGACTGGACAATCCCCTCCGCCGCGTTGCCCATGTAGTAGATGTTGACCCCGGTCATGTCGGGGTCCTCCCCAACCTGGGCCAGCGCTTCTTCGATGCGCTCCGCCACCCCCACGGTATTCGCGCCAGCCTCTTTCCGGATGTCGAGCCCGACCGCGTAGTTCCGGTTTAGGTGACGACCGTGATCCAGTTCCGGATCATCCAGCGTCACCCGAGCCACGTCCGATAGGCGAAGGCCATCCTGCCGAATGATCAGGTCGGTGATTTCCTGCACCGTGCGCAGTTCACCTAACGGACGGACCACATAGCGCTGTCTGCCATCGCTAATACGCCCGGCTGTCACTGAAAAATTTGCCCGCTGCAGGTCTGCGGTGAGTTTGCCCAGGTCGATTCGGTGGGCAGCTATGCGGCCAGCCAGTAGCTCGATCTTGATCTCTCGCCGGTTGACCCCGTACAGATCCACCTGCGAGACGCCCTCGACCCGCTCCAGAACCTGCTTCAGTTTCCGGTCCAGGAGTTCGTAGGACCCCGAGAGGTCCTTCTCAGACGATAGTCTGAGTTGCAGGATGGGCTCGTCAGCCATGTTGAAGCGATTGACGAAAACGCGCTCGACGTCGGCCGGGAATTGGCCCTTGACCGCGTCCATCCGCTCACGAACCTGGATGGCCTTCAGGTCCGTATCGGCGCCCCACTCAAACTCCAGGAAGAGGTTTGAACCGCCCTCATTCGAGTTTGAGTTCAGGCTCTTCAGGCCCGGCATGGTCGCCAGGACTTCCTCTGCAGGTCGCGTGATTTCCCGCTCGACTTCCTCGGGAGTCGAACCCGGATACGGAATAGTGACGTTTAGGAACGGCTGAGACACCTCCGGAAACAGCTCCAGTGGCACGAGCCGGCTGGAAATCAGACCGACCACCACCACACAGACGAAGACCATCATGGTGGTCACTGGCCGCGACATCGAGAGCTCTGGCAGATTCATCATACTGGCGTCAGGGCTTGCGGTCGAGCACAGCGTACATGGTGGGGATCACGACCAGTGTCAGCATGGTCGAGACCACAAGGCCGCCGATCACGGTTATGGCCATGGGCGCCCGAATTTCCGAACCCTCACCGAATCCAATGGCCATCGGGATCAGGCCAAGCGTCGTTGTCATCGTGGTCATGAGGATGGGTCTCAAGCGCTGGCCGCCGGCTTCCACGATGGCCGACAGCTTGTCCATGCCCCCCTCGCGAAGCTGATTGATCAGGTCGACGAGGACGATGGCGTTGTTGACCACTATGCCGGCCAGGAGAATCAGGCCAATGAACACAACCACGCTGACCGTAGACCCGGTGACCCAGAGGGCAAAAATGGCACCCACTGCCGCCAGCGGAATCGAAAAGAAAATGACGAAGGGATGGAGCAGCGACTCGAATTGAGAGGCCATCACCAGGTAGACCAAAAACATGGCCAGGAGCAGCGCCATGATGAGTGAGCGGAAGGAATCGCCCATCTCCTGATTCTGGCCGGCAACCCGAACCGAGATGCCCCGAGGCGTTGCAACGGAGGCCACCACGGAGGCCAGTTCATCCGCGGCCGCTCCCAGATCACCATACTGAAGGTTGGCTGTGACAAGGGCCACCCGCTGCTGGCTCACGCGCCGGATCTCACTGGGGCCGATGCCTACATCCAGCTCAGCGATACTGCTGAGGCTGATGGGCCTCGCACTCTCGGGATTGACGATCAACTCGCGGAGCTTGTCCACCGATGCACGATCCTCCTGGCGCGTCCGAACCAAGACATCGATCTTGCGGTCATTCCAGGAATAGCGTGTGGCCACGGATCCGCGAACGTTGGATACGAGTCGGTTGGCCACGTCTGCCACCGAGAGACCGAGCGCAGCCGCCCGCTCCCGATCGAAGCGAATCTGCACCTCGGGATGGCCGACTTCCATGCTGGACTTGACGTCGGCGAATCGGTCCGAGTCCCGCAGCCTGCCAGCCAGGGCCTGAGAAACCAGCTTCAGCCCCTCGAGATCGTATCCAGAGACTTCCAGTTCAACTGGAGTCCTGAATGAAAACAGTGTCGGCCGCTCAATCTTGTACTGCAGGCCAGGCACTCGGGCCAGGCCGCCGCGGATCCGCTCCACGGCCTGGGCTTCACCCAGGTCACCTGACCCGCGCTCAAGGGCCACGTGGAGTTCGCCCCAATTCTCGCCCCCCTCATCGGGATTGGCATCCAATCGGTTTCCGCTGCCGGCAACGGCGAATGAGGCCGACACGTTCGGAGCGGCGTTCGCGGCCAACTGGACGTCTCTCATGGCGAGATCCATCTCGGCTAGTGGCGTCCCTGGTGGCAGTCGCATCTCCACGTTAAACTCGTCCTGTGCAAGCTGCGGAATCAATTCGATTCCCAGCGAAGGCACCAGCGTCAGGGACGCCGCGAAGATCAGGAGCGCCGTCATCAGGACCGTGCCCCGATGGTCCAGCGACCAGCGCAGCACCGGCATGTATCGGGAGCCCGCGGCATCGAAGAGCTTGTTGAAGCCGCCAGCGATGGGCCGCATCACCCAGCCGGCCGCGGTCCCCAGGCCCTTCACGGCCAGGTAGGCGCCACGGGCCAGGAAGTACGGGATTCGGTTCAGTAGCACATACCGAATCCTACCGGTGGCCTTGCCAAATCGTGTCGAGGGCTCGGGCCGTTTCGGCTCCTCAAAGGTCTGCTTGGCGGAGCCGCCGATCGAAGCCAGCATCGGAATGAGCGTGATCGCCACGATCAAGGATGCAAGAAGCGAGAATGTCACCGTCAGTGCCTGGTCACGGAACAGCTGACCGGCGATGCCTTGGACGAACACCAGCGGAAAGAAGACAGCAACCGTGGTAAGGGTCGAGGCCACGACTGCTCGCCCGACTTCGCTAGCCCCCTTCTGAGCGGCCTCCAACGGACTCGCGCCGCGCTCTCGGTGCCGAGAAATGTTCTCCAGGACGACAATGGAGTTATCGACCAGCAGCCCTATTCCCAGTGCCAGCCCCCCCAGCGACATGATGTTCAGGGTCAGGTCATACCCGTACATCATGTTGAACGTCGCGATCACCGAGACCGGAATCGACACTGAGATGATCATCGTAGCGGCAAAATTCCGCAGGAAGAGGTACAGGACTAGGACCGCGAGCAGGCCACCAATCAGGCCGGCGTTCACCACATCGTCTACCGCGCTCTCTATGAACACGGACTGGTCGTAGACCTTCTCGATCCGGACGCGATTTGGAAACAGCCGCCCGCTGCGGTCGAGCCGTGCCTTGACAGCGTCGGCCACGGCAACCGTGTTGGCGTCACCCTCTTTGTAGATGGCCAGCTCAACAGCTTCGACACCGTTGATACGCGCGATGGCCTCACGCTCCTTGAAGCCCATCGAAATCTCGGCGACGTCACGCAAGTAGATGGGCCGTCCCTCGCGGGTGTCCAGGATCACGTCTCCCATCTGGGCGACAGACTCGAACTGATTGACGGTTCGGACCAGAAACTGCTGGACTCCCTCCTCGAGGCGGCCGCCAGACAAGTTGACGTTCTCCGCGCGGATCACCTGGACGATGCGTTCGATCGGAATTCCGAGCTGCGCGAGTTTCTCCTGGTCCACGTAGATATGGACTTCGTCCTCCAGGCCGCCGCTGACCTTGACGGCCGCGACTCCCAGGGCCGACTCCAGCTCCTTCTTCAGTTGCTCGTCGGCGAATCGGCGGAGCACTTTCAGTGCTTCCAGATCTGTGGCCGGAGCGTCCTGGAGCACCACTCCCTGAACCGGCGTCTCTGTGGCGGCCTCCGCTCGCCGGGTCTCCGGCTCCATGAACAGCGCATAGCGCATCACCGGATCGAACGACGGATCAAACCGCAGAAGGACGGGTCTGGACGCTTCCAACGGCAGCAGCAGCGCATCCAGGCGCTCCCGCACATCGATGCCGGCCAGATCCATGTCGGTGCCCCAATCGAACTCCAGGACCACGTCTGACTGGCCGGCCCGTGACACTGACCGCATCTCCTTGACGTTCTTGACTACGCCCAAAGCCTCCTCGACGGGCTTTGTTAGGAGATTCTCGATCTCCACCGGCGCCGCGCCCTCATACTCTGACCGAATGGTCAGCGTCGGATAGGACAGGTCCGGCAGCAGGTTGAGGTTCAGCCGGGAAAGGGATACGGACCCGAAAAGGGCTACGGCCACCGTGAACATCGCGATGGTGACGCGCCGCCGGGTGGCGATCTCGATAATCTTCATGAGACTCTCCCCGAAGGGATAAAATGCTACCGGATAACCTCGACCCGGGAGCTGTCCCGAAGATTGGTCTGACCTGTTGTGATGACCTCATCGCCCGGTGCCAGGCCTGTAAGCACCTCGACGAATCCACTGTTCTCGAAACCACGAACCACCAGTTGGCGATAGGCGGTGTCACCCCTAACGATATAGACGGCTGACTCGTCGTCCTGCGAGAGGACGGCCTGCTTGGGCACCAGAGTGGCGTCCGCATGGGTGTCGTAGACGATGCCGATTCGCCCAAACATGCCGGGCTTCAGACGCCGGGACTGATCTCGAACTTCAACCGTCACTTTGAACGTGCCCGAGGACGCGTCCACCACAGGGCTGATCCGGAGAATTCGCCCGACGAACTCCTCTTCCGGCAACGCATCCACCAGAACCGCGGCCACCTGACCCGGACTGAGCTTGTTCAGTTCGCGCTCAGGAACGTGCATTTCCGCCAACAGCGGACTGAACGACGTTACTCGAAACGTGGGCGAATAGGTCTGCACCATGTTGCCCACCTTGATCATCCGGCTGGATACCACGCCAGAAATCGGTGACCGGACGGTGGTATGCTCGAGGGCCAGTTTGGCGAGATCGTACGCAGCTTTCTGGGCGTCGTAGGCCGAACGTGAGCGATCGTTTTCTTCG
>JBLFXH010000145.1:0-8465 GCA_047611125.1 Rhodothermales bacterium
CATGTGGCTGCTCAGCAGCACTCATGCTGGCCGGCGCTCCGTATGAGGGTCCGATTGCTGAGGTACGTGTGGGCCGCACCGATGGTGAGTTCGTTGTGAACCCGACGTTCACCGAGCTCGAAGGAACCGATTTCAACCTCATCGTGGCCGGTAAGGCTGATGCCATCGTTATGGTGGAAGGCGAGATGGATGAGGTGTCCGAGGAAGAGATGCTGGAAGCACTCGACCTGGCGCACGAAGCCATCAAGAAACTCTGCCAAGCCCAGAACGATCTGGTGGCTGATGCAGGCGGAGCGGCTCCGTTCACGTTCACCCCGCGCGCTCTTCCCGAAGGCATCGTGGCCCGCGTTTCTGAACTCGTCGCCGACGATTTCGCAGCGCATGTCCGCGCTCCTTACGACAAGTCTACGTTCTATGGCGGTGTTGACACCATCAAGGCGAAGGCAGTCGAAGCACTGCTGGGCTCCGGTGACGATGCTGTAAAGGAGACGGCCGAAGGCTGGACATCCGGAAACATCAAAGAGGCTGCCGAAAGCGTTGAGAAGAAGGCCATCCGGGACATGATCCTGGACGAGGGCAAGCGTATTGACGGTCGTAGCCTGGATCAGGTGCGTGACATCTGGACCGAAACCGGCTACCTGCCGCGCGTCCACGGCTCGGGCATCTTCACCCGCGGTGAGACGCAGGTGATTTCCCAGGTCACGCTTGGAACGTCCAAGGACGTCCAGCCCGTCGATCAGATCTTCGACAACAAGGACAAGCGCTTCTTCCTGCACTATTGGTTCCCGCCGTTCTCGGTTGGCGAAGTCAAGTTCCTCCGCGGGCCTTCCCGTCGCGAGGTAGGTCACGGTATGTTGGCAGAGCGTGCGCTCATGCCCATGCTGCCCCCGACCGAAGAATTCCCGTACACGATTCGTCTGAATTGTGACGTTCTCGAGTCCAACGGCTCCAGCTCCATGGCTTCGGTTTGCTCCGGCTCCATGGCACTGATGGACGCGGGCGTCCCGATGAAGAAGGCTGTCAGTGGCATCGCCATGGGCCTGATTGCAGACGGAGACCGGACTGCCGTTCTCAGCGATATCCTCGGCACCGAGGATCACCTGGGCGACATGGACTTCAAGGTGACCGGTACCCGCGACGGTATCACGGCTTGCCAGATGGACATCAAGATCAACGGCCTGTCTCGTGAGGTGCTTTCAAAGGCACTCATGCAGGCCCGCGAGGGACGTCTCCACATTCTGGACATCATGGACGAGACACTGGCCGCAGCGCGTCCAGAACTCTCGGCACATGCGCCTCGCCTGACCCAGATCACGATCGATTCCAGCTTCATTGGCGCGGTGATCGGCCCCGGTGGAAAGATCATCCAGGGCATCCAGCGCGACACGAACACCTCCGTCGACATCTCGGAAGAAGATGGCGTCGGGATTGTTACCGTTGCTGCCACGAACGAGGCTGATGCAGCCGCGGCTCTGGAGATCATCAAGGGCATTGTGACCGTCCCCGAAGAGGGCGAGATCTACGAAGGCACGGTCCGCAAGACCGAAGGCTTCGGCGCCATCATCGAGATCATGCCAGGCAAGGAAGGCCTTCTGCACGTTTCAGAGCTCGACTACGGGTTTGTGGAGCGCGTCGAAGACTACATGCAGGTGGGTGACAAGGTCAAGGTTGCCCTCATCGAGGTTCGCCCCGACGGCAAGCTTCGCTTCTCTCGCAAGCCGCTTCTCGAGAAGCCAGAAGGCTACGAAGAACGCCCCCGCGAACGCTCCGGCGGACGCTCCGGCGGACGCTCCGGCGGACGCGACAGTGGTCGTGGTGGTCGTGACGGCGGACGCGGTGGACGTGACGGTGGTCGCGGTGGACGTGACGGTGGTCGTGACGGCGGACGTGGCGGGCGCGACGGTGGTCGTGACGGCGGACGTGGCCGTGACGGCGGCAGCGAAAGCGGAAGCCGTGATGGTGGCAGCGACAGCAGCCGCAGCGACGCCGGCGGCGATAGCGCCGGTAACGGCGGCAGCGATCGCAACGACGACTAGTCGTTTTCGGCTTTATGTTGGACGGTGCGCCGTCTGTCGCCTACGGGCGGCGGACGGCGTTACCGCATATGGTAGTTGCCATTGATAACAATTCGCTCTCGAAGGGCACGGTTGAGGGCTCTGCCCGTTGCATCAACCTGCGCCCGGTATTTACCGTAGCACTGACAGCGAACCAACTCCTTTTTCCTTGACCCCAACCGCATTTCCAGAGTTTGAGAAGAGCACCCTCGACAACGGTGTTCGTGTCGTCACAGAGCGCATCCCATCGGTTCGATCCGTGTCGGTTGGCGTTTGGATTGATACGGGCAGTCGGGACGAGGAGGCTTCAGAGAGCGGCATCAGCCACTTCATTGAACACATGGTGTTCAAGGGCACCAATAAGCGGCGCATGCACCAAATCGCGCAGCGGATGGAAGCAGTGGGAGGTTATCTCAACGCGTTCACTGCAAAAGAGTACACCTGCTACTATGCACGCGCCCTGGACGAGTACCTAGCGCGAGCCATCGACACCGTATGTGACTTGGTCCTTTCGCCCAGTTTTCCCGAGCGGGAGATGGGGAAGGAGAAGGACGTTGTGGTGGAAGAGATGCGGATGTACGAAGATGCCCCTGAAGAACTGATCTTTGATCGGTTCGAATCGGTGTTGTATCCCGACCACCCCATGGGCCGCCCCGTGATCGGGTTCGAGGAGACGGTGCGCACTTTTACCCGGGACCAACTGCTTGGCTATGTAGGTCGGCGCTACACTCCGAATCGGCTTGTCGTCTCCGTTGCAGGGAATGTCAGCCACAAGCGAGTAGTGTCGCTGGTTGAAAAGGCCTTTTTGACGGTCCGGGCTAAGTCACCGACCGCACTCCGAGCACCCGTTCAGTCTTCTGTGGCGCGTCACGTGCGTGAGAGCAGAGGCATCCAGCAGGCCCACCTGGTAATGGGGAGGCAGGCCCTTGATGTGTTTGATGACCGTCGTATTCCCATGTCGGTTCTCAACACCATCGTGGGTGGCGGAATGTCCAGCCGCTTGAACCAGAACATCCGGGAGAAATACGGCTATTGCTATCAGATCTACTCGTTCAATAATCTCTACTCGGATACCGGAGAGTTCGGGATCTACATGGGTACCGATGCGACCAAGGTGGACAGGGCACAGAAGCTGATCTTCAAGGAATTAGACAAGCTGGCGCAGACGGCGGTGAGCGATCGAATGCTCAAGCAGGCCAAGAGCCAAGTCAAGGGCTCGATCATGCTGGGACTCGAAAGCATGGGCTCCAGAATGATGCGTCTAGGTAGACAGGAGCTCTACTACGGCAAGTATGTCAGCCTGGACGACATTCTGGAACAGGTAGATTCGGTTACCAAGGAAGAAGTCCTGGATCTGGCGCAACTCCTATTCCGGCCCGCTGACTTCTCAACAGTCACTCTGCTGCCTACGGCCGCCTAACCACCTACGCGCGGCGCCCGCGCGAGCATCACGCATACATGAGCAAAGTACTTGTCACCGGCGGCGCCGGGTTTATTGGTTCACACATTTCGGATGCCCTGGTAGGGCAGGGGCACCAGGTTCACATCCTCGACGATCTGTCATCGGGCAATCGGGGTAACGTCCCGGATGCAGCCACACTGCACGTCCTGGATGTTCGGTCACGGGAAGCTGCGGCTCTGTTCGAGACTGAGAAGTTCGAGATCCTGGTCCACCACGCGGCCCAGATGGACGTCCGAAAGAGTGTTGCTGACCCCCGATACGACGCGGATGTGAACATCGGCGGGCTGCTGAATCTGCTTGAGGCTGGACGTTCGAATGGACTCCGCAAGGTGGTGTTTGCCTCGACAGGCGGCGCCATCTACGGCGAGCCGGAGTATGTACCTCAGGATGAGCAGCACACCCTCAAGCCGTTGTCACCCTATGGGATAGCTAAGCTGTCATGCGAAAAATATTTGTTCTTTTACAAAGAGCAATACGGCGTCGAGTACGTGGCGCTGCGTTACGCGAATGTCTATGGTCCCCGTCAGAATCCGCACGGGGAGGCCGGAGTGGTAGCCATTTTCGCGGAGCGCCTCCTGGCAGGTGAACCGACCGTCATCAACGGCGACGGGGAGCAGACTCGGGACTATGTGTTTGTCCGAGACGTGGTCTCAGCGAACTTGGCTGCTCTGGCCCATCCGGGATCCGGCATTTTCAATGTGGGCACCTCTGTGGAGACCGACGTGAATAAACTATTCCGCATACTTCGGGACCTGATCGATCCAGCCTTGCCAGAAAAGCACGGCCCAGGGATGCCCGGCGAACAGAAGCGCAGTGTGCTGTCTTACGCCTACACCATGGAGTGGCTGGGTTGGGAGCCAACCGTGGACGTTCGCAATGGTCTGGAAGCGACACTCGAGTGGTTCAGAAACCGACGTGAGGCTGTCGGCGCCGATGTATGAGGTAAGGCTTCAGCAATTTGAGGGCCCGCTGGACCTGCTCCTGTTCTTTATCCGGCGTGACGAGTTGGATATCTATGACATTCCGATTGCGGGGATAGCCGACGAGTTTCTGGCCTACGTCCGGCTTCTCGAGCAGGTTGACCTGGACGGCGTAGGCGAATTCCTCTACATGGCTGCGCTGCTGATCAACATCAAGACAAGGATGTTGCTGCCCAGCCAGGAACTGGACGATGAAGGGGAGCCCATCGACCCACGTCAGGAGTTGGTGGAGCGCCTCTTGGAATACATCCGATTCAAGGAAGCCTCTGAGATCCTTTCGGCGGCCCACGATCGCAGGCAAGAGCAGTTTACGCGCGGGCAGGAGCTAGACATGGCTGCCGAGCTTCAGGAAGCCGGTGACACGATTGCCGAGGCCAGCATCTTTGATCTCGTGCAGGCCCTAAGGCGCGTGCTGACGGACTCGCAGGTCGAGGTGGTAACCCACGGGGTCGAGGCCGAGTCTTGGTCTCAGGAGGGCCAGCAGGACTATCTCGAGGACATTCTAAAGGACGGGGAGAGGCACTCGTTCGTAGAACTCGCTACCGGCAAGACCCGCAGCTTTATCATTGCAACGTTCCTGGCCGTCCTCGAAATGGCCCGCAGTGGGCTTGTTGGCATATTCGTGGAGCAATCCGCATTGGATTTCTACCTTTCAACCTCCGGCAACCCAACCAGCGAAGAGGGCGCTACCACGTAATGGAAGAAGGAGACGCACCCGCGGGATATGGCGCCATCGGCAGCAACAGGCTGGAGCAGGTGGTTGAGGCGCTAGTATTTGCCGCCGAACACCCGATCAGTTCCATCAGGATCGCAGAAATTCTCGCCGACGTCTCGGGCCGGGACCGTCCATCGGAGGCAGACGTGCTGCACGCCGTGGAAACGCTGAACGAACGTTATGCCGAGCAGGATCGGCCTCTCAGGATAGAGGCGTGGAGCGGAGGTTTCCGCATGGCCACAATTCCTGCAGTCGCCTCCTACATCAAAGAGCTTTTCCAAGACCAAAAGCAGCGTCGCCTGAGCAGATCTCTCCTCGAATCGCTAGCCATTCTTGCGTACCGACAGCCCACCACGAAGCCTGAGGTCGAGTTTGTTCGGGGCGTGGACTGCGACTACGCCATCCGCCGCCTCCTTGAGATGGGTCTCATCGATGTGGTCGGGCGCTCGGAGTCCGTTGGCCGGCCGCTACTCTATGGCACTACGGGACGCTTCCTGGAGCTCTTTGGACTGAACGCCGTCGATGATCTGCCCAATCTACGGGAGATCGAGACCATCCTCGATGACCCAGCGTTCCACCGTGAGCGCGCGCTCCTTCTCATGAAGAGCGGCCTCAGCGAGATGCAGGCTGCCACCCCAGTGGACAACGCGGAGACGCCCAGCCCCACTGAACCACCGACGGATCACCACGTCGACACCGGCCCTGACCGAACCGCAGAATGAAGCGCCCCAATCCCAAAGCCCGTCGACCGAAGACCGACACCAGCCGCGCGCGAAAGCCGGCACCCCAGTGGAAGGACGGCAAGCGCGTCAAGGATCCGGTCGTCCCCAAGGCGGACGCAGCGTCTTTTCCGATGCGGATCAATCGTTTCATTGCCCGTTCCGGAGTCTGCTCCAGACGTGAGGCCGATGATATGATCAAGAGTGGACTGGTGGAACTGGACGGAGCTGTTGTCTCAGACTACTCAACCCAAGTCCAGGCCACGAACGAGGTCAAGGTGAACGGAAAGGTGATTACCGCCGTGGGAGGCGTGTACATCCTGCTCAACAAGCCGTCTGGCGCCATCACCACCAAGAGTGATGAGAAAGGCAGGGAGACTGTGTTCGACCTGATCGACATGCCGGACGAAATCAAGTCGGCGCTCTTTCCCGTCGGCCGACTAGACCGCGATACGACGGGTATCCTGCTTCTCTCTTCAGATGGTGATCTCGCCCATCGCCTGATGCACCCCTCCTTCGAGGTTGAAAAACTCTACCGGGTAAAGACCGGACGCAAGGTAACGGAAGAAGAAATCGGTCGACTCCTCAGCGGGATCGAACTCGAGGACGGCATGGCCCAAGTCGATCAGGCCGCCTATTTGACGCCTGGCGACCGGACTGAAGTAGGCGTGGCCATGCACTCGGGTCGCAACCGGATTGTGCGGCGGATGTTTGAAGCACTCGGGCACGAAGTCAACCACCTTGAGCGCGTGAAATATGCCGGCCTGACGGCGAGCGGCGTGCGGCGCGGCAAGTGGCGCAAGCTGACCGACAAGGAAGTAAGCCGGCTCTATCGGGCCGTCAAAATGAAACGATAATATGCAGCCTCTAGACCTTTTGGAGCAGGCCGCCACCGCCATGTCTTCGAAAATACGTGGCGAGGGCCTCACCTACGATGACGTCCTGCTGGTACCTGCCCGCTCCGATGTGATGCCTAGGGATGTCTCCACTACTAGTCGCCTGACCCGCAAGATCCAGATCAACATTCCGCTGGTGTCTGCGGCAATGGATACGGTGACCGAGTCCGATCTGGCCATCGCGCTAGCGCGGGAGGGGGGAGTCGGTGTCCTTCACAAGAGCATGAGCATTGAGCAGCAGGCGGCGGAGGTAAGACGCGTTAAGCGTTCGGAGAGCGGGATGATTCAGGATCCCATCACCAGTTCGCCCGACGACACCGTCGCGGACGCGCGCGCTCAGATGGCCCGGTACTCGATTGGAGGCATACCGGTAGTGGACAAGAATGACGTCCTGGTTGGCATTGTCACGAATCGGGACCTTCGATTTGAAATGGACGGCGCGGGCAAACTCCGGGAGATCATGACTCCGGCGCCGCTGGTAACCGCCCCAATCGGTACCACTCTCGAAGAAGCCGAGGCGAAGCTACAGGAGCACAAGATTGAAAAGCTGCCCGTCGTGGATGCAGACGGCCGCCTCAAGGGCCTAATTACATTCAAGGACATCCAGAAGAAGAAGCAGTTTCCCCACGCTTGCAAGGATGACCTCGGTCGCCTCCGGGTTGGTGCGGCGGTCGGGATCACCACGGACATTCTGGATCGGGTCGCGGCTCTGGTCGCGGCGGAGGTGGACTTCGTGACGATCGACACCGCCCACGGGCACTCCGAAGGCGTCCTCAACGCCGTCAGAGAGGTCAAAGCGCGCTATCCTGACCTTGACGTCATTGCTGGCAACGTGGCCACGGCTCAGGCCACAGCTGATCTCATAGACGCAGGAGCCGACGGAGTGAAAGTCGGCATCGGCCCGGGCTCTATCTGCACCACGCGGATTGTCGCTGGTGTGGGCGTACCTCAGTTGACCGCGGTGATGGAGTGCGCGGCCGTGGGACGCGCGGCCGATATCCCGATCATTGCTGACGGAGGCATCAAGGTCACCGGCGATGTGCCCAAGGCGCTCGCAGCTGGCGCCGAGAGCGTCATGATCGGAGGCCTCTTCGCCCGGGTAGAGGAAAGCCCCGGCGAGACCATTCTACTTGAGGGGCGGAAGTTCAAAGCCTATCGCGGAATGGGTTCGATTGGCGCGATGGAAGACGGGAGCAAAGACCGGTACTTCCAGGATGTAGAGGACGATATCAAGAAGCTCGTTCCTGAGGGTATTGAGGGCCGAGTGCCCTACTCTGGTACGCTCCGGGAAGTGGCCTATCAAATGGTAGGTGGGCTCCGGGCTGCGATGGGCTACTGCGGCTGTCCCACGATTCGGGACCTCCATGAGAAAGCTCAGTTTGTCAGGATCACCGCCTCTGGGTTTGTCGAAAGCCATCCGCACAACGTCATGATCACCAAGGAAGCACCTAACTACGCCTCCCGGCGGTGATGGGGAAGACCTCCGACGACGAGATTGACTGGGAAGACCGCATCCAGCGGATCCGTGATCGGGTCGATGGGCCCGGCGCCGTCGTCCTTACGTCCCTGCCTGATATCAGGTGGGCCACCGGTTTTTCGGGTTCGAATGCGTTGGTTGTCCTGAGCGACCAAGCCCACC
>JBLFXH010000146.1:0-8455 GCA_047611125.1 Rhodothermales bacterium
AAATTGAGCGCGAGGCCGTCAAACGGGAGCGGGACGAAACCAAACTGTCCAGCATCGGCGAGGTCCTGGCCAACCTAGAGGAGAAACGCACTGCATTGAGGGCACGCTGGAATCAGGAAAAAGAGCTAATCCAGGAGCTGAGACAGAGCAAGGAGGAGATTGAAGAAGCCCGCCTGGAAGCCGAGACGCTAGAGCGTGAGGGCAAATATGGCGAGGTGGCCGAGATTCGGTACGGCCGGATCCCACAGTTGGAACAGACGGTGACCGATACCAAGGAGCGCCTGATGGTCATCCAGCGGAATGGCGCACTCCTCAAGGAGGAAGTCGATGCGGAAGACATCGCAAGCATAGTCTCGCGCTGGACCGGCGTTCCGGTTTCACGGATGCTGGAGAGTGAACGCGCCAAACTTCTTCGTATGGAGGAGGAGCTGGAGGAACGCGTGATCGGTCAGCCGGAAGCCGTGGCCGCCGTTTCACACGCTGTTCGCCGTGGGCGCGCAGGACTGCAGGAAGAAAGCCGTCCCATCGGCTCGTTCATCTTCCTGGGCACCACGGGAGTGGGCAAGACCGAACTGGCCAAGGCGCTGGCGGATTTCCTCTTCAACGACGAAAACGCACTCATACGCATCGACATGAGTGAGTATCAGGAGCGACACACGGTCAGTCGACTGGTCGGAGCGCCTCCGGGTTATGTCGGTTACGAAGAGGGCGGCCAGCTCACCGAAAAGGTGCGCCGCAGACCGTACTCGGTGGTTCTTCTGGACGAAATCGAGAAGGCGCACCCCGAGGTATTCAACATCCTGCTGCAGGTGCTGGACGATGGTCGCCTGACTGATAATCAGGGGCGAACCGTAGATTTCAAGAACACGATTGTCATCATGACCTCGAATCTGGGGTCAGAGATCATACGCGATCGCCTTGACGCCCTAGACGGTCAGTTGACCAATAGCGCCGAGGAGAGCCTCAAAGACGAGGTGATGAACCTGCTGAAGAAGCGGCTGCGGCCTGAGTTTCTCAATCGCATTGACGAAACCATCGTGTTTCACCCGCTTGGCCGCGAGGTCATCGGCCGGATCGTGGACGTTCAGATTGCCAGCGTTCAGAAGTTGGCATCGACCAGCGCCGGAGTCATCCTTGAGATTACTCCGGAGGCACGGGTCTGGCTGGGAGACAAGGGATTTGATCCTGTGTTCGGAGCCAGACCCCTCAAGCGGGTCATTCAGCGCGAGGTCACCAACAAACTGGCTGAAGAACTGCTGGCCGGCTGGATTGAGCGGGGGGAGACTATTCGTGTAGACCTTTCCGGGGACGGGTCGGGATTAACCTTCGAGACCCTGCCTGCAGAAGTTTCAGCTCAGTCTGAGGGTGCGGAAACGTAGTCGCCCCGTCCGATTTCTAGGAGGAGGGCCTGCATTATGCCGTCCGCCTGGGTGATCCAGGGATGGCCTTCGTCTAGATTGGCCTGATAGATGGCCAAGGCCTCGGAGAGCAGTTGCTCCGCTTCAGCATAGTCTCCCTTGTCAACCAGCAGGGTACCCAGAAGCGCGCGGTCTCGTCCAATGAACGGGTGGCCCGCGGGTAGACTGCTCAGGTGATGATTCAGCGCCTGACGAAACAGCCTTTCCGCCTCTTCCATATTGCCCTGAGCGTAGACAGCACGGGCAACCTGGCTGATTGAGTTGCCGACTCGGGAGTGCTCTTCGCCGTAGATGACACGGCGCATGGCCAGAGTCTCCCGGTGCATTTGTTCAGCCGCGGCGTATCGGCCCCGGTCTTGGAGCAAGGACCCCAGGTTGTTGTGCATGGAGGCCACATTTGGGTGGCCATCGCCCAAAAGAGCCACTTGGAGCTCAAGCGAGGTTCGGTAGGCCTCTTCGGCCCGATCCAGCATCGCTTCGCGCTCGCCCTCAGTCTCAAGTTCGAGGCCGATGTCGTGAAGGGCCCACCCCTGATTGGCGAGGATCTCCGCGTACGTCAGCGTCCCGTCTCCTGCGGTTGCGCGCTCGATCTCCAGGGCATCCTGAAACATCTCCTGCGCCTCGTCTCGACGCCCGGAATACGCGTAGATGGAGGCGAGCGAGTTCAGGTTTGAGGAAATCAATGGATCGTTTCGGCCTACCTCCTGCTCTCTCAATGTGAGCGATTCGTCCAGCAGTGCCTCGGCCTTCTCCCATTCACCCGTCCAGTCCCTGAGCACACCAAGTTGGAAGATACTGGCAGCCAAGTCCAACCGCGGGACGGCGGCGTCCGCCCTACGCATGGCCAGCGCACGAGTCAGCAATCGCTCCGAGGCATCGAAGTCTCCCATTTCCCGGTAGGCAATCCCCAGCTCCATCAGCATGTGGGCCTGCACTTCGGGCTGCCCGGCCAACTCCTGGTCAATCTGCACCACAGCCCGGTCCATGAGCTGAGGCACGGTCACGATCTCACCAAGCGAGTACTCGGGATTGGCCCACTGGAAGGTGCTCACCAAGAAACGACTCACCTGCTCCGTCTTGGCCGCTGCCAGCACAATGCGTTCTGACTGCTCGCTCGTGACGAGAGCGAATCGTACCGCCAATACGGTCACAGCAATCAGCAAAATCACCAGCGCCGACGATGCGACCACGCCGACCTTATGCCGCAGGACGAACTTCCGCGCCCGGTATGACACCGTATCGGCCTGCGCGGAGACCGGCATCCCCTCTAGGTAGCGCCGAATGTCTTCCTGAAAGAAGTCCGCCGACGCATACCGCCGATCCGCCTCTTTACGCAACGCCATGAGGACGATGCGGTCCAGGTCTCCGGAGAGCATCTTTCGCAGCCGCTCCACTGCTGAGCCGCCGGCGCCGTCCCGCCGTGTCCGTTTGCTGGCCTCCTCGCCTGTGATTCCGCTGATGGCGGTACTGGGCTTCTCTGGCTCCGCGGAGAGTACCAGGTCTTCGATCTCCTTTCGACTCCGTCCCTTTGTCTTATGCGGACGGCCACCGGTCAGCAGTTCGTAGAGAAGGATGCCCAGTTGGTAGACGTCACTGGCCGTGGTGACCGCATCGCCTCGCATTTGCTCGGGACTGGCGTACTCGGGTGTCATGACCCGAACATCCACGTTGGTCATGGGCATCGTGTAGCCCGCCAGGTTCGGATTCAGCACCTTGGCGATGCCGAAGTCCAACAGCTTCGGGGTGCCGTCTGAGGTCACCAAGATGTTGGACGGCTTCAGGTCCCGATGGACAATCAGGTTCCTGTGTGCGAACTGCACCGCATCACACACCTTTCGGAAAAGCTCTAGTCGTTGACGAACTGGCAGCTTTTGCGCATTGCAGTACTCGCCGATTGGCTGTCCCTCGATGTACTCCATCACGAAGTAGGACAACCCGTCTTCGGTGGCACCGCCGTCAAGGAGCCGGGCAATGTTCGGGTGCGCAAGACTCGCCAGGATTCGGCGCTCCATCTTGAAGCGCTTCAGGATTTCGTCCGTATCCATCCCTCGTCGGATCACCTTCACGGCCACGTAACGGGTATACGACGCATCGTCACGCATCGCCAGGTAGACCTGACCCATTCCGCCGTGGCCGATGGGACGGATCAGCCGGTACGGGCCGACGTGCGTTTCGGGGAGCTCATTGTCCTTCGCATCGACAGCCTTGCGAACCGCGTCGCGCATTTCGCCGAGCATCTCGGGGCCCTTATTCTCGAGGAACGTGCCGGCAATGTCGCCGGCGCCTAGCATGTCCTGAACCTGCTTTAGCAGCGCCTGGTCATCGCCGCATTCCTTGCGGACGTACTCACCTCTTAGGGCTGGATCGAGATCCAGCGCACCGTCCATGATGGCATCGATGCGCTTCCACTGGCCGGTAGGGACATCTTTCATATCAGGCTCCCTCCGTTCCTTTGAGCGCCAGATAGAGAAAACTCTTCGCCTTGAACCAGTCCCGATCGACTGTTCGTCCCGACAGGTCCAGGGCTGTTCCTATTTCTTCCACTGACATACCTCCGTAGAACCGCATCTCTACGATCTGAGCCAGTCTGGGGTTCAGCTCGTTAAGCCTAACCAGGGCATCCTCCAGATCGAGAAGGTCCAGGGACCGCGCGTCTTCGTACAGGATGCCGGAAACGAGTTCGGTCCGGTGCGCGTCACCTCCCCGTTTTTGGGCCCGGTTTGCACGGGCGTAGTCCACCAGGATTTGCCGCATAGCCTTAGCGGTGACGGCAAAGAAGTGGACACGATCGGTCCATTCGCCGTCAGCCCGATTGAACAGCTTCAGGTAGGCCTCGTGGACCAACCCGGTGGTATTGATGGTCTCTCCCGGACTCCTGAAACGCAATTGACGGTGGGCCATGGCCCGGAGCTCGTCATAGACCAGCGCAAACAACTGCGCAGACGCCCCCTCCTCGCCATCGCGATGGCTCACTAGGAGTTGTGTTACGTCGTTCTGGAGGGACAAACTGTTGGGGGACAGGTTCAGCTTAATATGTATACGTATAGAATGCCGGTTATTCAATCGCTGTTAGACACCATTCTGCTCTAGGGGTCCGTACCCCTAAGTTGACAGAGGCTTCCGTTCGTTGCGCAAGACAATAACGGCTATCTGTTTTCGCCACGCGGAATGAATCAAACACAGGTGCTTGTAAACACTTCATTTATGACCCGGTACCCCTTGGGCGCTTCTGTGGAAAACACCGCCTTGCAAAACGGCTTTAGACACCGTTTACTGGGTTGGTTGAGCCTGAATCGGAATAATCCCTCGCCATGTATCTGAGTAAGCTGGAGCTGCACGGCTTCAAAAGCTTTGCTGACAGGACGGTCGTGAACTTCGCGCCCGGCGTCACCGTCGTGGTGGGGCCGAATGGCTGTGGGAAGTCGAACGTGGTTGATGCGGTCCGTTGGGTGATTGGCGAGCAGCGCGCGCGCATCCTTCGGTCTGAGAAGATGGAGAACGTCATCTTCAACGGCGCGGGGCACCGCAAGGCGTTGGGCGTTGCCGAGGTGATGCTCACCATCGAGAACAACCGCGGTGTCCTACCCACCGAGTACGATGAGGTGACCATCGGCCGGCGGCTCTATCGATCTGGCGAGTCCGAGTATCTCCTCAACGGCACCCAGTGCCGACTCAAGGACATCACCGACCTCTTCATGGACACGGGAATGGGCGCAGGCGCCTACTCGGTGATCGAGTTGAAGATGATTGAGGAGCTGCTCTCGGACAACGCGCTGGACCGCCGGCGCCTGTTTGAAGAGGCGGCCGGGATCACCAAGTACAAGATTCGCCGGACCCAGACGCTCCGGAAGCTCAAGTCCACACAGGTTGACCTGACGCGTGTCCGGGATATCACTGAAGAGTTAGATAGACGCGTTCGGTCCTTGGAGCGTCAGGCCAAGAAGGCGGCACGATTCAAGAAGCATCGCGCCCGGCTCCGCGAGCTCGAGCTGGCGTTGGCCCAGCTTCGATACGATCAACTGGAGTCCGAAGAGAAGGTCTCAAACGCCAAGCGGGCCGAACTGAAAGACCTGCTGGAGCAGGACGGCGCTGCTCTTGCGAAAGCCGAAGCTGCCCATGAGGCCCTTCGGACACGCCACGTGGGGCGCGAACAGGCGCTTGTTGCCATCCAGACCAACCTGAGTGCCCATCTCGAAAAATTGCGGGCCGCCGAGTCCGATCAGCGTCTGGTTCAAGAGCGGCTTGCCGTCACAGAACGTGACATTCTCAGACTGGGCCAGGAGCAAGAGTCTGCGGCAACGCAGTCAACCCTGCTCGCGGCATCTCTGGAGACCCTAGAGGTAACCATAGCGGGTGCCAAGCCGGCCTCCGAAGAGGCTGAGTTGGCCCTGGACAAAGCTCGACAGGCCCGCGACACGGCGGTCAAGGCCGTCGAGACGCAGCGGGCACGAGTGCAGACTGCCCGGAACGAAGAGCGTAAGGCTACAGAGTCCCTCGCCCAGCTCCGCAGGACCCTGGACCGTTCCTCAAGCCGCGTCGAGATGATGCAGGAGGAACTGGCCGGACTGGACGAGCGGGAATCGCATGTGAAGGATCAGCTTGATCTAGCTGAGCGAAACCTCGAGGCCAAACTGGAGGCCGTCGATCTGGCCGAGACCGCCGTCACGGGCGCTGCCGAGGCGGTTGAGGAGGCCGTCCAACGCCGGCAGGCTCGCGGTCAGGAGCTTACCGATCTGAAGGAAGAGCTGGCCGTGTCCCAACGTCGAATGGATGCCGTTGCGGCGGAAGTTGGCCTGCTGGAAAGCCTGCTGGCCAGCTTCGACGACTTCTCCGAGTCCGTACAGTTTTTGGCAGGCGATGCCGACTGGACCGAGAGCGAACTGATTACAGTCGCGGATGTCGTGGGATGCGATCTCGCGGTCAAGCCCGCCGTAGAGGCCGCACTCGGCGACTTTGCGGCGTGCCTAGTGGTCAAGACGCAGGCCGAAGCTCAGCGGGCCATCTCCAAACTGAAGGAGTCCGAGAAAGGCCGTACCACCTTTGTGATTCTGGACAGGCTTCCAAGTCCAGGATCAAAGGCACCGGTCCCGACTGGCGCGCGCGCACTGGTCGATGAGGTGCGCTTCGAGCCCGGCTACGAGTCACTGGTTCAACTGCTGCTGCATGATGCCCTAGTCGTGGATGACCTGGACGCGGCCATGGCTGCCTCTGGCCCGGGTATCCGGTGCTTCACCGAAGCAGGCGAATGGGTACAGGACGGCGGCGTGGTCCACGCCGGTTCTGCCGGCAGCGGATCACGCTCTGGTGGAGGGCGCCTAGGCCGCCGCGAGCAGTTGGACGCGGCGCAGAGTGCCTTGGCGCAGGCGCAGGCCAATGTGGAGGCAATGCGAGAGCGCGCGGACCTTGCTCAGAAGGCGCTATCCGAAGTGCTTCTTCCGGAGGTCGAACGCCGGCATCGCGAATGCATGACCGAGCAGTCGACCGCACGCTCTGCCCATGCGCGGGCAGTACTCGAGCGGGACAACCTCTCCCGGCGCAACGCCGAGTTGGCGAAACGGCGGCAGGACCTGTCGACATCCCTCAGCACGTTCCGCGAGGACATCGCTGCCCGGTCCGAGGCAGTCCAGGAAGCTCAGGAGCGCGTGACCGAGTGGGAAGGCGAGCGCGGTCGTCACGAGGAGACGTTCCAGACGCTTGAAGTGGATGGACGGACCGCCATTGGCGGTTACAGCGAGGCCAATATCACTGCGGTCCAGGCGCGCAACCACTTGGATAACCTGAACCGCGACCTGTCGCGCGTTCAGCAAGACATTGTCCGCCTGGAGCAGGAACGTGTCCGACGGACGGAGCGACTGGCGGAGCTAGAAGACCTTCGGGTCACAGCGGGCAAACGCCTCGTGGTGCTCGATACTACCATTGCCGATCTGCACGTCGCCAAGACTACCGTCGAGCGCGACGCGGTGGCAGCGAAGGATGCACTGAGTCTTGTTAAGGTCCATATCTCCGAAATCGAGGCTGACCTCCGCGTACTCCGTCGCAATCGTGACCAGCACGTGCAGGAGGAGAACGCCTTGGCGGTTCGCCTAGCCGAAGTGCAGACCCGAACCGAGAACCTGGTCACCTCCACAGCTGAGGAGTACGAGTTGGACCTGGAGACCACCAGAGTCGAGGCACCCGAAGATTTCGATCCCGAAACTGCACCCAGTAAGGTGCAGGAAATTCGAGCCAAGGTTCGCGGCCTCGGGCCCGTTAATGAACTCGCTCTGGAGACCTTTGAGGAAGAGAAGGAGCGACTGGACTTCCTACAGACTCAGCTTCAGGATCTCGAGGGTGCCGAGTCAATCTTGATGGAGACCATCTCCGAGATTAACACCACGGCCTCGGACCGATTCGATAAGACCTTTGCTGCCATACAGGCCAACTTCTCGCGCCTCTTCAGCGAGTTGTTCGGCGAGGACGCCCATGCCCGCGTGGTCCTCCAAGACGAGAACGATCCGCTGGAGTCTGACATCGAGATCTTCGCCAAGCCCAGCGGCAAGAAGCCGAGCGTCCTGGCCCAGTTGTCGGGAGGCGAGAAGACCCTGACCGCCATCGCGCTGCTCTTCGCCATCTACCTGGTCAAGCCGAGCCCGTTCTGTATTCTGGACGAGGTGGATGCGCCCCTCGACGACGCGAACGTGGACCGTTTCATGGACCTGATTCGCTCCTTCTCCGAGTCCACCCAGTTCGTGCTCGTGACGCACAACAAGCGGACCATGGAGGCGGCGGATCGGATGTACGGCATCACGATGCAGCACCAGGGCGTGTCGAGTCTGGTGGGCGTTGAGTTCACCGCTGATGTTGACGCGGAAAAGGAGCTGGTGGCGTAGACCCGAGGCTCGTCCCGCCTACTTCAGCAGGATCATGCTCCTAGTCTCCGCCCGCCCCGCAAACTCGGCCCGATAGAAATAGACGCCACCGGGCAGGTCAGTCGCGTCGAATCTCACCGCGTGCAGCCCAGCCGCCCGGCGCCCGCGAACCAACGTCTGGACTTCCTG
>JBLFXH010000147.1:0-8453 GCA_047611125.1 Rhodothermales bacterium
TACAGGTGTGCGAGTCCGTTCCAAAGAGAACGTTGCCAGGCCGATTAAACCCCTCCTCGGCTAGCGCTACGTGGCAGACTCCCTTGTAGCGAGACGTTCCGACGTCGTAGTAGTGCTGGAGGTCGTGCTGGGCGGCAAAGGCTCGAAGCAACTCGATGTTGCGGCGTGCGTGCGGGTCTTCCGTAAAGATGTAGTGGTCCGGCAGGATCACCAACTTGTTCTGGTCCCAGACTTTGGCGTTCTCGCCGAACTCTCGCTTGAAGATGTCGATAGTGGGCGGCCCGCAGACATCATGGGTCATCAGGATGTCTACATCCACCCAGATGTTGTCCCCTGGAGTCACACGCTCGCGGCCGGCGTGCTCCGCCAGAATCTTCTCTGTGAGTGTCTGTCCCATCAGGCTACGCCGCCTTCGAAGGCGCGCATGATGCCGTCGCCTACAAAGCGGACGGCCTCTTCCTCCGTACGGAAGGCGGCGAGACTGTTCAGCGCGTTGATGTAGGCCTGCGCAGAGGCCAGCACAACGTCGGTACCGCTTGAGCGCCCGTTGAAGCACGGCCCTCCGATTCCGATGAGCACGGAGACTTCGCCCAAGGCATCGGCGCCTTCGGTGACCGATCGGATGTTGTAATTGATCAGATCGTGACTCTCCTCGACCGCGTGGTCGATGGCGCGGTAGAGCGCGTCAATGGGTCCGTCCCCGGTAGCGCCTCGCTCTACGACTTTTCCTGTCCGGGCATGTCGGATCCGGACCAGCGCCTCGGGATCAGCATTCGTCGCCACTGACGCGGATGCGTACTCCAGTTCGTAGTGCGGGGCTTTCATCTTGGGGTTGTCTTCGTGCACGAGATGGTAGAGATCTGATTCGCCGATTTCCTTCTTGGCATCGGCGAGTTTTAGAAAGCGGTCGTAGATGGTGTCGCGATTGGACTCCTGGACTTGAACACCCAGTTTGGCGAGGCGCGAAAAGAGTCCGTGGCGGCCGGAATGACGTCCAAGGCGGATTGCTTCCACCTCTTGACCGACATCGGCGGCGCTCATGATTTCGTAAGTCTCGCGATTCTTCAGCACGCCGTCCTGGTGAATACCGGCCTCGTGGCTGAAGGCGTTCTTCCCGACTATGGCCTTGTTGGCCTGCACGGCGAATCCAGAAAACGTGGAGACCATGCGACTGGTCTCGGTAAGCAGCTTGCTGTCGATTCCTGTGTCCAGGCCGAAGGCGTTCTTTCGCACCTTCAGGGCCATCGCAAATTCCTCAAGCGCCGCGTTCCCGGCCCGTTCGCCGATTCCGTTTATGGTGCACTCCACCTGGCGCGCTCCAGCCAGGACGGCTGCAATAGAGTTCGCAACGGCCAGGCCTAGATCATTGTGGCAGTGGGTGGAGAAAATTACCTCGGAGCCGAAGTGGCAGCGCTCCATCAGTTCGGTGAACAGGGCCGCGTACTCCGACGGGGTGCAGTAACCCGTGGTGTCCGGAATATTGATGGTGGTCGCACCCGCGTCGACGGCCGCCTGGACCACTTCGACCAGGTAATCGATTTCCGTGCGCCCAGCATCCTCGGCTGAGAACTCCACGTCATCTGTGTAGGTGCGGGCCAGCTTGACGGCCTTGGCGGCCATCTGTGTTATGGTCAACCGCTTGTCCGCGAGCGTCTTCCCATACCGCTCGTCGGCAAACTTGCTCATCAGGTGGATGTCACTGGTGGCAATGAAGGTGTGGATGCGGACGCGGGAGCCGGACTCCAGCGCCTTGCCGGCCGCGTGTACGTCGGCTTCCTTGGCGCGCGCCAGTCCGCAGATTATGGGTCCTTCTACCTCGGCCGCGATTCTGCGAACAGCCTCGGCCTGACCCGGGGACGAGATCGGGAATCCAGCTTCAATGACATCCACTCCCAGCCTCGCCAGCTGATGGGCAATCTGCACCTTCTCAGGCACAGTCATTGATCCCCCCGGCGCCTGTTCGCCGTCGCGGAGAGTGGTATCGAAAATGATTACCCGGTTGGTAGCGAAATCGGCCATGCCGTCTTGGTCAGCTTTAGGTTCAGGTGCGGGCGGCAGATGCTGCCGCTTGCTTGCAAATACTCTTGGTCATTTCGCGAGTGCCGACAAAGAGCAAATCACGCGCCAGATCCGCCGTCAGGAGACCATCATTCAACGCCCCGTCCACGCCGGCGCGGATTGCCGCGGCCGCCTCGGGCTCGCCAAGATGGTCCATCATCATGGCCGCACTGAGGATCATTCCTATCGGATTGGCCCGATCAAGACCAACGATATCAGGAGCACTTCCGTGAACCGGCTCAAAGATGCCAACGCCCTCTCCGATACTCGCCGATGGCAGGACGCCGAGCGAGCCGGGCAGGGTGGCAGCCAGATCAGAGAGTATGTCCCCAAAGAGGTTGCCTGTCAGGATCACATCGAATTGCCGCGGATCACGCACTATTTGCATGGCCGCGTTGTCCACGTAGAGCTGGTCGAACTTGATTTCAGGAAACTCCGCTCGGAGTACCTCCTCCACCGTTGCTCTCCATAATCGGGACGACGCCAACACGTTGGCTTTGTCGACGGAGGTGATGCGCCCTCCACGCCTGCGAGCCCACTCGCCAGCCACCCGCGTGATTCGCTGAACCTCGCCCTTCGTGTAGAGCATGGTGTCTGAGGCCACGTCGTCTCCCTCAGTCCGCGGAGCTCCGAAGTAGATCCCTCCCGTCAGCTCGCGGACAATCAGCAGGTCGACGCCCGAAACACGCTCCTCTCGAAGCGGCGATAGAGCCGCCAGCGCAGGCGGTACCGCGATCGGCCGGAGGTTTGCGAACGTGCCCAAGCCTCCCCGAAGTGCCAGCAATCCCGCCTCGGGGCGCTGATCGCCGGAGCCCTGATCCCAGGCTGGACCACCCACCGCCCCGAGCAAGACGCCATCCGAGTCCAGGCAACCTTGCAGAGTGCCGGCTGGCAGCGGCTGACCGACATGGTCAATGGCCGCACCTCCGACCGGGTACTCTTCCGTTTGAAGGCTGAACCCGTGCACATCTGCGACAGTCTCCATGACCTCCATGGCAGACGAGAGGACCTCGGGTCCTATCCCGTCTCCTGGAAGCAGCGCGATTCGGTATGAGCGGTATCCGCGGTTCATGCTCAGGCTTCTGCAGGGGCGTGGTCCATTGGAGAGGCCGCCGTATCTGGCGCGGCCTTTGGACGCAACCAGTGCATCATGCCGCGAAGTCGCCGGCCTACCTGCTCAAGCGGGTGGGTGTCAGTCGCCAGGCGGTAAGCGGCCATTTCCGTTCCGCCGGTTTCGCATTCCTTTATCCACTCGCGGGCAAAGGCGCCACTTTGGACCTCGCCAAGAATGCGCTGCATCTCGGCCTTGACCTCGGGGGTGACGACTCGCGGGCCGCGGGAGTAGCCGCCGTACTCGGCGGTATCGGAAACGGAGTAGTTCATGTACTCGAGGCCCCCTTCGTAAAAGAGGTCCACGATGAGTTTCAGCTCATGAAGACATTCGAAGTACGCCAGTTCCTCCGGATAGCCCGCCTCCGTCAAGGTTTCAAACCCCGCCTTGACCAATTCCGCAGCGCCTCCACACAACACGGCCTGCTCGCCAAACAGATCAGTCTCCGTCTCGTCCTTGAAATTCGTTTCGATGACACCGGCTCGAGTCCCTCCGATCGCGTCCGCGTAGGAGAGCGCAAGGTCCAATGTGGATCCGGATGCATCCTGCGCCACGGCTACCAGACACGGCACTCCGGTCCCTTCTGTATAGGTGCGGCGAACAAGGTGCCCGGGCGACTTCGGTGCGACCATGAATACATCCACACCTTCAGGTGCTTTGATCTGATCGTAGTGGACGTTGAATCCGTGACCAAAGGCCAGCGCCTTGCCGGGCGTCATATACTCCTGGATGTCGGCCTCGTAGACCGCCTTCTGGTGCTGATCCGGTATCAGAATCATAATGACGTCGGCCCACGCTGACGCTTCCGATACCGACTTGACCTTGAGGCCTTTTGCTGCCGCCATGGCGGCCGATGCTGATCCGGGGCGCAGTCCGACGCAGACGTTGACGCCGCTCTCCATCAGGTTCAGCGAGTGAGCATGTCCCTGACTGCCATAGCCGATGACGGCTACACGACGGTCGCGAATGATGTCTGGGCTGGCTTCGTAGTGGATGTTCATGTTCTCTTGTGCTTCTCTTAGGCGAATATTTTAGGCCTCGAAGGCCAGGTGCCTGCGCATGGCCACCCGGCCGCTTCGCGCGATTTCGTTAACTCCGTGCGGCTTCATCATGCCGATGAAGGCATTGATCTTGGAAGTGGGCCCGGTGACCTCAAACGTCATCGTCTCGGACGTGATGTTGATGACGTTGCCGCGGAAGATCTCCACGATGTCCATCAGGGCGGGTCGCGTGTCAGCCTCGTACGAGACTTTGACGAGGCAGAGCTCTCGTTCCACATACGGCTGGTTCGTCACATCATCGACCACCAGTGTGTCAACCAGATTATTAAGCTGCTGCAGCACCTGGGCAATAATGCGGTTATTGCCTGTGGTGACGAGCGTGATGCGGGAGATCCGATCGCGATCGGTCTCGCCTACGGAAACACTCTCTAGATTGAATCCGCGGGCGGAGAACATGCTGGTGACCCGATTGAGGGCACCGATCGAATTCTCCAGCAGGACCGTGATGACGTGACGGTGCACCATCGGTGTCTCATCTCCGCCCATAGGCTCACCGGCGGCCTTCTTGCGGATGATCTGTTGGGGCGTCATCGTAGCTGTATCTGTCATGGTGTCATTGCTCGGCAGAGAGTTCAAGCGGACAGTTCAGGATCGAACCGCTGGGTGATCATGTCGTCGGTGGCCGCGCCCGCGGGTACCATGGGAAATACCATCTCTTCGGTCACGACCTGGAATTCCATAAGGACCGGGCGATCGTTTATCTCCCAGGCCTTGTCAATGGTGGCCTGGACATCTTCCGGCTTGTCGCATCGAAGGCCCTCGCACCGGTAGGCCTTGGCCAGGGCAACGAAGTCCGGGTTGGTAGTGGTGAGGTCGGTATGGCTGTAGCGCTCATCGTGGAAAAGCTCCTGCCACTGCCGCACCATGCCGAGGAAGCTGTTGTTCAGGATCACAATCTTCAGCGGAAGTCCGTGCGCGGCGCAAACGCCCAATTCCTGACTGTTCATCAGGAAGCCGCCATCGCCATTGATGGAGATTACCGGCACATCCTGCCCACGCATGCCAAATGCCGCGCCCATGGCCGCCGGGAGCGAGAACCCCATCGTTCCGAGTCCGCCCGATGTGATGTGACTCCGAGTCCTGGCGTAGGAGAAGTACTGCGCGGCCCACATTTGATTCTGACCGACATCCGTGACCACCACGGCGTTGCCGCCCGTTTTGTCCCGTAGCGCCTGGATGATCTGCTGGGGCCGGAGCCTGCCGTCAGGCACAAAGTCCATCGGACAATCCTTGCGCCAGCCGTCAATTCGTGCCAGCCAGGCTGAGGTGTCCTTTGCAGAAAGCAGAGGCTCCAGCTCCTCAAGGACCAGACGGACATCGCCGAGGATTGGGCAGTCCACCGGCACGTTCTTCGAAATGCAGGCCGGGTCGATGTCAATGTGGATGATCTGGGCGTGGGGGGCCCATGCATCGAGTTTCCCGGTGACCCGGTCATCAAATCGGGCGCCGACCGCGATCAGCAGATCCGAATTCTGGACCGCCTGGTTGGCATGCCACGTGCCGTGCATGCCCAACATCCCCACGGAAAGCGGATCAGTCTCAGGAAACGCGCCGAGGCCGTGAAGGGTGGTGGTGACCGGGATGCCTGTCTTGCGAGCCATGGCGGTGAGCTCCTCGGTCGCGCCGCTGTTGATGGTGCCGCCTCCTACATATAGGAGTGGGCGCTCGGACGCCGTGATCATCTCGGCAGCCCGCTCAATCTGCTCCCGATTGCCCTTTCCGACGAAGGAATAGCCCGGCAGGGACACCTGGTCCGGATAGTGAAACGGTGCGGTGGCCAGTAGGACGTCCTTCGGCAGGTCGACTACAACCGGTCCCGGGCGACCGGTCCGGGCGATGTGGTAGGCTGCCCGGACGGTGGATGCCAGATCTGCGACGTCCCTGACCAGGAAACTGTGCTTCGTGATCGAGCGGGTGACGCCAATGGTATCGCACTCCTGAAATGCGTCGTTTCCGATCAGAGCGGTCGGGACCTGCCCGGTAAAGACCACGATCGGGACCGAGTCCATGAACGCATCGGCGATGCCGGTCACACAGTTAGTGGCGCCCGGGCCACTCGTGACGAGGACGGTGCCCACCTTGCCGGTAGCCTTGGCATATCCCTCGGCGGCGTGCGTTCCACCCTGCTCGTGACGCACCAGAATATGCTCCCAGCTGGGATTGAGACGGTGCATCTCGTCATAGATCTTGATGACGGCGCCGCCGGGGTGACCGAAGACATATTCGACGCCCTCGGCCTCTAGGCTTCGGATGAGGATCTCGGCGCCACTGACTGGCCTGGGATCGTGGCTTGGGGCGGCGCCGTCTCCTCCAGCGCTATCTCGTCCATCAAGCGGGAAATGTGTGGTTGCATTCATGTTACTGGCTCAGGGCTGGAGAGTGATCGGATGTCTTGGCGGCTTGGGCGACGTTGGCTCTCGCCTGGGCCCATTCGGGGCGCGGGACCTCCAGCACGGCCCCTTCGGAGGCGCTGGTTACAAACCATGTGTATCGCTCGAGATATCCGCCCTTGATCTTGGGTTCGAACGGAGGAAGCGCAGCCAAACGGGCGGCGATTTCCTCGTCCTCCACCAGGAGCTCGAGCGAGCTGTTCTCGATAGAAATGCGAATCAGGTCACCGGGCTCGACGGCCGCGATCACACCGCCGGATGCGGCTTCCGGGGAGCAATGGCCAATCGACAGGCCCCGCGTCCCACCGGAGAAACGACCGTCCGTGATCATGGCAACCGATCGGTCCAGGCGCATGCCTGCAAGTGCCGAGGTTGGCTGGAGCATCTCCGGCATTCCCGGGCCACCGCGTGGGCCTTCATATCGGATCACCACCACATCGCCCTCCTGAACTTCACCGCCCAGGATGCCCTCCACGGCCGCGTCTTGCGACTCGTAGATCCTGGCAGGGCCCTCGAAGTCCATCATGTGATCGGCAACCGCGCCGGTCTTTACCACGGCGCCGCGCGGAGCAATGTTGCCAAACAGAATCGACAACCCACCCGTTTTGCGGAAGGGCGCCTTGGCGGTACGAATCACGATCGGATTCGCGTTCCTGGCCTTCTCCAGCGTATCTGCCAAGGTGCCGCCGGCGACCGTCGGCCGGTCTGCGTTGAGGAGCCCCATCTTATGGAGTTCTTTGAGGATGGCGGGCACCCCGCCTGCATTCTCAACGTCCTCCATGTGGACGTCCGGGATGGCCGGCGAAACCTTGCAGAGGTACGGGACCCGAGAAGAGATCTCGTTGATGCGCTCCAGGTCATACGCGATGCCGGCTTCCTTCGCGGCGGCGAGCAGATGGAGGATGGTATTCGTCGAGCCGCCCATCGCCATATCCAGGGCAAACGCATCGTCCAACGCGTCCCTGGTCACCACCTTGCGGGCGGTTAGGCCCTCGTCTACCAGATCCACGATCCGCCCCGCGGCCGCTCGGGCCAGTTCGTGACGACGCGGATCAACGGCCAGGATGCTGCCATTCCCTGGGAGGGCAAGACCGAGCGCCTCCATGATGCAGTTCATCGAGTTGGCCGTGAACATCCCGGAGCATGATCCACAGGTGGGACACCCGAACTGCTCTAGCACGTCCAGTTCTTTCTTCCCGATCTCGCCAGACTTGTACTGCGCGACGCCCTCGAACACCGAGATCAAATCGATCTTCTTTCCGTCCGGCGTCACGCCCGCTTTCATCGGCCCGCCTGACACGAAGATCACAGGGATGTCCAGGCGCAGGGCGCCCATGAGCATCCCGGGCACAATCTTGTCGCAGTTGGGGATGCAAACCAGTCCGTCCAGCCAGTGCGCGGCTGCAACGGTCTCCACGCAATCGGCGATGAGCTCGCGGGACGGCAGCGAGTAGCGCATGCCGATATGCCCCATCGCAATCCCGTCGTCAACGCCGATGGTATTGAACTCGAACGGGACCCCGCCCGCCGCACGCACGGCGTCCTTGACCACTTGCCCGAAGGCCTGCAGGTGGACGTGGCCCGGGATCAGATCGATGTAGGAGTTGCAGACGCCGATGAACGGCTTGTCGAAGTCCTCGTCGCTCTGTATGGCTCCGGTCGCCCTGAGAAGGGACCGATGCGGGGCGCGCTCATACCCCTTCTTGACTGTATCGCTTCGTCTTGGCTGTCGCATGAGATTCGGTTTCGGGTCGACCCGATAACCGTCTCTGTTGCCTTGGACTGTTGCGGATCGACTGTGAGGTCAGGTGATAATGAGTAGTAGGAGCCCGA
>JBLFXH010000148.1:0-8374 GCA_047611125.1 Rhodothermales bacterium
GGCATGGGGCCGCACGCAGGCATTTACCTGGCAGACCGAATTACGGCCCACACGAATGCCGCTGGCGATTCCGAGCACCTTTCCTTCCTGCTGTCCTCCCTGCCCGGCGCAATTCCGGACCGGACCAGCTACCTCCTCGATTCCAATGCGCCGGACCCGTCACCTGCTATTCTGGAAATCGCCTCCGGGCTGGTGAACGCCGGATGTCCCATTCTCGGGATGCCTTGCAACACGGCCCACGCCGAGGCCATCCTCGCAAGAGTCCTGACCGAGCTGGGGGAGCGGCACCCCGAGGCCCGACTATTCCACCTTATAGAGGAAACCGCCGCCTTCTGCGCGGAGGCGGCTCCCGGCGCGACGCGCATCGGACTCCTGGCCACGCTAGGGACCTACCGAGACGGGATGTACGAACGAGCGCTTACCGCGCACGGCTTGCAGCCCATCCTACCTGATGAGGCAGACCGGCAAGAGCTGATTCACCGCGCACTTTACGACACGGCCTTTGGCATTAAGCGCCAAAGCAGCCCC
The DNA here is from genome assembly GCA_047611125.1 of Rhodothermales bacterium. GTDB lineage: Bacteria > Bacteroidota > Rhodothermia > Rhodothermales > UBA10348 > JABDJZ01. The sequence goes on from JBLFXH010000148.1 coordinate 529, forward strand.
GTCACCGAGGAGGCTATAGAACTCCTCTCACTGGCCACCAGGCATCTCCGCGAAGCGGGAGCCGAGGCCATCATTCTGGGGTGCACTGAGCTACCCCTGGCCATCAAAGGCCGCACATTTGCCGGTTTGCCGGTGGTCGATTCGACCACGGCTCTGGCCCGGGCACTTATTCGAGCCGCAGCCCCGGAAAAACTGGCTCCACTGAACTGAATGTCTAAGAACAAGAAGAACACCAAACGGAAGTCCGCACCATCAAACTGGTCTCGGGACTTCCTTTCGAAACGAATAATCAAACTCCTCGCCAACCATGGCGACCGGACTTTCCGGGCCAAGGAGATCGCCAAGAAGCTCGACATCAGAGAGCGAGCTGAATACCAGCTCTGTCGGGAGTTGCTCGAGGACCTGTCCAAGGAGGGCAAACTCTCCCAGGACGGCAACCGGTTCGGTTTTCGTCCCGCAGCCAACATCCGTCAGGGCGTCATCCGCGCCCACGCAGATGGATTCGGTTTCGTCACCGATGACGAAGGCGAAGAGTACTTCGTGGGATCCCGCCGGATGGGCGTTGCCCTGGATGGGGACCGCGTCGAGATCGGCCTTGATGCACCAGCGCGCGACGACCGTCGCCGCGAGGCACAGGTTCTCTCGGTTATTGAGCGCGGCCGCCCCACCGCAGTGGGGACGTTCCATACGCACGGCCACTTCGGCTCGGTCCGGCCGGACGATCGTCGGCTGAACCGAGACGTCTATGTGGCCCAGGACGATTGGGGCGGCGCCAAGGAGGGCGATAAGGTGATGGTCTCCATCGACCGCTATGAGAGCCCCAAGAGCTCGCCCGAAGGCCGGGTTCTCACGGTTATCGGGTCGTCCTCAGACCCCGCCACACGAGTTCTAGCGCTCGCCATGAGCGTCGGGATCGACGCTGACTTCCCGGAGGAAGCGCTGGACGAAGCCGAGGCCGTCTCCGCCAAGATCGGAGCCAAGGACATCAAGGGACGCGAGGATTTTCGGGACCATACGGTGTTCACCATCGACCCGATCGATGCCCGCGATTTCGACGATGCTCTGCATTGGAAGGATCTCGGCAACGGCCGGGTAGAGGTGGGCGTCCATATTGCTGACGTCGGTCACTACGTGCGGCCCGGCTCTGAATTGGACAAGGCGGGATACACTCGCGGAACGAGCACCTACCTGGTGGACCGCGTCATCCCGATGCTTCCCCATCGGCTCTCGGGCGATCTTTGCTCACTGCGGCCGCATGAGGACAGGCTGACCTACTCGTGTGTCTTCCAGCTCGATTCGAACGCCGAGATGCTCGGCTACCGAATCACGCCGAGCGTCATCCACTCCAAGGCCCGCCTGACCTACGAGCAGGCGCAGGCCGTGATCGACGGCGAGGATCCAACGAAGGCCTACGGCGCCGACGCGCCAGGCGTGACAAAGAATCCGCCAGCTGAGGTGCGCGCCGGCATCCTGAGCATGTGGGACCTCGCAGGCCATCTGATCCGCCGACGCTTCAAGAACGGCTCGATCGATTTCGATCTCCCCGAAGTCCGGGTGGTGCTGGACGAGAATGGCATTGTCACTGATCTGATTCGAAAGGACCGCATCGCGGCCAATCGGCTGATCGAGGAGTTCATGCTACTCGCCAATCAGACCGTGGCACGCCACATCATCAAGGCAAAGCCCAAGCGGGCCGGCGTCTACCGGATACACGACAACCCGGACCAGGAGCGCATCAAGGCACTTGTGGCCTACGTGCGGGGGTTTGGCTACAGCGTGAAGTCGCAGGACGGGACCATTGAGCCCGCCGAACTGAATCGCCTCATGCGGGACGCCGAAGGCAAGCCCGAGCAGCCGGTTATCCAGCAGGCAGCGCTCCGGGCCATGTCGAAGGCGAAGTACTCGCCGGAAGAACAGGGGCATTTCGGGCTTGGCTTTAAGCACTACTCGCACTTCACGAGCCCCATTAGGCGTTATCCGGACCTGATCACCCACCGGATCCTCCGGCTACTTGCCCGGGACGAGACAGGCCCGGAGTACGGGACATTGAAATCCCAGTGCGAGCACCTCTCCGAGCGGGAGCGTGTTGCGGACGAGGCCCAGCGGGAATCGGTGAAGCTGAAGAAGGTCGAGTACATGCAGCAGCATGTCGGCGAGACCTTCGAAGGCGTCATCTCAGGCGTGACCTCGTTCGGACTGTTCGTCGAGCTCAACAAGCTCCTTGTGGACGGGCTCGTTCATGTTAGCGAACTCTCGGACGATTACTATGAGTATGACGAACTGGCGTACATGCTGGTGGGTCGAAACTCAGGGCGCCGGTTCAAGCTTGGAGACCCCGTAAAGGTTGTCGTTGCGTCAGCCAATCCGGAGACGCGCAAGATTGATTTCGCCTTCGCCTGAGCGATCTGCTGGGGCGCCTACTCCTGCTTAATGCTCCAATCCCCTTCTCCTTCTATCCAATCCGACTTGCCCCGCCGGCGGGTTGGGATCTGGAAGCTGCTGCCGCTCCTTATTTGGCAACAGGTGAAGTTCAGGATCCGGAGTTTCAGGGCGCAGGGGAAACTCGGCTCCAGCATCGTGATGACGCTGTTTGGAGCCTACATAGCCTTCACGCTCTTCACGCTCGGGGCCTTCCTGCCTGTGTTCGTGAACGAGATCCGCGGCGAGATGACTACCCACGCGCTGGTGGACAGGCACACCCTGTCTACTCTCGTGGGCCTCTTCTTCCTGCGATTCCTGCTGCAGAAAACCCCAAAAGTGCAGGTGGAATCATTCCTGCATCTGCCTTTCCCGCGCTGGCTGCTTGTCGGCTTTTTCTGCGCGGCGTCCGTGTTCTCAGCGCACAACATCTTCCCGCTGATCTTCGCGGTGCCCTACGCGGTGACCCAGCTCGCACCCATCTTCGGTGTACTTGGAGCCGCGCAGTGGGTGGCCGCCCTGGTTGGCGCGCTCCTGGTCTCGAACTTCCTCAACATCTACGTCCGGTCGCAACTGACCATGCACGAGCGGAAGATTCTGTTCGGTCTTGGGGCTGTTCTGGCGCTGACACTAACGGATGAGTACCTGGGTGGAGGCGTTCTGGGTGGTCTTTCCATGGCCGTTTTCGGCGAGATGCACTGGCCATCCTGGATGTTGGCCGTCGCCATCCTTTCAGTTGTTGTTGGGACTGGGATGCTCGCCTCCGGCGCCCTCCTCGAGTCACTACGACGCGAGGATCCTCCGGCCGCCCCCATGGCCGAGGCTGGCCGACTGCACGATCTGGCGGAACGCTGGGATCTGGCCGGTCACCTCATTTGGTTGGAACTGAGAATGATGTGGCGCAATCGGCGCCCCCGGCATTATCTGGTCGTGTCGTTGATGTTTTCGACCGTCTATCTGATTTTCCTCCTGGCCAGCCCCGGAATATTCGACGGCGTGGCCCTGGGCGCGGTAATCGGGCTGTTCGCGTCCGGCGGGTTCGCGCTGAACTACGGGCAGCTCATGTTCTCGTGGGACAGCAATTACATGGAAGGGCTGATGGCCCGATCGGTAGACACCCGAACATTGACCCGCTCGAAGACAATCGTTCTTCAGGGCTCCTGCCTCGTGCTCTTCATTGTGTCCATGCCGGTCTTCATGGTCTTCCGACCGGACCTAATACCGCTGCACGTGGCCTTTCTATTCTACAATGCCGGAATTACTACTCAGGTGATCTTGGAGTTGGCCACACGCAACCGCGAGGGTATCGATCTGGGGAAATCCGGAGGCTTCTTCAACTATGAAGGTTTCTCGGCCAAGCACTGGCTCTGGTTTCTTCCCACCGCCGTGCCACCGACCATTTTACTGATGGTGTTTCGCGACACGCCGAATCTCGCCTGGTCTATCCTTGCCGGTGTCGGGCTTGTTGGTTTACTGACCACCGAACTATGGACCCGGCGACACGCCCGTCGCGTTAGTCGGCGCAAGCACGCCATGCTGAGCGGATTCGCGGTCCGGACATGATTTACATCGAGCAAATTACCAAGCGCTATGACGGGAAGACCGTCCTGGAAGTCCCCCAATGGCGGGCGGCCGAGGGCGAGATCATTGGCCTGGTTGGGTCGAATGGCGCCGGAAAGACCACCTTCCTCCGCCTACTCCTGGACCTGATTGAGCCCGACACCGGCGAGATCCAGATTGATGGAAAGTCGATATCGGGATCTGACTGGAAGCAGTTCACCGGCTCCTATTTGGACAAGCGGTTTCTTATCGACTACCTGTCAGGCGATGAGTTTCTGGATTTCATCCGGACCGTCTACGGACTCTCCCGTCCGGAGGCGGAGCAGGCGCTAGCCCCGTACCGGACATTCCTGCCCACGAACGGCGATGCCAACAAGTACCTCAGGGATCTCTCGACAGGGAACGCCAAGAAAGTGGGCATCACGGCGGCCATGTTCGTCAGTCCGCGGCTTCTGATCCTGGACGAGCCCTTCGCCAACCTGGATCCTCCCAGCCAACTCAAGCTGAAGCAGCTCCTGCGTGAGCTGCACGCGGCCACGGGGGCGACCATGCTAATCTCGTCCCATGATCTGGTCCACGTGACTGATCTCTGCGAGCGCATCACACTGATCGATCGCGGAAAGGTGGTGACGGATGCCGCCACCTCGGATGAGACGCTTGAGGAGCTCCGCGCCTACTTTGCTGAGGCACCTGGCGCATCATGACCATTCTTCAGTTCTCGCCCGACCAGGACAGCATCCTGGACTTCATCGATCAGGGCATTCAAGGTCTGGTAGCGGCCGGATCCGAAGCCCGCTACATCGTCATGGGCCCTGCCGCGTTCGCCCTCTTCCGGCAGGCAGTGGCCGTCAGACTGAGCCGGAAGCCCAAGGACTTTGGGACGTACAACTACATCCCCGTGGTCGTCGACCCATTTCGAGGCGAAGAGGTCTGCGTGTTGCCGGAGCCAAGGGAAATGAAGGGCGGCGTTGAAGCCCTCACCATTCCTGGCTGAATCAGGGCTTGATGAGATCCCGCGCCCACATGGGCCACGGATGCTTGGGCGGTGCGGTCCAGAGCATGGGCTCCTTCTTGACAGGATGCTCTAGGCCCAGTTTCCAGGCGTGCAGGGCCAGGTTCTTTCCGTCGAACTCTTCCTTGGCCTTGTAGCGGAGGTCGCCTGAAATCGGCCAGCCCCGCTTTGCCATCTGAACCCGGATCTGATGCGCGCGGCCCGTTTCCAGGCTTATCTCGACCAGCGAGCGCTTCCCGACCGCTCCCCGCAGGGTCCACTCCATCTCGGCCTTCTTGGCTTCAGGGTGGGTGGCACGCACTACCCGAACCTTGCGATCAGTCTTGGCCAAATAGTCCTCGGCCCGTCCATGATCATCCGGCAGGCCCTCAACTAGAGCGAGGTACGTCTTGGTAACCTTGCGATCCTTGAAAGTCAGCGCCAAGCGAGCGGCAGCCTTGGAGGTCCGGGCAATCAGCATCACCCCGCTGGCCGGCCTGTCCAGCCTGTGCACTAGACCTGCATACACGTTTCCGGGCTTGTCGAACTTCTCGGCCAAGTACTGTTTCGCCCACGAAATGATGTCAAAATCACCCGTCTCGTCTGCCTGAGAGAGCATGCCCGCGGGCTTGTTGACAACCAGCAAGTGGTTGTCGAGGTAGATCACGTCCGGTATCATCATTGAAGCTGGGCCATCAGCGGTTCTCGATCCTTCTTGGGCATGCGGGCTACGATCAGCTCCCAAGAGTGCTGGATGAGTTCCTTGAGCAGGTTATTCGGTACGTCCGATGACAAGTAAACCGTGTTCCACTGCTTCTTGTTCATGTGGTAGCCGGGGATAATGCCCTCGTATTCGGCCCGGAGTTCCACAGCGCGTTCAGGGTCACACTTTAAATTGACGCGCAGCGGGACTTCGTCGATGGCGCTGAGTGCCCATATCTTCTTTCGTACTCGAACGGCGAGGACCTCTGGGCCGAAGGGAAAGTCTTCGGTGACCTCGGGAAAGGAGTGGGCGAATTGATGGAACGTTTCCAGCGTCACGGTACCGGCGGTCTGGTTGCGTCCATCTTACGACTTGACCGCGCCAACCCCCACGAAACCTCCGCGTACTTCACGGAAGCATCTGCACGGCCATCTTATCTTCGGTCGATGACCCAGGCTCCCCTCCCATACTCCGGCGAAATCGCCCGCAAGGCTCTGCACATTGGAGCGATGCTACTGCCGGCAGGGATGATGTTTGTGGACCGGTGGATTGCGCTGGCCATTCTGGCGCCGCTCGCGCTCAATGCCATGTGGCTGGACCGATACCGGCTGAAGAATCCGGCAGTCAGCGCCTGGCTTTCGCGAAACCTGGGCTTCATGATGCGGCCTGACGAGCGGGATTCCCACAGGAGTCGGGTCTTCTTCAACGGGGCAACCTGGGTGATGATTACCGCCTTCCTGTTGCTTCTGGTCTTTCCGGCTCGATTCGCTGCCCCCGCCATGGTGATCGCCATGATTGCCGATGCGGGAGCCGCCCTGGTGGGCCGCAAGATCGGTCGTCTCAAGTGGCCGGGGACCTCGCGGACGGTGGAGGGCACGCTGGGCTTTTTGGTTACCGGGGCACTCACCGCGCTGCTCTTCCCGGATCTGCCTTTGGAGCATCGGCTCGCGGCTGTAGGCGTAGCCGCCCTCGTGGAGATTCCGCCGCTGAAAGTGAACGATAACGTTCTGCTGCCGTTTGCCGCAGCAGCCACCCTCTGGTATCTGGCAGGAACGCCCGCCCTCTGGTAACCCAACCCTTTGCAGTTTTGGCAGACAACCGGTCGTTGACGACCAACCCCATCGCGGGATCGGTCTCGAACTTCGGCAAGGAGACCTTTCGACGCATAGCCGGCCGCGTGGTGTACCCGCAGCCCCCGGTGATTCCGGTGCGGCATCCGATTGTGATGATGCATGGCTTTGGTCTGCTCGCATCTCTCCGTCGAGGCGGACACCTGCACAATGAGGCCATGCACCTGCGGGCTCAGGGCGTTTTGGCCTACGCACCCAACGTCTCGCCCTACCACACGATTCCGTTCAGGGCGGCCAACTGGGCGAGCCTGATCGAAGAGATTCTGGCCGAGACCCGCGCCACGAAGGTGAACCTCATTGCCCACTCCATGGGGGGCTTGGACGCCCGCTATCTCATCTCCCGACTGGGCCTGCACGATCGAGTGGCTAGCCTGATTACAATCGCCACCCCACACCGGGGATCCGCCCTAGCCGACATCGTCCTCGAGAGGCCCGAGCGCGTGCAGAGTCTGTTGACCGATGCGGCCAAGTGGGTGAGCGATGCCACCATGGAAGGCACCCCGGCCAACTTCCATCGTGCCGTTTGCGATCTGACGCCGGAGTACGTCACGAATACGTTCAACCCGGAGGTGCCCGACCACCCCGACGTTCGCTACTGGTCCTACGCCGCCAAAGCCGGGCGCGGGACCAGCATCTCCATCAATCCGATTCTGGCACCGCTCAACATGCTGATCTACGGACGCCAAGGCCCGAATGACGGATTTGTGGCGGCTACGAGCGCAGTCTGGGGCGAGTGTCTGGGTACCCTGGAGGCTGATCACGCACAGCAGATCGGAATCGGGCGATCGATTGGCAGCAAGTTCGACTCCAAGGGTTTCTTCACTGATCTGGCCAAGATGCTCGCCAGCGAAGGGTTTTAGCAGCGCCTTCGCCGCCTCAGCCAAACTGGATATCGCCGTAGGAAACCAAGTTTCCCACCCGGTCCAGAACAAAAAGGCGGATCAACCCAGAGCGCGCAAGGATGGCCGGCGTGAACTGGAAAATGTACCCGCCCGGATCGGACGCGTCGGGGATCTGATCCACAGCCACCAGTCTGCCTGAGGA
>JBLFXH010000149.1:0-8363 GCA_047611125.1 Rhodothermales bacterium
CTAGATCCCCGGGGTCCCGAGCCGGTGACGCGATCAGGAGTACTGTAAAGGAAAGTATTCTAAGTGCAAGGATCACAGTAGCGTGCGGTCAAATTGAGTTTCAAATAACGCGCAGATGTGGGCACTTCTCCGCCGCTCGACCTGTCCCAGCCTCCTTCCGCCGCCTTCGTTTTGCCCCTTCTGCAGCAGGGCATTTGGGTGGCGGCCCGTCCCGTTCGACTACGAAGGGCTCTCTTGAACCCGTTCCCGCGCCGCTCGGCGTTTGCGCCTGACCTCCCCGCCGCTGGGTTCGTGTACTTCCTTGAACCCGAAACTTCGAATCATATGAATACAGAGATGCAAGTCCTGTCCTTCTCGACCCTCAACGATCTATCGTATGAGGCTCGCACTCTGGCAGTGGATGTCTTAAACGCTCGCTTGGCTGACCTTGTGGTACTCCACAGCCTTGCCAAGCAGATGCACTGGAACGTGAAAGGAGTTCACTTTCGGCAACTGCACGAACTCTACGACGATGCAGCAGGTAGCCTCCTGGAGGCCATCGACATGGTCGCCGAAAGAGTGGTTCAGCTTGGTGGAGTCGCTGAGGGGTCCGCAGCACGAGCAATAAAGACATCGGACCTGCACGATATTGCGCTCGAGGTTACCGCATCGATTGACACCGCACGCGCACTAGCATCACGGTGGAGCGAAGTTGCCCTCGGTGTGCGTGCCTCAATCGGCGCCCTCGCCGAGTCCGGCGACGAAGGCTCTCTGGACCTTCTCACGGAAGTCTCTCGCCTGCTGGACAAGTATCTCTGGTTCATAGAGGCGCACTTCCAGACAGCGAACTAGCTTGATGAGCTGTTTCCGCAATCAGTGATTTCGATCAGAGAACGAGTAGCCCTGCGCTCATGAGTAGCATCAGAAACGCGGGCAGTGATTTCATGAGAGGGTCTTTGACTTTCAAATGCATAGCTAGCGCGCCAACCATGAGTATGGCCACGACCACAGCTGATGGGGTCACAAGCACTGGCATCCAAAGGCCAGCCAGAAGTGCGATTCCGGCTGCAATCTTGAGCGCGCCCACCACATAAAACGCCGCATCTGGTAGTCCGTAGGCGGCGAATTCAGCCCTCAAGTTCTGCGCCTCCCCGCCGCGATAGGCTGTGGCGGATTTCGGCCTCATCAGCCAGACATTGAGCAAGCCTGCACCGATGAGCACCTGAAGAAGAGAAGCAATTGTTAGGTTGGGCATGGCGGGTCTTTGTAAGGGTACCCACCAAGATAAGCGAAGCTATAATCAAAAGACCAGACAGGTAGCGAGGGTTCACTATGTACATCTTCGGATTGACCGTCTCTAGCGCTCTCTTTCTCTATTATGGGGTTAGTTGTTTGCGTTCCGAGTCCATGCGTCACGAATTTGAGCGCTTTGGCATGCCGCGAATGCGGTTGCTGATAGGATGGCTCGAGGTCCTCGGAGGGGTGGGCCTTGCGATTGGGCTCTTCTTTCCTGCTCTTGCCGCAGCCGCTGCTTTCGGATTGGCTATGCTAATGGCCGCGGTCGTTGCAGCGCGTTTGAGACAACGGGATTCGCTGCCGGAGACCGCCCCTGCCCTGATCTTGGCCTTGGTCAATGGGTTGATCGCGGTTGCAGCCATCGAAAGGTTGACTTAGTCCTGTCTCTGGCCTGCATCGGCGTCGGGCCCCTCACCTTCCTTTATGTGCCCAACCAACCCGTATGGTCCATGCTGGAGCTTCCTGGAAATCTGTCCGACCGAGTGCCGTTTCTGCAGGATTCCGAGCCCGGCGAGGTTGAAACGGCCCAAGAGCGTCCCTTTGTGGCGATTGTCGGTGCCGGTGTTGCAGGGCTAGCAGCGGGTCGGGTACTCCAGGATCAAGGGTGTCTCGTCACGCTATTTGACAAGGGGCGTCGGGCCGGAGGACGCCTGGCGTCCCGCGATCGGGACGGATGGGCCTTCGACCACGGAGCCCAGTACTTCACCGCCCGCGACGAGCGATTCCGCTCTTTGGTCGACACGTGGCTGGAGCTCGGTGTGGTCGCACCATGGGAGGGTCGCGTCGGGACCATGGAGAAGGGAATTCTTCAAGCCTCCCCGGGCTCTACTGAGCGTTTCGTTGGCGTGCCTGAGATGAACGCGCTCGCCGCTCACCTGGCGCAAGACTTGGACGTTCGCGTCGGTGTTCGAGTTGATTCCGTTTCTCGCGTAGAATCCTCATGGCGAATAGCTACAGACGATGGGTCATATGGTCCTTTTGACGCGGTCATCGTGGCGCTCCCCAAGCCACAGGCAGAAGCATTGGTAGGTCCTTCGGTCCCGGATGCGATCATGGAACCCTGTTGGGCCTTGATGCTAGGGTTCGATCAGTCTCTGGAGGTCGAGTTCGATGGCGTGTTTGTGAACGGAGACTCGATCTCTTGGATGGCCCGTAACTCGTCGAAGCCCGCTCGAGGGGCCCGCGAGTGCTGGGTGGTGCACGCATCGCCAGCCTGGTCTAAAGAACACCTTGACAGCGAACCGCAAGAAGTCGTCGTCGCCCTTCTGGACGCGTTTCGCGAAGCAATGGGGACCTTGCCGACCCCCCAAGTCGCGAAAGCGCATCTCTGGCGGTTTGCACGGGGCGGAATGCGAATTCAAGAGGAAGCGTGGTGGGATCCGTCCACACGTCTAGCAGTCGCCGGGGACTGGCTGGCGGGTGGTCGCGTAGAGGGGGCCTGGCAGTCTGGTGTGGCCGCAGCAGGTTTCGTCCTCGGGGAGCCCGAAACGAAAGGACGAGCTGTAGGCGTTGGCCGCCGGTAGCAGCAGATAGTGAGCGCGGACAAAACGAGGCCGGATACATTAGATTCAGACTCCCATTGAAAACAGCGCGGTACCGATGCTGGGCCTCAGAACGAATCTTTCTCGCCGTGGCTTTTTCAGACTCGGTTTTGCAGGAAGCCTGGCTTCGATTTTACCGCGACGCCTCTTTGGAAGAAGGAGATCAGGTCTCACGAACGAAGACCGAACCCGCCTCCGAGATCTCGGAATTGTCATCGGTAGACTCCCGACCGGGCCGCACAATAACATCACGGACGTGAACGGTGTCCTCGTCGGTCATACAACGAAGATATCCGGCAGCGGGAAACTGGAAGTAGGTGTCGGCCCTGTCAGGACAGGTGTCACCACCATTCTTCCTCGTTCAGGCAACGAGTATTCCGAAGCATTGAACGCGGGCCTCTTCATTCTCAACGGGAATGGAGAATTGACCGGATTCTCTAGAACGCGAAATTCCGGAGTACTGGAGACGCCGATCTTCCTTACCGGCACGGCGAACGTCGGAATCGTCTATGATGCGGCGCTTACGTATCTCCTCAACAAACATCCTGAAATCGGCAAGACCTCTCATGTACCGACGCCCGTAGTCGGTGAGTGCTGGGACAGCCTGGGGGATATTCAAGGTCGGCATCTAACCGAGGAAGATGTCATGGGGGCTATTCAATCCGCGTCTGCAGGCCCGTTTGCCGAAGGCGCCGTCGGCGGAGGGACCGGCATGCGTTCCTACGGCTTCAAGTCCGGAATCGGGTCGTCATCGAGAGTCATTTCGGACCGGCTAGGCGGGTATACGGTTGGAGTAATGGTGAATGCCAACCATGGATCCAGGCATCTGCTGCGAATCGACGGTGTCCCGGTTGGGAACGAATTGCTCAACTATCCCGAGGATGAGGTGGATCAGTCCAAGTCCATCATCATCGTTGCGGCCACCGATGCGCCCCTGTTGCCCATACAATTAGATCGACTGAGCAAACGACTCGCTCTTGGTCTCGCCAAGACGGGTTCGGTGTCTACTCACGGCAGCGGCGACATTTTCATATCGTTCTCGACGGCGTCTCCAAACGGAGACGGCAGTCAGCCATGGACAGGCGACCAGCCCGCGAGCGCGCTTTGGGAAGCGGCTTCGGAGGCGGCGGAAGAAGCGGTGCTCAACGCACTCACGGCGTCCGTCACGATGGACGGATCAGACGGGTCTGTTCGACATGCCCTCCCGCTGGATCGACTGCAGGACATCATGAAGAAATACAACCGGCTATAACCGTGGCAGCCTCTGTGCAAAAAGACAACGCAGCCGCCGGGGAAAGCGGTGAGCCCATACGCGGCGTTGGCGACGCCATTACGGATGTGGAAGGGGTCTCGGTCGGGCACATTTCATTGATGGATGATGACGTGCAGACCGGTATCACCGTAGTGATACCGACCCCGAACCACATCGAAAATGCGCTCCTGTTCTACGGCAAGTACACAGATGGTGACCACGCGGCGCTTACCGGATTTCAAGTAACTGAAGATTTCGGCTTGTTGTCCGCTCCCATCTTTCTGACCAATCTCCTTAGTGTGGGCAAGATTTACAACGGCGCTCTCACGAACGCGTTCACCAGAGGGAGCGGTCTGCCGACGGACGGCGGGTGGCCTCCGATCATTATGGGCTTCGATGATCGGTTGCTCAATAACATGAATCGCCGGGTCTTATCCGAAGAGCACGCACTGGAGGCATTGGTAACGGCCAAAACAGGTCCAGTTACGCAAGGCAACGTCGGCGCGGGTGTAGGCGCCGTGTCATTCGGGTACAAGGGCGGCATCGGATCGGCATCCAGAAGCGTGCGTCTTGAAGGGAAATCGTTCACCGTTGGATCGCTGGTCCTGGCCAACCATGGCGAGCGTAAAGACCTGAAGGACAAGAGCGATAGTCCATCCGCCGAGAATCCCTTTCCCTCCTTTCTGGGGGTGATTGCAACCGACGCGCCCTTGTCTTCTGCGGCTCTCGATTCACTGGCCTCACAGGCAGCTCGAGGCGCCGAAGACTGTGGCAGTCGCCGGCGTCCTCGAGGGGCGAACACAGTGGTGGCCTTCTCCACCGGTCATTTGGTCCGCGGTCCCGACGACGGATCGAAATACAAACTCTTCTTTCAAGAGGCGGACGGGGTGTGGGAGCTGGCGCAGGCCGCGCGCGAAGCAACGCATGCGGCCATCGCAAAAGCACTCTCCGCAGCAGAATCACTATCCGGTGTCGACGGGAAAGTGGTATCAAACATGCCCTTGTCAGTAATTCAAACGCTCGACGGATGACCTGATGACAGAGATCTACGTTGGGATTGGTTTGTATCTGGCCGCCATGCTCGTGATTGGATTTATCGCGAGCAAGAAGGTGTCTACGTCTGGAGATTTCCTCGTCGCCGGCCGCAGTCTTCCGCTTTGGCTCACCGTGGGCACGCTGTCGGCTACCTGGTTTGGCGGTGGGTTGGTGCTTGGCGCGGCCGGGACCGCATTTTCGGAAGGATTCTATGGCGTCATCGCCGATCCGTTTGGCGCGGCACTGTGCCTTCTGGTCTCGGGGCTCTTTTTCGCCAGGATGCTGCGGCGCATGGGAGTCATGACCGTTGTCGACGTGTTCGATTCGCGGTACGACAAAAAGACCGGCTTTCTTGCTGCGCTGGGCACCATCCTGGTCTACGTGGGCTGGACGGGTGCCCTGCTGGTTTCGTTCGGATTCGTACTACACACGCTGACCGGCATTCCGACGGAGTGGGCGATCGGGATTGGGTCCGTCATCACCCTCATCTACACGATGGTCGGTGGGATGTGGGCCGTTGCGTGGACGGATTTTGTCCAGATCATTCTGGTTATCGCCGGACTGTTGTTTGCCTTCCCCATTCTGATCAATGAAGCCGGTGGTGTCAGTGCGATCCTTGAACGGTTGCCCGAGGATAGCTTCAAAATGGCGCCCGATTCCGGTAACACGACAGAGTGGCTCTTCTATATCCGCTCGTGGTTGGTGATCGGTCTCGGAAATGTGGCCGGCCAGGATTTGATACAAAGATGCCTTGCCGCAAGGGATGAAAAGACTGCTCAGATGGGAGCATACCTGTCAACCGGTATTTACCTGACGTTCGGACTCATCCCGATCTGCATCGGCCTCATCGGTACGATTTTGATGCCGGACATAGCAAATCCGGAGTTCATCGTTCCCATGCTGGTCATGGAGTATTTGCCGACCATAGTCGTGGTGATATTCATCAGTGCACTGCTGGCTGCCGTCATGAGTAGTGCCGACAGTGCGATTTTGGCCACGTCAAGTGTGATAGCAAACAATGTTGTTCGGTATTTGAAACCAGAGGCGCATGATCAGGACATTCTGAGGTGGTCCAGACTGAGTGTCCCCCTGGTGACGGTCGCGGCACTGGTTGTCGCCCTCTATTTCCAGAACATTTATCAATTACTGATAGATGCCTTTTCAATCGCCCTGGTATCGTTGTTCGCGCCCCTTGCAGCAGCGATATGGTGGAAGAAGGCAAATGCAATCGGCGCACTCTCATCCATGCTTGTTGGACTCGGTTGCTGGCTTCTGCTTCCGCTGATCACCGCGGCTATTCCATCCGATATTTTCGGACTCGTCGCAGGAACGATCACCCTGGTCATTGTGAGTCTGGCGACGCAAGGAACGCATCCGGCAAAACCGCTCCGAGATGCAAGCGGCGTTGAACTGGCACTGGAAAACAGGCTGGGCATTTTGAGACCGTTCTGAGAGGAGACCTCCTGAAAATGCACTCCCACGTCTTCTACTTCCGGCATTCATCACGGTGTCTTAGTCTGTTGTCGCTTACCCTGAGTCAGTTGAAGTAATGACAGGAGCGATCCGAGGATCGCTACAGTCAAGTGTCTGGCGCTTGAGGCGCCTCTGCCACCACCTGTTGGCTAGGAGAGGCATTTGCGGCCCGATGCCGTTGCTGTCACTGACGTTTCCCCGCTCTTCCCGGAGTGGGATGTCGTTGGTGAAATCGCGCATTGTGTTGTCGCGTAGCTCCGCTAATGCGGAGAGCGGGATCTTATCCCCCCTTTCATCCCGGCGAGGTCACTCGTTGGGATGTCGTGTTTGTGCGTGCGAACGAACGATTTCCTCGGGTCGTGACGCACATATATCACCCGAGGCCATGGCCGAGTACGTTTTTCCTTTCCGAGAATCCGGTGACGGATCCGTTTCGAATGTCGCGATCCCAGAGCCGGTACTGTCCATCAGTCCCCCGGCCGCACTAAGGCCTAAGGCAACTGCCGCCGACCTCCGCCACCGGCAGTTTCTGGGAGACGGTTATTGGCGAGACCGGCTACCGGTCTATGCGAGCGTCCCCGATGAGGAGTTCTTGTCCCACGCGTTCCAAAACAAGAACAGTGTTACCTCGGTGAAGGCACTCCGCGAGGCCGTTGGCGGCCGAGTCTCCGATACATTCTTCGACGATATCCAAGCGGGCATGGCGCAAGCGCCGATGCTGCTCCGACTATCTCCCTATCTCCTGAGCCTGATTGACTGGGACGACCCGTATCATGATCCTTTGCGTCGGCAGTTCATCCCGGTGGCCAGCACCCGGGAGCCGGATCACCCCATGCTCACTTTGGATTCGCTTGCTGAGCACGCCGATTCGCCCGTACCCGGGCTGGTGCACCGCTACCAGGATAAGGTGCTCTTCCTTGCGCTGGATGTATGCCCGGTCTATTGCCGCTTCTGCACGAGGTCTTACGCGATCGGAGGCAATACCAACTCAGTGTCGAAAGTCAACTTCAAGCCGGTCCGAGAGAAATGGGAACGCGTGTTTGCCTACTTGCGGTCGCGCCCGGAGATCGAGGATGTCGTCGTGTCCGGAGGGGACGCCTATTTCCTTCCCGCCGACAGGCTCAAGGCCATCGGCGACACCTTACTGGCCATCCCGCACATTCGCCGCATCCGGCTGGCGACCAAGGGGCCGGCCGTGATGCCGATGAAGATTCTGTCGGACAACAAGTGGACGGACGCGCTGATTGATATGGCCAGAAAGGGCAGGGCCATGAACAAAGAGGTGTGTCTGCACACCCACTTCAATCACGCAAACGAGATTACGGACGTTACCCGCCGCGCGATGGGCTACTTGTACCGGGAGGGCGTCGTGAGTCGCAACCAAAGCGTGATGATCCGTGGCGTCAACGACAGCGACTCGGCCATGAACGACCTGGTCAAGAAGTTGTCGACCATCAATGTGCAACCCTACTACGTGTACCAGCACGACATGGTGCTGGGAGTAGAGGAACTGCGCACGCGGGTCGGCAAGACTGCCAACATCGAGAAGGCGGTCCGTGGTACAACGGCTGGGTTCAATACGCCAACTTTTGTCACGGACGCCCCGGGCGGAGGCGGAAAGAGGGTGGTGCATAGTTGGGAGCATTATGACGAAGAAACGGGCATTGCCGTGTACCGCAGTCCCGCTGTCGACTCGGATAAGGCGTACCTGTACTTCGACCCGCTTTCTCGGCTGTCCAACGACGCTCAGGAGCGCTGGGAGGACGAATCTGAGCACGAGGCAATGA
>JBLFXH010000150.1:0-8356 GCA_047611125.1 Rhodothermales bacterium
CCCTTCATTTCGTCGCTGGCCAGGTTGACGACTGAAACGGTGTTCTCGATCGCGTGGCTAGCCGCCGTTCTCTGAATTGCGGACAGGATGACTTTTCGCGCCTCGCGGGTAGCCTTCAGTCGCGCATTGTCGCGAGCGTCCTTGACGTGCGCTGCGGCCTCCATCTCTGCCTCGCCACGAATCTGATCAACCAGATGCTGACGGGCCTCATCGGCCGAGAGTCTAGACACCTCCTCCAGCTTGGCCTGCAGTTCATTGGCCGTCGCGCGGGCCTGTCCTTCCGCGGCACCCAATTCCACGCGAGCTAGCGCCAATTCAGTCTCGCGGGTCTGGATCTCTTGCTGGGAGGCGTCCAAGCCCTGCCGCAGGGAGCTGACAACCGCAGTCATTTGGCTGAGCAGCGACTTCTGATTCTCAGCCTCGTGAGTCAGGGCAGCGAGGGTTTCTGAACCCTCGTGCAGCAGCTTTTCTCGGTCATTGATGCGTCGAACGCGCTCGTTCAACGCCTCATGCCGCTCCTCCAGCTGCTGCCGGGCACGTCGCCAGCTGCGCCGGGAAGATTCAACGTTCTCCTCAAGTTCCGCTTCGCGGCGCTTGAGGTCGACTTCAGCCTTGACGATGCGCTGCTCATGCAGCGCTTCTATATCTCGCTCGGCGTCGGCCAGAAGCTGCTGGGCTTCCTGCTTGGCCCCTGCGAGTTTATTAAGGCCGACCACCCGCAAGAGGTAGCGGTCGACTATGAATCCAAGCCCAAACGTAACGGCGATGCCGACCACGATTTGAAATGTCGTGATTTCCATCTCCTCAAAAGGTACACAAAAAAAGTCCCGACAGAGACGCCGCTTGCGCGGCTCCCTGCCGGGACCCAAAAGACAGCACTACCCGCAACGATCGATATGAAGAACCTCCCTCATATCATTAATGGGCACCGGCTCAAGATCTTCCGCCTTCCCCGGTCCGCTTACGCGGTGACCGATTGCTCGGCTGGGGCCTGGTGTCCAACCCTGAAGTATGGCTCCCGCACGTAAATCATTAAGGTTCTTACTTACGCACGCTACGGGTGAGTGCTGATCCAAGGATAGCAGAACAGGAGACACCAATCAAGGTGTGCAGGCTGAGTTGACGGTATGATCACTTGGGCGGCGGGGCCCTGCGGCAAGCAGGCGGGCTGGGCGGCAAGCGGCAGCCGCTAACGCCGAGCCGTCAGTGCGTCAGCCAGCACGTGCTCCAACTCCGTCAGCTCGGACTCCACACTCTCGCGGACTTCTTCTCGGGTGGCTCGCTCTAAGAACAACTCTTCCGCAATTGCCATGGCTGTGATGACCGCAGCCGTCGTCTCAGACTGCTCGGGATGGGAGTCTCTGAACACCGTCATCTTCGTGTCCACGTACTCGGCGAGCTTGCGAGTCAGGTCTTGGTTCTCGGCACGCACCCGGAGGGTGTAGTTGCGACCGAGGATTTCCACGAGGAGCGACTTCATCCTTCCAGCGTGTCTCTGCCATGGATTTCGCCGGCCAGATCTTCGTGCAGGTACTGGTCGATGGCTTCAATGAAGCCTTCGACCTTGGTGCGCAGGGCCGCGGGGCTTTCGGTGAGAACGATCGGCGTGCCTTCCACCACGGTGCCGCCGCCAACCTTCAGCTCTTCTACCTGCCGTTTCAGCTCTTGATTCTCGGTCCGCAGCCGCGCCAACTCGCGAGAGGTAAGCAGCACGCGATCTCTCAGGCGCTCGAGCGACTTGTAGCTCTTCAGCTGAACGCTGCGCCTCCCACCTATATCCTCGGCCACCGATGACGGGCCGCCGCCAGAGAACATGTCCGGCTGGGGAGCGGCTTCGTCTGTGGACGAAACCTCCGATTCAGGATCGGGCTTGTCAGTGTAAGGGTCGTCGAGCATCAGGGCAGGGATTAACGCGAATATACATCAACAGCGGGAGGGTCGTAGTCACCTGCGCAGCTCGGCTGCATGCTGCTTGCCGAGCGCGTTGACAATCTTCTGCACGGCCTTGTCCACCTCCGTGTCTTTCAACGTCCGATCAGCACCGAACGCCAGTCCGATGGCCACGCTCTTCTTGTCTTCCTCGATCCGGTCTCCCTCGTAGATGTCAAAGACACGGTGACCCAGCAGGAGCTTGCCGCCGTACTGATTGACGGTGTCCAGCATTGCACCAACGGGCTCCGCTCGGGAAACTAGCAGCGCGAGGTCGCGCTCGACCACGGGGAAGCGAGAAACGGGCTGGAATGCCACAGCGCCATCCTGCCTGGTGGCAGCCACTAGCGTCGAGAAGTTGAGCTCAGCAAAGAAGACGGGAGTATCAATACTGTATTCCGCTGCGAGGTCAGCCGAGACGCAGCCGATTGTGCCAACCCGACGACGCCCGAGGCGCAGATTCAGGTGGTACCGGGTGAGGTCCGAGCCGGAGGGCTCGGCCTCCAGCTTGTACTTGGTCACGCCGAGCGTGTTTAGTATGTCAGCCACCGCTCCCTTGAGGTCAAAAATATCGGCCTCGTCGGCCGCCGCATTCCAGGTAGCCTTGCCTTCACTTCCCACGCGGAGGAGGAGGACATGCTCTTGCTCGCGGTATCCGGGAATGATGTGTCCTTCGGTATCAGACCGGTCGAAGACGTGGCCGAATTCAAACGTGCTGATCCCCGTCTGGCCGTGGTTGAGGTTGTGAGCTGCAACTTGCAGCGCTCCCGGCAGGAGACTCGGCCTAAGCGCCGCCATTTCCTGGGAGATGGGGTTGAGCGTAGCCACGATATCCCCGACAGGCTCGCCGCCTCGGAGGGACTCGGATGCAAAACGAGCGGCCAGATCCAGCCGCATCATGCTGTTCGTGTAGATCTCCCTGTATCCCATACCGACCAGCCGGTTTGCCAGGCGAAGGCGGGCAGGAAGCGGCTTGGGAGGGGCCGGGCGCAGGTTCGGAATCGATCCGTGACTCGGTACCGGGATCTGCTCCAGCCCGTAAAGACGTGCCACTTCCTCGATGAGATCGATTTCGCGCTCTACATCCGGACGGAACGGAGGCACGGTCACAGACCAGCCCGCGTCGTTTGGGCTCACGCCGAAGCCAATCGCCTCAAGCAGCCGCTGACAGTCCTCTCGAGGGATTTCGATTCCCAAGATGGTGGTAATGCGGGCGTGGCGAAGCGACAGCGTCGACTGCTCCCAGTGCACCGGGTGGCAGTCCACCATCCCGTCGACAATCGTGCCGCCGGCCAAATCTCGCATGAGTTCGGCGGCCCGTGCGGCTGCCCAGGCCTGACCGGTCGGGTCTACGCCTCGCTCGAAACGGTAGGAGGCATCGGTCTGCAACTGGAGGGCCTTGGCGGCCTTGCGGATGTCAGACGGATTGAACCAGGCGCTCTCAATAAGTACGTTCGTCGTGGTGCCGGAGACCTCCGAGTTTTCGCCGCCCATGACTCCGGCCACAGCCACGGGGCGCTCGCCGTCAGCGATCAGCAGCGTTCCGGTCGGCAGGTCGCGCTCCTTGCCATCGAGCGTGGTGAAGGTCTCACCGGCTGCGCTCCTGCGGACAATGATCTGGGCGCCCGCGACTTGATCGAAATCGAACCCGTGAAGAGGCTGGCCGCATTCGTACATCACGTAATTGGTGATGTCTACGATGTTGTTCAGCGGGCGCAGACCGACGGACTCCAGGCGGGACTTCAGCCACTGCGGGGATTCGCCAACCGTGACTCCGCGAACCAGAATACCGGTATAGCGATGGCAGCCATCGGGGGCATCAATCTGCACAGTGAAGGCGTCGGCCGCTTCGCCTCCTTCACTCGGAATGGCCACATCGGGTCTGGTAACCGGTACCTGCGCAAGGGCGCCCACATCCCGGGCCACGCCCAGATGACAGATGGCGTCCGGCCTGTTGGGCGTAATGGCGAGGTCAATCGAGACATCCGAGGTCTTTACGCCATTCACCGCCATGTACGCGCTGAACGACTCGCCGAGAGGTGCATCATCGGCCAGGACCATGATTCCGTCGTGGTCTTCGCCCAGACCCAACTCGTCCTCGGCGCAGATCATGCCGCGCGACTCCTGCCCGCGGATCTTGGACTTCTTGATGGTGACGGGCACCAGCATGTCCGGGTCCTTGCGGTCGGGGAGCTGCAGGACAGTGCCTTCCGTAGCTACGGGGACCCGCTGGCCGGCCGCCACATTCGGGGCGCCGCACACAATCTGGACCGGGGGGCCGTCGCCCAGATCCACCTTGCAGACCTTGAGACGGTCCGCATCCGGGTGTTGCTCTGCCTCCAGCACGTGGCCGATGATGACCCCCTTTAGCTCGGAGCCCATCTGATCGATGGTCTCGACCTCCAGGCCGCTCATGGTCAAGCGATCGCCCAGTTCCTCGGGCGTCCAGTCCGTCCGGACGTAGTCGGCAATCCAGTTACAGCTGATTCTCATAGCTCGAAGCGTTAGGACTAGTTGAACTGCTCCAGGAAGCGAACGTCATTTTCGTACAGCACGCGGATGTCGCTGATGTTATAACGCAGCATGGCGATGCGCTCTACGCCCATGCCGAAGGCATAGCCGGTGTACTTCTCGGGGTCGATATCGACTGCCTTGAGGACCTCGGGATCAACCATACCGCTGCCGAGGATTTCCATCCAGCGGCCGCCGTCAGGGTGGGATTCGTCGCGCCACCAGATATCCGCTTCCGCACTCGGCTCGGTGAAGGGGAAGAAGCTCGGCCGGAATCGCATGATCACGTCGCGGCCGAAGATCTCCCGGGCGAACGAATTCAGGATCTGCTTGAGGTCAGCCATCGAGACCCCCTGATCCACGTACAGGCCTTCTACCTGGTGGAAGAGGCAGAACGACTTGTAGGAAATGGCCTCATTACGATACACCCGGCCCGGCGCGATCACTCGGATGGGTGGTTTCTGCTCCTGGAGGACGCGGATCTGCACCGGGGAGGTGTGGGTGCGAAGCAGCACGCCTTTCCCGTCCTGGTCAGGCGCGTCAATCCAGAAGGTGTCCTGCATGTCCCGCGCCGGATGGTCAGGCGGGAAGTTCAGGGCGCCGAAGTTGTGCCAATCGTCCTCTATTTCCGGTCCCTCAGCCACGGCAAAGCCGAATGACTCGAACACGCGGCGGATCTCCCGCTCGGTCTGCGTGATCGGGTGGAGGCTGCCCAGAGTTGGGCGACGGCCCGGGAGGGTTAGATCAATGTCCACCGGTGCCGAGCGTTCGGCTTGGACTAGTGCTGCCTGCGCCGTTTCCAGCCGACCCTCAACAGCTCGCTTGAGAGTGTTTATCCGCTGGCCGAACTCGCGACGGCGCTCCTGCGCCAACTGCGGTATTCCCTTCAACAGCTCCGTGATCCGTCCCTGCTTTTTGCTTAGGAAGCGGATCCGAAATGCGTCGATCTCCTCGGCAGTCGAGAGGGCCGCCTGCTTGACGGCTGCCTCCAGTTCGGCGAAGGTGGATTCGAGATTGTCAGCCATCAGAATGGAGGGTGTTGAACAGAACCGTATGAAATAGAAAATCCCGCCGGTGCCCAGGGGCCGCGGCGGGATTTTCAAATCGATCCGAGATCGAGTCGGCAAGCGCTGAAAGACCTGGCGGCACTTACTGCGTAAGTCGCCCGATAAATCGCTTATTAACTCGGTCCGCCTACATCGCTACTTGCCAGCGGTCTCGACCACCTTCGCAAAAGCGTTGGGGTCATTCATGGCGAGATCAGCCAAAACCTTACGATTCAGGGTGATGTCAGCCTTCCGCAGCGAGCCGAGGAAACGCGAGTACGACGTGCCGTTCAGCCGGGCCGCTGCATTGATGCGAGCGATCCAGAGCCGACGGAACTGCCGTTTTCTCTGCCGGCGATCCCGGTACTGGTAAGTAAGTGCTTTCTCAACGGCATTCTTAGCTACCGTGTAGATGTTGCTCCGCCGGCCCCAGTAGCCTTTGGCCATCGCCATGATCCGCTTGCGGCGGGCACGGGAAGCAACTCTATTTTTTGCGCGTGGCATTCTTCTCTATCCGATTTATGCGAGGATGAGCCGCTTCATGCGTGGCTCGTCGGCAGGGTGCACCAGCGTCGATTCGCGCAGATTGCGCTTACGCTTGGGACTCTTCTTTGTCAAAATGTGGGCAGCGAAGGCCTTGTTTCGCTTCAAGCGGCCAGATCCGGTCACTGAGAACCGCTTCTTGGCGCCGCTATTGCTCTTCATTTTCGGCATGGTATCAGTCCGGCTTCTAAGCCTTTAGGTGTGCGCCAGGGAAATTGGCGCGCTTTATCCAGAGCCTGTTAAAGTACGACACTCGTACTCGGTCGGCCAATTCAAGCTTCCCATCCGTTGGGAAAAACGGATGAAGTAAAAATCTCTCAAGCGGGTCCGGTCAGGACACTTTCTTCTTGGCCGGGCTGAGGATGGTGGCCATACGGCGACCCTCCATGCGAGGCTCCTGGTCGATCTTCGCCAGGTCCTGCAACTCGGTCATGAAGCGGGCCAGGATTTCCATCCCATGGTCCTTGTATACGATGTCGCGGCCACGGAACTGCACATACGCGCGGACCTTGTGACCCTGTATTAGGAAGCCCTTAGCGTGCTTGACCTTGAACTCGAAATCGTGGGTGTCAGTGTGCGGGCGGAAGCGGATCTCCTTGAGCTCCTGGTTATGCGATTTCTTTCGCATCTCCTTATCCCGCTTCTGCTGCTCGTACTTGAACTTCCCGAAGTCCATGATCTTGCAGACCGGTGGGTCTGCATTCGGGGAGATCTCGACGAGGTCAAGCTGCTGATCCTGCGCCATCTCGATGGCCACCTCGGTGTCGTACAGACCGTGGTTGCCTTTGGGATCTACGACACGAACCTTCGCTGCCCGGATGTTGTCGTTTACTCGAACGCGTTGCTTAGAGATAATCGTCTGGGATTGGTGTCGGAATTGGGCGGATGTAGTACAATAACGCGATAATACCGCGAATGGGGCCTTGGTGTTTCACGCGGTGCGCGCAAGCCTATCAGGCCTCCGCGATCGCCTTCACTTCGGACTCAGCAAGAACCATTCTCGTGAAGTCATCGAGCGTCATAGAACCGATGTCTCCCTCGCCGTGCCGCCGCACGGAAACGGCGCCAGATTCCATCTCGCGCGCTCCCACAACAAGCATGTAGGGGACCTTCTGCATCTCGGCCCCTCGAATTTTGTAGCCGACTTTTTCGTTGCGTAGATCGGTCTCCACCCTGATGCCGGCATCCTTGAGGTGGGCTTCGATTTTCTTGGCATAGGCCTCGAAGTCTTGTCCTACCGGGAGGACGGCAGCCTGAACCGGCGCGAGCCAGGTCGGGAAATTGCCACCACAGTGTTCGATGAGCACGCCGATGAAGCGCTCCAGAGACCCGAAGGGGGCGCGGTGAATCATCACCGGGCGATGCTTGTCGTTGTCCGCTCCGACGTACCAGAGGTCGAATCGCTCGGGAAGATTGTAGTCTATCTGGATGGTGCCGAGCTGCCAGCTACGACCGAGCGCGTCCTTTACCATGAAGTCCAGCTTCGGGCCGTAGAAGGCGGCCTCGCCCACAACTTCCACCGTGTCGAGGCCCTTCTCTAGGGCCGCTTCGCGGATGCTCTGCTCCGCAACGTCCCAGAGTTCGTCGGAGCCGACGTACTTCTCCTTGTTCTCCGGATCACGCAGGGAGACCTGGGCCGTAAAGTCGGTGAAGCCCAGCGAACGGAAGACGAGTAGGGTCAGGTCAATGACGTCTTTGAACTCGTTCTTGACCTGATCGGGCATGCAAAAAATGTGCGCATCGTCAACCGTGAACCCGCGGACACGGGTCAGACCACCCAGCTCGCCGGACTGCTCGTAACGGTAGACGGTCCCGAACTCGGCCAGGCGCACGGGCAACTCCTTGTAGGAGCGAGGACGGGCATCGTAGATCTGTGTGTGATGAGGGCAGTTCATCGGCTTGAGGAGGTATCCGTCCTCCTCGCCGTCCATCATCGGAGGGAACTGACTGTCGCTGTAATACGGGTAGTGCCCCGATGTGCGGTAGAGGTCCAATCGCCCAATATGAGGGGTGATGACCGGCTGGTAACCGCGGCGAAGCTGCTCCTGCTTCAGGAAGTCCACCAGCGTCTCGCGCACCATGGTGCCTTTCGGGAGCCAGAGGGGGAGTCCCGATCCCACCTTGGCGCTGAAGGTGAATAGCTCCAGTTCCTTGCCCAGCTTGCGGTGGTCCCGCTGCTTGGCCAGCTCCATCATGGTCAGGAATTCCTCTAGGAGCGCCTTCTTTGGGAAAGTGATACCGTACAGGCGGGTCAGTTGCTTCCGATCCGAGTCTCCGCGCCAGTAGGCACCGGCGATGTTCAGGATCTTCGGGTTCTTGATCTTGCC
>JBLFXH010000151.1:0-8355 GCA_047611125.1 Rhodothermales bacterium
GAAGTAGAGCCGGAGCCTGCGGCTGAAGTAGAGCCCGAGCTTGCGGCTGAAGTAGAGCCCGAGCTTGCGGAGGAAGTAGAGCCTGACCCGGTTGCAGAAGTGGAACCGGAGCCCGAAAGCGAGGCTTCGATCGACGAAGAGGCCGAGGTGAAACGTCCCATTGGTATCGCGTCCCGCCCGTTCAATTTGAGCCGGCTCTACGCGACTGCCGAGCCAGAGGAAGCCCAGGCCGAGCCGCTGGTGCAGCTAGAGCCTGAGACGGAAGCCGAGGCATCGACAGATCCAGCCCCTAAAGCAGACCTAGTCCCCGAACTCTCCCTCGAGCCAGCCACCAAACGCGAGCGTCGCCGCCCGCAAACCATGGCCGATCTGCGCCCCATGTCCCTGGCCGAGCTCATCAGGCAGTCAGAGCCGCGCTGGACCCGACTGGCCGAGATGGACTAGTCGTGTGACTCTTTGGGAGGCTTGGCGTTGGGGTCAAACAACATCCCGGTGCACAGGCAGATTTTACGCTCGGTCCGAGTGAGCACGTCGTAGTTGGGACAACTCTGACAACCCCTCCAGAAGATGTCATCTTTCGTCAACTCGGAGAACGTCACAGGCTTGTAGCCAAGGTCCGAGTTGATTTTCATCACAGGCAAGCTGGTCGTGATCCCGAACAGCTTTGCGTTTGGATACAGCTCTCTGGACAGAAGAAACGCGCGTCGTTTGATCCGCCGGGCGAGTCCATTGTGACGGAAATCAGGATTGACAATCAGGCCGGAGTTGGCCACGTAGTCGGCCTCTTCCCAGGTTTCTATGTAGCAGAAACCAGCGAGATCATCTCCGCAGACGGCAATCACCGCGTTCCCGTTCTCCATCTTGGTCGCGATGTAGCTCGGGTCTCGCTTAGCGATTCCGGTTCCTCGGACCTTGGCGGCAGCCTCGATCAGATCACAAACGGCCTGGGCATATCGGACGTCATCCGTGTCGGCGACGCGGATATCGAACGTGAACTTGCCGGGTGGGGTGTCAGGGGCGGGGGACATGGACGAATCTGAAATAGAAACACCCCTAATTCATTCCTGCACGTAAAGTTCGGCTCGGAATAGGCCGGAAGAGCCTAGTTTGCTCCCTTTCCAGCGAGAAGAAGATGATCCGATATCTAACGGCAGGCGAGTCTCACGGCGAGGCACTAATCGGGATTGTAGAGGGCATGCCCGCGGGCATTCCGGTAACCAGAGCCATCATCAATGAGCATCTGGGCCGGAGATGGCTGGGGTTTGGTCGAGGCGGTCGCG
Organism: Rhodothermales bacterium; assembly: GCA_047611125.1. Classification (GTDB taxonomy): domain Bacteria; phylum Bacteroidota; class Rhodothermia; order Rhodothermales; family UBA10348; genus JABDJZ01. Next base: position 1,281 of record JBLFXH010000151.1, read on the forward strand.
CCAAGTTTGAGCGCGATCAAATCCATGTCTACTCCGGGCTTCGCTTTGGCCTCACCATGGGAAGTCCCATCGCGATGCGCCTGGACAACGAAGCCTACACCAAGGACCGTTCGGGATGGCCGGACGTCATGGCGCTCGAGGGCACTGGCGAGGAGATAGACAAGGTCACGCTCCCGCGACCAGGCCATGCCGATCTAGTCGGTACCCAGAAGTACGGCTTCGACGACATCCGCCCGGTGATCGAGCGGTCCAGCGCCCGCGAGACGGCGATGCGTGTCGCCTGCTGTTCGGTTGCCCGCGCATTCCTTAGCGCCTTGGGAATCGAAGTGGGTTCTCACGTTATCCGTATCGGAGCTGTGGGGTTCGATCACTCCCGTGAATGGTCCGGATTGACCGGAAAACTCATCACTCAAGGGGCCAGCGCGCTCTACCAGGCGGCAGATGAAAGCGAAACCCGCATGCTGAGTCCGGAGATGACCGCCAAGTGCATTGAGCACATCAAGGAGACTAAGAAGGCGGGCGATTCGCTTGGCGGGGCCTATGAGGTCATCGTGACAGGCGCGCCGGTAGGCCTTGGATCGTACGTGCACTGGGATCGCAGGCTCGACGGGCAACTAGCCCAGGCCATCATGTCCATCCAGGCCCAGAAGGCAGTGGAGGTCGGAGACGGAATCGCGGCCGCGACAGAGCCCGGATCACACATCCACGATCCCATCACGGGTGATGCTGAGGGCTACGGTCGTACTCAAAATCGCGCGGGTGGAATTGAGGGCGGGATGTCAAACGGCCAGCCTATCGTGGTCCGAGGGTACATGAAACCAATTCCGACCCTAATCAAACCGCTCGCAACGGTGGACATTGCCTCTGGTGAGGCGCAGCCCACTCGCTACGAGCGGAGTGATGTGACATCGGTGCCTGCGGCGTCCACGGTGGCTGAATCAACCGTGGCCTTGACGATAGCGAATGCGGTCCTGGTCAAGTTTGGAGGCGATTCGCTTGCCGAAATCAAGGAGCGGGTGGACGCGGCCCGAGCCTAATCGCCGACTAGCGGTCGCGGTTCGAGCGCCTGCCGCGGGTGCCTTTCGAGCGACCGTTGCGCGAGGCGCGGCCTCCGTTCTGGGCAATCCCGGCACGCTGCATGGTGCCTGCGGCAGTCAGCGTAGCGTGGATCTTGATGAGCTCGACCTGCGCTTCGCTCAGTCCCAGCGCCGTGGCCATCTCGGCCGCCGCCTTGGGCGAATGACCGCGTGCCAGCGTCCGAACTCCGGCTGCCTGTCGGCTGCCAACGGTAGAACCGCGGGTCCGCCGCGACGTGGTGCGTGCACGCTGACGCTGGCGGGTCTGCATCTCTTTCATGCGGGCCTTCTGTTCGTCGGTCAGAACGGCGTCGGCATCTTCGCGCATGGCTTTCTGCACCTCACCCATCTGCCTGCGAGCATCCGCCCGGTCAACGTCCCCGGCTTGTACTGATCCACGCAAAGCCTTCATTTTCTCGGCGTTCGCCTTGCGAAGGACCTGCAGTTCGGCCTTCTGATGGTCCGTCAGCGAGTCAATCATGCGGTCCACAACAGGCTCCCGTGAGCGAACCTGCGCGGCTCGGCCCACGCCCTGACGGCGAGTAACAGAGCGCTGGCCCGTCACGGCGGAGTCGGGCCGCATGGTTCGGCGTTGCCCTTGGCGAGCAACCTCTCGTTGGCCACGCGCCTGACCGGCCGCTGCCTGACTTCGTCCTGCCTGGACACCCTGTCCGAAGGCAATCATGCGCTCGCCCTGCGCCAGGAATTTGTCCTTCTGCTCCGAGTTTAGATTCTGCTGAAGGGAGGTTGCCAGCGTCCAAAGGTTTCGCTCTCCGGGCTGTACCGATCCGGTGATTGCGGTCTTCTGTGCTTCTGACAACTCAAGGTCGGTAGCCAGGCGCTCAATTCTGTTGTTGGTTTGGCGGGCGGCAGCAGGAGCCGTGGCCATGAGGGCCACGAGCCCCAGCGCCATCCATCTATTTCCAGTGGTCATTGTAGTCTCCAATCTGTTTTGTGACTACAGACTAAACGGAGGTCCTGTGGCGCAAGTTGTCACGATCCAATGGCACATTGGCTACAATTCGGTAGACCAATCGTCACAAACCACTACACGTGGTCTAGGCGCGCGTCCACGTCATAGGCGCTAGAGAACCATCGCCGTGTCCGGCCTGCCCGGCTCAACACGAGGTCGATGCGGCCCAGCCGGATACCGGCAAATCCCACTTGATGAACCAGCGTGTACCCAGAAGGACGCTGGATTATTTCAGGCTCGTCCAGGAACGTGTGCGAGTGTCCACCCAGCACGATGTCGATCTCGGAGACTTCTTGGCCTACCGCTGTATCGGACGGACGGTCTCCCCTCGAGCGGTGCCCGAGGTGCGAGAGGCAGATGACCACATCGCAACCCAGCTCACGCAGATGGGTGGCGGTCTTCTTGGCGGCCAGAATGGGGTCGCTGTATGTCACGCCCTCGTGGAGTGACGCGAGTACGAGTCGATCGAAGTCTATGCCGACACCGAAGATGCCCACTTTCACACCCGCGACTTCGCGGATGGTATACGGCTTGACAAAGGGCGCCATGCCAGAGCCCGAAACGTCATAGTTGGCCGAAACCCACTCCCAATTTGCGTGAGGCTGCATGGCCACGAACCCTTCGACACCCAAGTCAAAGTCGTGGTTGCCGATGGTGGCCACATCGTAGCCCATGGCCGCCATGGCCTTGAACTCAATCTCTCCGTGGTAGAAGTTGAAGTAGGGCGTGCCCTGAAAGATGTCGCCTGAATCCAGCAGCAGGACGTTCGGCTGGGCCGCCCGGATTCGCTTGATCAGTCGAGCGCGCCTGGCCACACCGCCCAGGCCTGAGTTTCGACTCCCGTCTACGGGGAAGGGGTCTATGCGGGAATGCGTGTCATTGGTGTGCAGGATGACGAGTCTAATTTCGTCCGCCCCGAGCGCCTCCAATGGCAGCAGGGACGTGCCTATGGCGCCAGCAGCAAATGTCTGGAGAAACCTTCGTCGCCTCATTGTACTCTCCTGATCAGCCCATCGGTCCTGTTTTCCACCACTCCGATGGCCCTCAAGTGCTCGATGAATGCGTCCCGCAACAGATACGCAACTTCATCCCGAGTCTTGGCTTCCCAAAGCACCTCATAAGGCCCGCCACCATTGGCCAGGTAGTCCGAGGTGACGAGTCGGTACGTGCGATTGGGATCGAGATTCTCTCCGCCAACCTGAATGTCTACCGCCGTGTCATCTGCATTTATGGCGAAGGAGAATCCGGCGATGGGATCTCCTCCACGATTCGCCAAGGTCTGTGCGAGTTCGTTGACCTGCCCCGCGGACAGGTCCAGGACGATCATCATATTGTCGAACGGCATCAGCTCGAACATCTTGCCGACCGTAATCTCTCCGGGGCCAATCGGGACGCGCAATCCGCCGTTGTTGGTCAGCGCCATATCTACCGGCCGGTCAGTTAGACCCTGGACAACGCTGAGCATGGCCTCCGCGGCGAAGGTCCCCAACGGCCCTTCCGGTTGGCCCTCCCGGATCTCCACCTCGGCGCGTCCGACTACCTCCGAGATTTGGGCTATCATCTCGGCCGCATAAGGAGCGACCATCTGTACCATGGCGGCATCTTCTCCCAGAGAGTCGGTGACGACCGCAAACGTAATTACATCGGCCGGATCCGACTGGATTGCCAGCGGCTGGCTGGAACCGCAACCGCTCAATACTGCTGCGGTCAGCAGGAGGACAGAAAAGTGACGACGCATCATTGGCGAGATGGAGTTCAGACCCAGGGACCAGTGATGGCCAAGGTAAGTCCTTCGTGCTGAATGTTGACGAACAGCGTCGAGCCATCAGGGGAAAAGCAGGGGCCGGCGAGCTCGGAGTTGGACCGGCTGTTTTGCCCGATGATCTTGATTTCGCCCACCGAATTGATCATTGCGAGGCGTGGATGCGTGCTCTTGTCTTCGGCAATGACCACGTCACCCCAGGGCGCGACTGTGAGATTATCGCAGTTCTCGAGGATATCGGTGTTGTTAGGCTCAGCGTAGAGTTGCAGCATTCCGGGAGCCTCTGACTCGCGGCCCGTGCCTTCGTGTGCGCTGGGTACGTAGCGCAGGATCTGCCCTTCTCGGTTCAACCCGCCATTTGTGCAGGCAATGAAGATCTGTCCGTCCCCGTAGGCTATGCCCTCTGCGCGCGCCAATTGTGCTGCGCCAAGTGCGCGGCCCCGATGCCGGAGATCGTCATTGGGATTGTCCAGGTCGGTCATCGGGATCCATTTCACAGCCGCAGACCGGCCGGGCTCGAAGCGCTGGGTGTCGCGGTTTCGGATGTCCAGATCAGGACCTTCTACAAACGCCAGTGCATCAACGCGGCCTCCCTTGTGGAGCTCACCAGGAACGTTAGGTATGTACCGGTAGAGGAGACCATCACCCGTGTCTTCGGTCATGTAGACAATTCCACTCTCAGGATCCACTGCGACGGCCTCGCGATAGAACCGACCGGCGGCCCGAATGGGGGTCGGATCGGCAAGCGCGGGCTCCGCCGTGGCCGGGACCTCGAACATCCAGCCGTGATTTTCGCGATACCGGTCGTTGGCCGGCATGGTGTCTTCCTCGCACGTAATCCAGGAATTCCAGGGGGTCGGGCCGCCGGCGCAGTTGCGGATGGTGCCTGCCAGGCTCAGGAATTGACGGACTGTCTCGCCGGTTCGGGTGTCGTACACGATGGTCGTCGTACCCCCCAGTGCGGGTGCGAAGCCCTCATTGCCGGCATCAAAGATGCGATCACCGATCAAGTGGAGCCGGGATAGGTCTTCGCCAAACGCGCCTTCCTCGGGTCCGGCCGATCGGCCGTGCACTTCATGATTGCGAACCACGATGGTCAAGCCGTCTGGTCCTGGAAAGGCCGCCATCCCGTCAGGTCGATGGGGGACGAGCAGTCCGTCGGCCATCTCCTGACCGTATGTGGAAATGATGCGGTACGAGAACCCCGAAGGAAGATCAAATAGGCCCTCGGGATCGGGTACAAGGTCCCCGAAGTCGCGCGGAGCGGGAGCACAGCCCACGAACTGCTGGAGGCTGCTGAATCCGATGGCGGCCGCACCGGCGTTGCGAAGGAAGTGGCGACGGGAGAGGGTCATGGGTCAGTCTTGATCAGAGGATGCCCAAAAGTAATCCACCGAACGAGACCCGAAAGACCCCACCTCACTCTTTCTGGTTAACTAACGGTTGCCGAGAGAGGAATTCGGGCTTTTCTTTGGCTGCATGACCCCCGGAAGGTCTCGGAAGACGCAATCGCCCGTACCCCAACCGGAATTCCCGAATGTCCAGACAGCCTCTACTCGTGAACCGCGGCCACATTGATATGTCGGCCTTGGCCGTGCTGGCCACCCTTTTTCTCTTGATCTTGCCGGCCTCCGTCCGCGCACAGGCCCCTGCGACTGCTCTGGCAGAGGCACGCGCACACTACGCGGAGACGGCACCCAATATTGACGGCCACTTGGACGACGCGGTCTGGTCTACCATCACGCCGATCACCGACTTCAAACAGCGCTGGCCCGAGGAAGGAGCAGAGCCGACCGAGCTCAGCGAAATGCGCATCGCCTTCGACGAGGATCATCTGTATTTCGGCTTCCGGTTTTTCGACTCCAGTCCATCTGAGATTCGCGCAAACATCTTCGAGCGCGGTGGCCGCATTGACAAGGACGATCACATCTGGCTGACCATCGACACCTACGACGATGATCGGAACGCCTACCTGTTTGAGATGAATCCCCTCGGGACGCAGGACGACGCGACCATCACGGACGAATCTATGTCGAGGGATGACTGGAGTTGGGACTCCGTCTACTACTCCGAGGGCAACATTGATGAGGAAGGTTGGACCCTCGAAGTGGCAATTCCTTTTCGCCAGATTCGGTTCTCCAAAGAAGACCAGCCCGTGATGGGATTGGCCGTGGAGCGCAAGATCAACCGCAAGAATGAGCAGGTCATCTGGCCCTTCATTCCGCGGAGCTTTACACGCGGCATTCAGACGGTGTCGCAGTACGGCCGTCTTGTGGGGCTTGAGAATTTGCGCCGGGGGAAGAACATTGAGATCAAGCCCTACGTCATCACGGGAGCACAGGAAGTGCGGGACGACTTGGCTTTCAAGACGACCGAGTCCGACTTCACGCGTGATCTAGGCGTGGACGTGAAGTACGGCATCACCTCCAATCTGACCTTGGATCTGACAGTCAACACCGATTTTGCGCAGGTGGAATCGGACGCGGTGCAGCTGAATCTGACGCGCTTCAATCTGTTCTTTCCGGAGAAGCGGGAGTTCTTCCTTGAGCGCTCAGGCCTGTTTACACACGGAGCGGCGCGCAATACCCAGACCTTTTTCTCTCGCCGGATCGGGATTTCGAACGAGATCCTGGCGGGCGCCCGCCTTACTGGTCAGGTAGGGAAACTCTCGGTCGGTCTGCTCAACATCCAGACCCGAAAGGACGACGACCTCTCACTCCCGGCCTCCAATAATTCGGTAGTCCGGCTGAGGACGACCCTTGCGGGGCGCTCAACGGCCGGTGTCATTTTCACCAATCTGGACCAGGGCGACCGATTCAACCGGGCCTTTGGCGCCGACTTCCAGAGCCGGTTCTGGTCCTCGTCAAGTGTTGATGCCTGGTTTACTGGGATCTCTGACAGCCACGCGGATCTCGACGGCGGGACGGCAGGTGAACTCTCCGTTCGGGTGGCCGACGACTTGTGGGGCGGTAGCGTTGGGTACCGAAGCGTATCGACGAATTATGCGCCGGCCCTGGGCTTTGTCTCCCGGCGAGATATTCGTCGCTACGACGCCGACGCATCTTGGTCTCCGCTGCTTCAGAGCGACAAGCATCCTGTCAGGCGGGTATCCGTCATGACCGGAGGGCACTACATCACCGGTCAGGACAACGAGAAGCAGAGTTGGACTTACTCGCTGATCAGCAGCTTCAGTCTGGAGCGCCGCGACCGATTCACCTTATCGGTAAGTCGCGCCTTCGATCGTTTGGAGGGCTCTTTTTTCAT
>JBLFXH010000152.1:0-8242 GCA_047611125.1 Rhodothermales bacterium
TAGCGCGGGCGCCCTTTCCATCACAGCGGGCCCCGTGGAATTCATGGCGTTCGACGGCCAGCCCGTCCGGATTGTCTTCCTGCTTGTTGGCCCGCGCGATGCACAGAGCATTCACATTCGAACGCTTAGCCGCATTTCGCGAATCATGAACAATGATCAGCTCCGGCAGCGGATTCTGGATGCCGACTCGCCGCAGGTAGTCTTCGATATCATAGCCGAGGCCGAGAAGGCCATTCTGGAGGCGTAGCCGATGAGTCAGGGATTCCGAACTATCACCGGGACATTCGACATCCTGCCGGATGCGTATGAGAATGACGGGACCACCGTGGCCTCCAGCGCCGAGTGGCAGCATGTCGAGGGGGTGATCCGCGAGGTACTAGGCCGGTTCGGAGCGCAGGAAATCCGCACGCCCATCTTGGAGGCCACCGAGCTAATCGCCCGCGGCATTGGTGCGATGACCGACATTGTCTCCAAGGAGATGTTTGCCTTCGAGCGTGGGAAGAAGAGCTACGTGATGCGCCCCGAGGTCACGGCGCCTGTCATGCGGGCCTACCTCCAGCACTCGCTTGGGCAACGCGGCGGAGCGCAGCGGCTGTACTACATCGGTCCGTGCTTCCGCGCCGAGCGGCCTCAGAAGGGGCGGTACCGTCAGTTTCACCAGTTCGGTGCCGAGATCATTGGCGCAGAAGGCCCATCGGCCGATGTGGAATGCATCCTCATGATGCTGGCCGTCTATGATGCGCTTGGTGTGACCGATGGGGTTCTCAAGATCAACACCCTCGGTGACCCCGATTCTCGGCCTCGGTTCAAGGAAGCTTTGGTGGCCTACCTGACGCCGTTCAAGGATGAGCTCAGCGAGACCAGTCAGGCCCGATTGGAGGGCAACCCGCTCCGGATTCTGGACACCAAGAATCCGCGCGAACGGGAACTGTTAGCTGATGCGCCGCGCCTGACGGACTTCTTGAGCGACGAGGCGCAGGCGCACTACGACACTGTGCTCGGGACGCTTGACGATCTGGGCGTAGCCTATGTCAAGGACCCTTTGCTGGTGCGCGGTTTGGACTATTACACGCATACTGCCTTCGAGTTAGTCAGCGGATCACTCGGGGCGCAGAGCGCACTGGCTGGCGGTGGCCGGTACGATTACCTGGCCACGGAAGTCGGCAGCAAGAAGCCCATTCCTGCGATTGGTTTCGCGGCCGGAATGGAGCGGCTGTTCATGGCCATGGCTGCCGCCGGTCATGAGCTACCTGCTTCGGATGGTCCGGACGTTTATCTGATCGGCCTCGGCGATGCGGCCCAGGCCTGGGTCACCCGCGCCGCCAAGGAGCTTCGTGGGCAGGGCCTTTCGGTGGTATCTGACCTCCTGGGTCGTTCGCTGAAGGCCCAGATGAAGGAGGCCAATCGGCAGAATGCGCGCCTGGCTGTGATTGTCGGAGACGATGAACTGGAGCGGGGCGTAGTCGTTGTGCGATCCATGGAGGACAGCACGCAAGAGCAGACCGCGATAGCCGGCATGGCAGCGACCGTACTCAGCGCGCTCAACAAGTAGCAGCGATCCGCTCCGGCGGATCCCCACAAAGCACCCTACGAGATGTACCCACGGCTGAGTGATCTCTTTCTAGAATGGTTCGGCATCAACCTGCCGATTAACATTTACTCGTTCGGCTTTATGGTGGCCGCCGCCGTGATGCTGGCTGGCTGGCTATCGCAGCGCGAACTTGATCGTCAGTACGCCCAGGGGCGGATTGAAGGCGTCAAGGTGGACGCTCAGAAGCTGGACAAGTCCGCGCGCAAGGGCAAAAAGGTCCTGACCAGCCCAAGCTTCTTGATGGGGACGGTGACCGTGCTCGCGGTGGTAGGCGGGTTTGCCGGCGCCAAGCTCTTTCACATCCTGGAGAACCTGGACCAGTTCCTGGCCGCCCCCATGCGGATGATCTTCTCCAGCGGCGGGTTCACTTTCTACGGTGGGCTGATCATCGGTACGTATCTCATTGTCCGGTACCTGAAGAAGAACGGACAGAGCCCGGCAGTCTTTGCTGACTCAATCGCTCCCGGCCTGATGCTGGGCTACGGCGTAGGTCGAATTGGATGTCACCTGGCCGGCGATGGGGACTGGGGCATTGCGGCCGACGTTGCCGCGAAGCCTGACTGGATCCCGATGTGGCTTTGGGCCGAGACCTACGCCAACAACCATCTCGGAATTGATCTTTCGGCGGGTCCGGTTTATCCCACGCCGCTCTATGAGTTTGCGATGGCTGGGCTGCTGTTTCTGGTGCTTTACAACCTGCGGGACCAGTACCACCGGGCCGGGTGGCTCTTTGGGTTATACCTGGTGTTTGCAGGGGTCGAGCGGTTCATTATTGAGCAGATCCGGGTCAACAACACATTCGATATTCTGGGCATGACCGTCACGCAGGCCGAGGTTATCTCGGTGCTGTTTCTGGCGATGGGTAGCGTGATCCTGTACAGGACCTGGAGGCCTGCCGCGGAGCGCGAGAAGGTCAAGGCAGGGTTTGCGGCTACTGCTCCGGATGCTCAGGCATCCGAACCTCAGGCAGCGGGCTAAACATGGATCTTGAGGTTCTGATAGGCAACGCCATCCGGGAAATTCGGAAGTGGGAAGGCGGTTATGGGCCGTATGACCGGCACGCTTCCACACACTTGCCCACCGACAAGGTGGCCGGCGTCCTGGGCGAGTACACCGAAAGGCTGAAGGACAACTATCCGTTCTTCCATCCCCGGTATGCCGGGCAGATGCTCAAGCCCCCACACCCTGCCGCGATTGCCGGCTACGTGGCGGCCATGTGCATCAACCCCAACAACCACGCGCTGGATGGTGGGCCTGCCACGGCCGCGATGGAGCTGGAGGTGGTGAAGCAGTTGGCTGACATGTTCGGCTTTAGGGATCCCGCGCTCGGGCACCTGACCACGTCGGGGACTATTGCCAATATTGAGGCGCTTTGGGTGGCCCGCACGCTGCATCCCGAAAAGTCCGTGGCCTTCAGTGCCGACGCCCACTACACGCATGCCCGGATGTGCGAAGTGTTGGGAATTCCAACCCGAAAGGTGCCGACCGCAACCACCGGCCGCATGGACGTTTCTGCACTCGAGCGCGCGCTACGTGATGGAAACGTCGGGACTGTAGTCGCGACCGCTGGCACGACTGGGCAGGGGATGGTCGATCCTATCGCGGATATTGCGGCTGCGTGTCGCGACGCCGGGGTAAGGCTGCACGTGGACGGGGCGTACGGCGGTTTCTATGCCATTCTCAAGGACAGCGATCTGTTGAGTGCGGAGACTTGTCGGCATCTCCAGGCTATTTCCATGGCTGACTCCGTGGTTGTGGATCCGCACAAGCACGGGCTGCAGCCGTATGGGTGCGGAGCGGTGCTTTTCGCTGACCCGTCGGTTGGGAAGCTCTACAAGCACGACAGTCCGTACACCTACTTCACGTCTGACAAGCTGCACCTGGGCGAGATCTCGCTGGAGTGCTCCCGAGCGGGTGCTGCGGCAGGCGCCTTATGGATGACGCTGAAACTGTTGCCCCTGACGCCTGATGGGCTCGGCGGCGTGCTGTCTGCCTGCCGGCGGGCGGCGGTCAAATGGCATGGGTTGCTAGAGGCCAGCAAGGTGCTCAGTCCCGTTGGCGTGCCGGACCTGGACATTGTGACGTACTTCCCGTCTGGCGGGGCCGCCTCGGCGAGTCAGGTCAGCAAGGCCAGTCAGGCCGTGTTCGAGAAGGCGATGGCGGACACCGATGACCCGGTGTTTCTGAGCACACTTCGGATGCCGACGCGGAGAGTGCGAGTGGGGAATGCTCCGCTGAAGCGGGACAAGAATGATACCCTGGTGCTCAGGTCAGTTCTTATGAAGCCCGAGCACGAGCACTATGTGGAGTGGCTGCATGGGAAGGTTGAGGGGCTGGTCTAGGGACTTCGCTCAATTACCGGATGCAGCGAGGGCCCCACGCATCCCCAGAGAGGGGACGCATGGAGCCCTGTCGCTCAAGAAGGAAGCAGGTTTGGGCTATCGATCAAACCCGCCCATGTGCGGGAAGTACTGCGCTCCCAGCGTATCCAGGGCGCCGCGTGCCTCGTCCGTGACGGGTCCAAACACCTCGAGCCGGCCGATTTCAGAGAATTCAAACAGCTTCGGAAGGTCGGGTCCTACGTTGCCTAGGTGGACCAGCAGAGCCTCGGAGCTTGCAAACGATTCGTGAATCAGGCAGCGGGATCCGTCCTCGGCCAGATACCACTGGTACCCCACTGTTTCCATTTCGCTGGCCTTGACGTCGGAGATAAACCCGGCGGCCAACTGCTTGAAGCCGTCGACGCCGCCTTCCTTAATTTTGAATTCGACTACGTAGGAGACTTTGCTCATTTCAGGTAGTTGGTTTTGTTGGACCGATTCACTCTAGAACCCGAAAGATAGGTGCGATCGAACACCGCGCAATTCTGGGGACCCGGCGCTGGAGCCGTCCAGGGCGACACGGGGGCACTTCGATTCAGGACTGGCCGATCATGATGAACGGAGCCCAGAGACTAGGCCTGGCAGCCACCTCCGGGTCTTCCATAAGCTTCAGTTTTGCCTGCCGCAGGGCCTCGGCCTTGGGCTGGCCCGCCAAGATGTTCTTATAGAAGTGGGCCATGGTGGCCGCTGTGTAGGCATCGTCGCTGTTCCAGAGGGAGGCGACAACGGTTTGGGTTCCGGCGTAGAGGAAGGCTTGGCCCAAGCCCATGAGCCCGGTTCCAGACTGACTCCCGGACGTAGCCGTTCGACAAGCACTGAGAACCACCATTTCCGCATTCAACTCCATGCCCAATACCTCGCCGACGTGCAGGATGCCGTCCTCACCATCACCGGGCTGGAAGAGTAGGCCTGACATATTTGGATGAGATGGGCTGGCATATCCGTGGGTAGCGAAATGCAGATAACGGAAGCGTTCCCGTGCGCTCTCCTTCACTGCTCGCTCAGAGGCCGCTCGATCAAGGAGAACTTCGACCGATCCTTGTATAGTGTGGCGCTCTTGATCAAAAAGGCGGTCGATGGCGACCGCCTCACGGCCAGTTCCTCGCAGCTCCCCAAACGAGTGCACAGCCCTATCGTCGGGCATTCCGAGCGCTGTTCCGGGAAAATCGATTCCTCCCGAGAACACGGGTGCAGCAATTAGAATGGTCTTGTCTTTGGCATTGGACCGATCTGGTTGAAGTTGTGAAAAGAGGGTTCCAGAGTATGCATAAAGGATGGTTATGTCCTCCACAAGATATCTGGGTCTCCCGGTTGAACCTGCTGGGAGGGAGTCGTTCACCAGCGCCTCAAAAGGCAAGTTCAGCAACGGACCGTCAGGGACAATAACCCACTGGTCGGATGTCGCGTGGGTACTCAGGGGCGCGACGATCTGATCGTAAAGGAGGGTGGCATCACGGAGAGCAGTGCTTGTGTCCCCCTCCTGAAGAGCCCGAAGATATCGGTCAATCTGGGTTGTGAGACCGGCGATGGGGCCGAGTGCCGAAAACGATACATCCTCTCCGCCAACGATGATTCCGAAAAGGGTATCACCTACGATGTGGTACTGAAACAAATTTCGAGGACCCAGAGACTTCTGGACCTGCCCAATCCCAGCCGTTCCCGTGGCGAAACGCATGGAGTGGTACCGTGGGTACTGCCTGTGGAGGACTGCCAAGTGTTGTGCAATGCTGTCACGATAGGCGTAGTACCGTCGAACTAAGGAAGGGCTAGGGTCGCCCCCCGACGCATGGCTCCACGCCTGAAGTTCGCGCTGGCTAAGCGACAGGCCTGATAGAAGGCGACGCTCTCTCGCGACCATAGCCGCAGGAACATGACCGAATCCAGAGGCAGCTGATCGAGCTGAGGCGGCGTGCAGTTTCCCCGCGAGACTCATTTCGGCTAGTTGAAAGACTATGTCGAGGTTGGCCCGTGAGGGGTCTCGTCGAAGAAAACCAAGGTGTAGTTCCTGCGCCGCTCGGACAACTGCACCTAGAGGTCGGATCTTAGTCCCGTCACCAAATCCCGTCTCGAACGATGCCTCGGTTTCGAGCATCCGAACCAACGAGAGGAGTCTGCGGGACTCGTTTCGTAGCTCGGTGCCTTCCAGTTCTCCGGCCGAGTGGACTCCTTCAAGACTTTGACTCCAAAGCTGAATCGAATCCACAAAGTCGCCCTGTGAGAGGCGATCGCGAGAATTGGCAGCGTCTGAAGTTGGGGAGGTGTTCCATTGGAGGGCACGCTCCAAGTTCTCCGAGAGCAGATTCCGAGCAGCGTGGAAGCTCCTTTCCGCTAGTAGATATCTAGCGCGGATGTTGGTCAGACGCAGGAGGTTGGGATGGTGCTCGCTGTACTTAACCTCCATGAGGTCCATCCCGCGGTCCAACGCGGCCAGCGCCCGCGTTGTTAACCCCTGAGCCATTAGCGACTCGGCTAGAGACCCGACCTCATAAGCGGCGTCGGGTCTACCAGCCTGGATCATCACCCTCGTCCCTCGTTCGAGGCGGTCCAGGCCCTGAGACTTACCCTGCAGGAGTTCGAGCTTTCCGATGTGGACTTCTGAAACTCCAATGGACCCGTGCCCAGGCGGAAGTAGTCGATGGAATGCGAGGTTTGCTGCCCGAAGGTGGACCTCCGCCTCCTCTATCCGACCATTAGCCATTAACAGCTCCCCGTAGTTGTCCCGCGTCTTTGCAAGAAATAGAGGATTCGATTCGCGAGCAGAATAGATGCGCAGGGCCTCTTGATAGTAGAACTCGGCTCTGCTTGAGTCCCGGGTGATTGCCAGGAGGTTCGCCAGGTTACCTAAGGTGATGGCGATCTCTGGGTCAGAGGCCGATAATATTTCTTCCTTGATAGCCAGGGCCGATTGGTGGGTCTCAAGTGCCCGGTCGAACAGTCCTAACCTCCAATAAACGTTCCCAATATTGTTGTAGGTCGCGGCGACCTCGCGCGAGTACTTGCCGTGTACGCGCGTCCTCACCTCGACCGCCGGCCAGTACGAGTTCAGGGCACGGATGAGATTGCCACTTTCGTGCAGGGCCAACGCTCGGTAGTGAAGCGCTGCACCAACTAAGTCGTGGTCAACGCCGAACTCTTGCTCTGCCGAGGCGAGTGCCGATTCGACGACTCCAAGCGCCTCTTCATACTGGCCAAGTCTGACTAAGGCGCGGGTCCTAAGGACCTGCGCTCTTATGGCGCTCGGCCGACCAAAAACGTCTGCGTACCGCGTCAGGTCAGCTAGCATCAACTCTGCGGAGCGATAGTTGCCGCGCCTCAGTTGGATTTCTCCGAGAGCGATTTGGACAAGTCCGCGGACCCTCGCAGAGTCCGGACCACTGACCTGTAGTGCAGATTCCAGGGCGAGCTCGGCGGGCCCGAGCTCGCCCTCGGCGATCAGAGTTGTGGCGGTTTCCAGGTGGTCGTCAGAAGACGTACCGCTAGATGCCGCCGGGCGAGCCTCGTCACTGTTACAGCCAGCGAGAAGGACGATCGTGATTCCTAAAATGAATCTCATAAGGCCAATGCTTCTTGTCTCTACCTACAATCATAGAGGACGCAATCGAGAATCTGTAACGCCAAATCAAAAAAACGCGCCTAACGGGGAAGGCTCTGCGGCCTGCCAGAGTACTCTAGTGTAGTGCGCCGTAGTTGAGGGAGCTTATTTGGGCTTGTTCTCTCAAGCAGACGTGAGGACATCGCCCCAGCCTGAATGTGGACATAAGCGGACGCTCGATGCGCCGGAGTGGAATAAGGGATCCCAATTCCACCAAATCCCCCGAATTCGATTGACCCCACGGAAGTGGAATACGGGCGGCAATTCCACTTTCGCACCCCTGTTGAGGGTCACGGAAGTAGAATTGGGAGAACGTATTCTACTTAGGCCAACGCTTAAGTGCCAAACAGTACGGCGCACTACACTAGCGGTGTACCCAAAGTTGGTCTACGGTCCATCCGCCGGAGCACGCGGGCAGTCCGAATCGCATAAAAAAAGGGGCCGCCCAATCGGGCAGCCCCTTCGAAGTCAGGGAATGTGAAGCCTCAGAAACTCAGCCGCCGAGCTGGTTCGTTCCGTCTGAGCTTTGGTTGGTCCCGTCCGAGCCCTGGTTGGTCCCGTCCGAGCCCTGGTTGGTCCCGTCCGAGCCCTGGTTCGTTCCGTCCGAGCCCTGGTTCGTTCCGTCGGAGCTTTGGTTCGTTCCGTCGGAGCTTTGGTTGGTCCCGTCTGAGTTCTGGT
>JBLFXH010000153.1:0-8122 GCA_047611125.1 Rhodothermales bacterium
CATAGGCGCCGCGATGCAGCAGGAAGGTCTCGCGGGGCACGGGCATGTCCGCCATCACCATCACGCTCGGAAGCGCAGTCAGAACGCGGTTCTCCTGGGCGCGAAGGGCGGTCAGTTCGGCGAAGGCTGTGCGATACCTCAGGGAGGTGGTTGTTACGAAATACCGTCTCAGGTCCTCTGACTGTGGGGGGTGGCCCGATATTTCTGCTGCCGAAAGTGCTCGATCAAATACTCTGAACTCGTCCACCGCCGCTCCCGAGAGTGTCGGTTGGTTCGACTCCACGAACCCGACCCGCAGGTTTCCGGGATCGCCCCAATTGGTGGAGTCGCCCGAGAACGCATCCACCGTATAGACAATGCTCTGTTTGAGGTTGTCGGCCAGCGTTCGGGTAGGCATGGCGGTACCGTCTAGGTAAAGCCTAAGACCATCGGCACGACTCGATCCGTCATACGTCATGGTCACGCGCTGCCACACTCCCACCCGCAGCGAGTCTTCTGTCCGGATTTCGAGCGCATCGTTTGGCAGAACGTGGTACAATCCTGCGGTGAGCGTTCGGTCCGGATTGATCACCGCGAGATACCCCCGGTTTCCGTTGAACAGGCCGCCCGATTTGCCAAAGAGCGGCCCCACGGCATCGGGACTGTCAAGACGTACCCACAGATCCAGCGTGAAGGGGTCCGATCGCTCGAAACGGAATCGGGCGTTTCCGGTGTCCAACCAGCCGTCTCCCCGGAGGACCAGTGCGCTATCAACAACGCCGACCACGGTGTTCGGGAGTTTGTCGCGATCACCCCAGAAGTAGCCCGTCTCGCCGGCGGCGGCTACGTCGTCGAACCGCGCTACATCGTCCACATCATGAAAGCCCTCCAGCGGAAAGTGAGCGATCAGGCCGACGGGCTCAAGGGCCTCTTTGGTGTCTCGTGACGTCAGCCAATCCGCAAATCCGGCATCGTAGTCAGAGTCCGAAGGATCGGTCACGGCCTCAAGGCGGGTGATCTCCTCTCGAATGCTATCCAGATGGCCGGCCGACAGCGAGTCCACGAGGAGCACCGTGGGCGAGGCCTCGCCGGCGTAAGGAATGTTGCCCACCTCGTTAACGCTGTTGAAGAACGCGAACAGCCCGAAGTACTCATCCTGGGTCACCGGATCGTACTTATGATCGTGGCAGCGGCTGCACTCGGTGGTGATGCCCAGAAAGGCCTTCCCGAAGGTGTTGGTCCGGTCGGCCACATAGTCCACCCGGTATTCCTCGAGGACGATGCCGCCTTCCTGGCTCTGAAGATGATTCCGGTTGAATCCGGTTGCCAAGATCTGTTCGTGACTGGCTTCCGGAAACAGGTCTCCGGCCAGCTGCCAGGTGACGAAGTCATCGTAGGAGAGATTTCGATTGAACGCCGAGATGACCCAGTCCCGCCACGGCCACATGTTGCGCCAGCCGTCATCTTGATACCCGTGGCTGTCGGCGTATCGGGCCAGGTCAAGCCAGTCCACGGCCATGCGTTCGCCGTAGGCCGCAGAAGCCATCAAGCGGTCGATGACCTTACGCCGGGCTTTGGCAAGTGCTTCGGCGCTCGGCCGGCCTTCAGCCGCGGCAGCAAACGCGGCCATCTCAGCTCCGGTAGGTGGCAGGCCCGTCAACGTAAATGTCACGCGGCGCAGCCAAGTCAATTCATGGGCCTCGGCCGCAGGAGCCAGGCTGCGCGCCTCCATTCCCTGAAGCACGAACCAATCGATATCGCTGCTGGGCCAAGACTCAGGAGGAGAGACCACGCCCACGGCAACACCAGCGGATCTTGCCGGCCCAGTTCGAGGGACATCAGGCCGCGTGGGCACCTCAAAGGCCCAATGTGACTCGTATTTCGCACCCTGTTCCACCCACTTCACCAATACGGCTTTCTCGCGGGCCGACAGCGTGAGGTTGGACTGCGGCGGCGGCATCCGCTGCTCGACATCCGGATGCAGGATGCGGCCGGCGATGTGCTTGCGTGATGCGCGGATGCCCTCCGGCGTGTCGAAGCGAATGTCCTCGATGCGCGTGTTGTTGTCCGGGCCGTGGCACTTGAAGCACCGGTCTGACAGGATCGGCTTGACGTCGAAGTTGAAGTCAATCTGAGCCGGGAGCTGCTCGTAGGCCAGCGCGACCTCAGGAGGTCGGTTGGGTCCGCATCCCGTGATAAGCGAGACAGCGATGACAATCAGGAGTGCGCGGGGCATCACCCAATCAACCACCCCGCAGGCGTCCGGTCAATACCGCTCGCCCCTTAGTCTCGCAACGCCACCAGAAAGGCGTCTCCGTAGCGCTCCAATTTGGTCAGACCGACGCCGGATATTTTCAACATCTGCTCGGGAGTCCGAGGCCGAGAAACGGCCAGTTCCAGCAGCACCTTGTCTCCGAAGACAATGTAGGCCGGGACCTGAGCCTCGTCGGCCAGCTCTTTTCGGAGAAGCCGAAGCCGCTCGAAAAGCGCGCGATCATCAGGACTCAACGTGTCAACCGAAGCCCCAGAAGACGACCCAGAAGCGCGCGACTTCCCAAGTGGTCGCGCCGCCTTGATTCGATCCTGGATGGCCACGCCCGTGCAAACGTCGCATGCATCATCACAAGGCCCGATTGTCTCGTCAAAGTGCGCTACCAGAACCTGATGGCGACACTGGCCGCGCTCTACCAACCGAAACAGGCGCACGGTGGCATCGCCGGTGCGCTGGCGGACGTCGGCATCGTCAATCGAGTCCAGAAACCGCTCGTGACCCTTCACGTCGGCCCAAGAGTAGAACAGCACACAGTCGCTGGGGAGTCCGTCGCGCCCAGCGCGCCCAATTTCCTGGTACCAGGACTCAATGTCTTTGGGCATGTCCCGGTGAATGACAAACCGGACGTTGGACTTGTCGATGCCCATCCCGAAGGCCACGGTGGCCACAATCACGTCCACGTTGTCCCGCTTGAACGCTTCCTGATTGTCGGACCGGACTTCGCCACTCAATCCGGCGTGATAGGGGCGAGCGTTCACCCCGTTCCGAACCAGGAATTCCGAGGTCTGCTCGACGGCCTTGCGGCTCAGACAATACACGATCCCGCTCTCGCCGGCGTGGGACTTCACGATGCCAAGAATCTCGTTGCGAGTGTTTCCACCCTGGCCCTTCTTGCGGGCCGAAATCCGAAGATTGCGACGGAAGAAAGAGCCCTTGTAACCGGCGGGCTTCCGCATCCCCAATTGCCGGAGGATGTCCACGGCCACTGGGCGGGTGGCGGTTGCCGTCAGTGCCAGAACCGGCACGTTTAGTTGCTGCTTCAGTCCTCGAAGTCGCCGATAGGAAGGCCTGAAATCGTGCCCCCACTGGCTGATGCAATGGGCTTCATCTACGACGAGAAGCGCGATGGGACAGTCCCGCACGAAATTGCCCAGGTGACCGTCAAGCGCTTCCGGTGCGAGGAAAACCAGTTCGTACTCCCCTGCCCGAAGGGCATTCATCCGCGTCCTTCTCTCTTCGTAAGAGAGCGTGGAATTGATGGCAACCGCCCGGAAACCGAGCGACTGAATGGCGTCCACCTGGTCCTTCATCAAGGAAATCAGGGGAGAGAGGACCAGCACCGTGCCCTCCAGCAACCGAGCCGGTAACTGATAGGTCAGCGACTTCCCCGCGCCGGTCGGCATCAACGCAATGCAGTCCTTGCCGGCAAGGACCGCATCGATGACCTCGCGCTGACCGGGCCGAAACTCGGAGAAGCCAAAGACGTCCTGAAGTACGGATTCGGGGGTTGCGATCGTGGCTGGGTTCATCAAGCGGGGCAGCAGAGGGAAGCAGAGCGGGAGGCGGATGAGGGTACCCGCCTCGCCGATGTTCGGTTCGGTCCATGGCCGAAAACAGGCGAACGGCCGTCGGAAGTAGAGGCCGACATTGTCGGGATTGCAACGAAACCGTGAGGACAAATAAATCTCGTCGAACCGTTCATAAAGTCGATTCTGCGACGGATTTTACAGTCAGCTAGACGCAGCGTCCAATGCAAGACCTTTTTCGCGTTGTGCCGTCTTTAGACAGTCCCAGCGCCCCCCTGCTATTCGCTATGACCGACGACGACGACTGGATGGAAGACCCAGATAACTGGGACAAGCCCTGGGGTGATGAGGAGGAAGAAGAGGAAGAAGAAGATGATGAGTGGGCCGACGAAGACGACGACGAAGACGAGGAAGACGATCTCGATGACGAAAACTATGATGATGAGGAATAGTGGATGACCATACGGTCATTCATGGAGCGTCACTTCCGGCATTTCAATGCCGCAGCCGCGCTCGACGCATCTGAGGGTTATGTGGCCCATCTTGATGGTGGCGGAGCCATGCTGGTGAGTCTCGCCGGTGCGATGAGTACTGCCGAACTGGGACTGACGTTGGCCGACATGATCCGGGGCGGGAAGGTGCACGTGATATCCTGCACCGGCGCGAACCTCGAAGAGGATCTGTTCAATCTGGTCGCACACGACCACTACGTGCGTATTCCTCGCTACCGCGACCTGACTCCGCAGGACGAGGCGGATCTGATGGCGCGGCACCTCAATCGGGTTACGGACACCTGCATTCCCGAGGAGGAAGCCATTCGGAAGGTGGAGGACGCCATTCTCGATTTGTGGCAGGCAGCGGACCGGGCGGGGGAGCGAAAGCTGCCGCACGAATTCCTGTTTGAGCTGATTCGAAGCAAGCGGCTGGCTCCATCCTACCAGATTGATCCTGCCGACAGCTGGTTGGTCGCGGCCGCCGAGTGCAATCTTCCGATGGTGGTTCCTGGATGGGAAGACTCCACGCTGGGTAACATTTTTGCAGCCCACTGCATCAAGGGGGACATCAGGGATCCCCGAACCATGAAGTCGGGGATCGAATACATGATCTCGTTGGCGGATTGGTACTCGGCCGAGACCAGACCCGTCGGGTTCTTCCAGATCGGAGGCGGGATTGCCGGTGATTTTCCCATCTGCGTGGTTCCTATGCTGGAGCAGGACCTGCACCGGAATACGCCTCTCTGGGCATACTTCTGCCAGATCAGTGACTCGACCACGTCTTACGGCTCGTATTCGGGCGCCGTCCCGAATGAAAAAATAACCTGGGGGAAACTCGGTATTGATACCCCGTCATTTCTCATCGAGTCCGACGCGACCATTGTAGCGCCGCTCATCTTTGCGTACGTGCTCGAGTCGGATCCAACGCTGGGCTGGCGCGCCTCGGGCCGGATCCAGGCAGAGTCGACGCAGGGCTGATGATTCCCAAGAATCACGCGGCGTGGTCCACCGAGGCTGCCGCAGAACTTTACCACATCTCCGGGTGGAGCGACGACTATTTCCGCATCGACGAAAATGGGAGGGTGGTCGCTGACGTGGACAGGGACGGCCGGCGACAGATCGTTATCGAAAAGGTCGTTGACCGGGTGATCTCCGAGGGTCTCCAAACGCCACTGGTAATCCGGTTTCAGGACATCATCGCCAGTCGGGTTCGCCAGTTGAATGAGGCGTTCAACGCGGCGAGAGAGGAATTTGGCTACGAACCGCCGTACCGCGGTGTGTATCCCATCAAGGTGAACCAGCTGCATCAGGTGGTTGACGAAATCCTCGATGCCGGGCGCGCCTTCGGGATGGGACTGGAGTGCGGGTCGAAGGCCGAGCTAGTGGCCGCCCTTCCGTACCTGAGCGACGAGATGTTTCTCGTCTGCAACGGGTACAAGGACGAGGACATGTTTGACCTCATCCTGACCGGCCAGCGACTCGGGAAGACTGTAATTCCGGTGATCGAAAAGTTTGACGAGTTCCAACTCCTGGACCGACTGGCGAAGGCACGCGGGATCCAGGCCGAATTTGGCGTCCGGATTCGGCTCATGTCAACGGGCTCCGGGAAGTGGGCTGAATCCGGCGGGGACGGTTCAAAGTTCGGCGTGACGATCCCCGAATTGCTCCGGATAATGGACAGTCTCCGGGAGCAGGGACGCCAAGAGAGTCTCGCACTGCTGCACTTCCACCTCGGAAGTCAGGTGTCACACATCCAGTCGCTGCGCGCCGGTGTGAAGGAGATCACCCGCATCTACACGCAGCTGGCCGACCGCGGCATGCGGGTCAAATATCTGGATGTCGGTGGGGGGCTGGGAGTCAACTACGAGGCGGACCTCGCGAACCCCGATGAGGGCATCAACTACACGCTGCAGGAATACGCCAACACTGTGGTCTCCATCGTGCAGGAGATGTGTCGTGCCGACAACGTGGCGGCGCCGATTCTGGTGAGCGAGAGCGGTCGCGCACTGACTGCCCACCATTCAGTCTTGGTGGTCGATGTGCTGTCAGCCTACGGCAAGGAGGAAATTGCTGGCGAGTTTGTCCCCGGCGAAGCCGATCATACGGTGATTCGCGCGCTCCACGACACGCTGACGTGGCTGCGGGAGGACGCGATCCTGCGCCCGGCCGAACTGCTGGAAGCGTACCACGACGCCACGACCAAGCGACAGGAGGCCGAGTCGCTGTTCGGCTTCGGGTATCTGTCGCTCGAGCAAAAGGGGCTGGCCGAGCAACTCTACTGGTCGGCCTGCAAGGCCATCAACGACCGGGTGCGAGCCTCGGCCATGGAGTGGGTGCCCGCGGAGTTGGATGCGCTCGATCGGCTGCTGGTTGAGCAGTACCTCTGCGATTTCTCAGTCTTTCAGTCGATACTGGATCACTGGGCCATCGGCCAGCGCTTTCCCATCATGCCCCTCTCCCGTCTGGACGAACAGCCCTCCAAACGGGCCGTGCTGGTGGATCTCACCTGTGACTCGGATGGCAAGGTGAACCGCTATGTCTCGGACAACGAGGACAAGCGGTATCTGGATCTGCATGCGTTGAACCCGGGCGAGCCCTACCGACTCGGGTTCTTCCTCATGGGCGCCTACCAGGACATCATGGGCGACATGCACAACCTTTTCGGCCGCGTTGCCGAGGTGCACGTCTATGCCGACGAAGAGGAACCGGACGGGTTCTATATCGAAAAGCGGATTCTCGGCGCTCGCATCAAGGATATCTTGGCCCTCGTCCAGTATTTCCCGCAGGATCTCAGAAACCGCCTCGAGAAGATGATGATGACCGAGGTGCGGGCAGGCCGGCTTCGGAGAGTGGAGGCCGTGCGACTCATGGATCGCTATACCGAGTTATTCAATGACACGACGTACCTGAACGCTGCCCCGGAGTCAGTGGGCGGCCCGGCGCCGCCAATCGCCGCACCCTCGCCCGTGACTGAGGGAACTCCCCAGGAAGCGGAGGTGGCGCGATGAGGGAAGTCCGCGTGGGCTTGGGACAATTGAGCATGGGAGTCGACCCGGCCGAGAATCTTGATCGCGCCGAGGAAGTCATCGTGGCTCTTGCCAAGGAGGATGCGCAGGTCATCTGCCTCCCCGAGCTCTTTTCGAGCCGGTACTTCTGTCAGGAGGAAAATGCCGACCACTACGCCCTGGCGGAGGCCATACCAGGTCCGAGCACTGTCCGGTTCGAGCGGGTGGCTCGCGTGCTGGACGTCGCGCTGGTCCTCAGCCTGTTTGAGAAACGGGCCGCCGGTCTGTATCACAACACCGCCGCCGTCATCGACGGCCCGCGAGGGTATCTAGGCAAGTATCGGAAGATGCATATCCCCAATGATCCGAGGTATTACGAGAAGTACTACTTCACTCCAGGAGATCTTGGGTTCAAGACGTTCGATCTGCGCGTAGGTCGGATTGGTGTCCTTATATGTTGGGACCAATGGTATCCAGAGGCCGCCAGGCTGACGGCTATGCGGGGCGCGGAAATCCTCTTCTACCCGACGGCCATCGGCTGGCATCCTGAGGAAAGGGCGTCGCACGGCGTAGAGCAGCACGCGGCTTGGGAGACTATCCAGCGGTCGCATGCCATAGCGAATGGCTGCTTCGTGGCTGCGGTCAATCGGACTGGATTTGAGCCCGATCCGGCGGCCCGGGCTGGAGAGAGCGGTGGCATTCAGTTCTGGGGGCAGTCGTTCGCGGCGGGCCCGGATGGAGTCATCCTTCAGCGGCTCGCAGAAGGTCGGCATGATCAGTGCGTGGTTGTCATGGATCTAGATCGCATTGCCGAGCAGAGACACGGCTGGCCCTTCCTGCGGGATC
>JBLFXH010000154.1:0-8108 GCA_047611125.1 Rhodothermales bacterium
GTGACCGCGGCAGGAGCCCCGGTCGACGGAGAAGTGACGGTGGCGTCCGGCCTGGACAACACCACCGCGCTATTCACGCCCAACGGATCCTTCCCAGAGAACACCAGCATTCTCGTGACACTGACCACGACCGTGAAGGATGCGGCAGGAAATCCGCTAGGAGCGGGAGTGTCAACCACCTTTACGACGATTGCCGCGCAGACGCCATCCATCGTTGCCGTTGGCCCGTCCAACATGACCACCGGTGTATCGGTGTCCACGCCCGTCCTGGTCGACTTTGACGAGCCCATCGCACCATCCTCAGTCGATGCCTTGGCCGTGCAAGTATCCCCAACGGCAGGCGGTGCCGCGGCGAGCGGGAGCTTCGAGTTTCTCCTTGGCGATTCCAGACTCGTATTCCGCCCCGACGTACCGCTGGCATTCGGCACGACCTACACCGTGCTCGCCGGCACGGGCGTTGAAGACGTGACCGGAAACGCCGTCACGTCAACCACATCCATTCAGTTCACGACGGACAGCGCGCCGCCAGCTGCTCCGGTGATCGTGAGCGTATCTCCGCCGAGCACGGCCGCCGGCGCAGACGTGGTCATTGCCGGAACTGGCTTCGACCCGGTACCCGGCAACAACGTCGTGACCTTTAACGGCGTGCAGGCAGAAGTCACGCACACCTCGCTTAACAGTCTGTCTGTTGTGGTGCCGATGGGAGCTGAGCCAGGGGATCTCCTGGTCACGGTGAGCGGGCTGTCCAGCAACGCCTTTCCCTTCTTCGTGGTGACCGATCCCCCCAGCCTGGAGGAAGCGGTCAAGAACGTGGGCACTGCTGAAGGTGGCGCCGAAGACGTGGAGGTAGGTCCCGACGGCGTGAAGGTGCTCGTCACCTATCCCGGGACCGATGTCGTCCAGGAAATCGACCTCGAGACGACTACCGTGACCGGGACCATCACCGTGGGCGACCAGCCCCTGAAGGTGGCCATCAATCCGACCGGTACACGAGCCTATGTGACCAATTTCGGAGACCACACCGTGTCGGTTCTCGACCTTACGGTCTCGCCGGCTGTGGTCCTGACCACGGTCCCCGTGGGACTCAACCCTACCGGCATCGCGGTCGCTCCGGACGGCAGCAAGGTTTACGTCGCGGAGCTGACCTCGCAGGGTGTCTCCGTCATCGATACCGACCCGGGCAGCGGGGCCTTCCACGAGGTGGCCGTTCGCTATACAACCAGTGAAGGCGGCCCCGAGGACGTGGAGGCCGGTCCAGACGGTACCAAACTGTACGTCGCGGGACGCGGTGGCATTTTCGTGATCGACGTAGACGCTACCTCGCCGGAGTATGAGAGCGTGAAACTGGTCTCTGAGGGTGGGGCCGAAGACGTCGAAGTCGGTCCTGACGGAACGATCCTGTTCGCTGTCACGACGGCCGGATTCATCCAGATCATCGACATCGATGAGAATAGCGCCAACCCTTACGCGGTTATTAGCACCTCCGAGGGCGGGGTAGAAAAGGTCGAGGTCGGCCCTGACGGAACGCAGCTCTTTGCTACAACCAGCTCGGGTCTGAAGGTCTTCGGGATCTCCTACACTACGGGGACGGCCGATGCCGTGATCTCGCTGCAGCCTGGACTGACCCTACTGAACACCATCATCGTCGGGCCGGATCCGAGTGGTGTCCACTTCGTGCCCGGAACCGCAACGGTGGTCGTGGCCAACTCCGGTTCGGACGGATCAACTGACGGCATCTCGGTTGTGGAATTCCTGGACGCCTTGATCGTGATAGACTTGCCAGAGACCGAGCCAGGTCCATTCACGATCGTAGCCGACGGCGATGATACGGTTGTCCTGGCATCGAACGGAGAAGAGGTTTTCCGCATGGAGACAGCCACCCTGGTGGAGATTCGGATCAACGGGACCTCGCTTGATGACCACCTGATCGTGGACTACTCAAACGGCGCTGTCGCACCAGGCGCCGCACCGATCGCCTTCTATGGTGGGGATCAGGAATCGGAAGGCGACCGCCTAACTGTAACGGGAGCGTCCGCCAATACCGTTGTCCACGAGTTCTTCGACGAGCACTCCGGCCGCATCTCCGTAGACGGATTCGGGGACATCACCTACTTCGAACTGGAGCCGGTTTCTGACAACATGGGCGCGGTCAATCGTTTGTTCACCCTGACTTCAGGCATGGAACAGACAGTGACGCTCTCTCCCGATGGCGACGGCGCCAGCGGCAACGGGATTTCGTTTATCGATTCTGACAACGGCAGCGAGTCGATTTCATTCGCGAATCCGACCGGCACGATTTCCATCGTCGGCGATGCAGGATCCGACACCTTTCTTATCGGCAATCTGGACACGCCATCGGTTGCCCTGACTTCCCTGTCGGTGACGGGCAGTGTGGATCCGGATTCCTTCCGGGTTGCACCGAGTGCCTACTACCCCATATCGATTACAGGAGGGTCCGCGAGCGTCTGTGCCGACGATGTCCTTGCTCTGAATCTGGGCGGCGTATCGGGAGCGAGTCTCTCGGTAACCGGACCGGGCACCGGCGTGTGGACGTTTGACGCTCCCCACCAGCCTGTTTCATTCTCAGGAATCGGATCCCTGCCAGACGCTGATGCCAACGTCTCGATGACGGCATCGCAAACTCTGTTCTACACCACGGAGAATGGAGAACTGGTCCTGACGGTAACCAATGACGGTACCAATGACGCTCTCTGCGTCAAGTTGACGCTGCCTCAGGCTCTGTACGACGACGTGACCACACTTGGCCTCCTGCCATCGGGGGGTGTGCTTGCAGCCGGACCTCCACCCACCTGGACGATTCCTGTTCTGGCGGCAGGCGCGACTGAGACTCTGACCCTGACCGGTCTGATCTCGGGCATCATGCCCATCACCTACCCCATCGGGCTGATCAGCGGTGGCGCGGCGGGCACAGGCGAATCGATCACGATTTCGCCCGGCTTCCGATTCCCCGCGCAGGCCCACGTGACCTCGGCTCTAGAGGCCGAGATTGAGATTCTGGTGGGCGGATCCACGTATACCTACCGCCACCTCGTGGCTGGTCTTTTCCAGGGCGCACCCGGCTACAAAGGCGCGGTCTGGTGCTCGCTTCCGGAAGAGATCCCAACTCTGTTCGCACAGGATGGCTTCCTCGGGATGTGGCGGCCGTGCTCGGAGGGACTGCCGTACCCACTAAACGTAAATGACCTGTTCGAGGACAACGAAGGGACCCTCTGGCTGTCCACTTGGGGATGGGCCGGCCTCTACAAATCAGTCGATGGCGGCTTCTCTTGGGAGGGCGTCGAACCCGACCTGGGTTCCGGGACTACGGGTTGGCTGAACGTCTACTCGATGACCGAAGACGCCGGTGGAGTCCTATATCTCTCGGCAAACAACGGACTGGTATTTCGCTCTCTGAACCGCGGAGCGGCTTGGCAGCAGCTACCGTCGCTTCCGGGTGGGTCAGCAGATACCGCGTGGTCACTTACGGGTCACGCGGTCCGGGCAGGAACGGTGCTGGCAGGAACGTTCGGCGGCGGAGTGTACCTGACCACGGACTTCGGCTTCACTTGGGCGCCGCTGGGCGGCGAAACCGTCAATGATGCCCTAGTGGCAGCAGGAGGTGGGCACATCTTTGACATAGAACTATCTCCGGACAGTCCTGATTTCGCCTTTGTGGGCACGGCCACAGGCGTCTTCCGAGCCGATGCGTTTGATGCCTCGCCGGCATGGACCAATATGGGTCTGACCGTGAGCCTGGACGGCGGCTCCACCGTCCAACCGGAGGTCCGCGTGCTGGCGTTCGCGCCGGACGCTGGGGGAGAGGATGATCTCATTGTCGGTACGTGGGGCTTCGGTGTCTTTGCCTCGGCGGACCCCGTCAGTACCACCGGGTTCGTAGAGATGCCGTTCCGGAAGGAGTTCATCTCCAGTCTTACGCCCGTGTCTGGAGGCCTACTCTTTGTGGGCACCCAGAGTGCCGGCACGGCCACGATTGGGGGCGCCGTTACATCGACCGCGGTGGCGGCCGGGCTAGACATTCCCAAGGAGTTTGCCCTAGATCAGAACTACCCCAACCCATTCAACCCGGAGACCACGGTCCGCTTTGCCCTTCCCGGGGCTTCGCATACAAGTCTGCGGGTCTTCGACGTCTTGGGCCGCCAGGTGGCCTCCCTGGTCAATGGACTGCTCGAAGCCGGTCACCACGAGGTCCGGTTCCAGGCGGGCTCACTTCCCAGTGGAGTATATCTGTACGTCCTCTCGACATCGTTCGGGCAGACCTCGCGCAGCCTGATTCTCGCCAAGTAGGGTCACCACGCAGCCGCTGTGCCTACATTGGGAGCATAATTCTGTCCCTTGTCGGCCCATGCTGCGATCTCTGGTATTCCTGTTTCTATTCCTGATTGCGGCTCCCGTCCGTGGTCAGGTAGGAGTAGACAGCCTGCTTGGGGAGGCCCTTCGTTTCGGGCAGTCGGAGCGGGTGGCCCAGTTGGTAGGGAGCAATCGGCTGGAGATCAAACCCATTGTCGACGAGCGGATTACCCGCGCCCTTCGCGCCGGGCGATCCGGCCTCGAGCAGGAGTCGGAGCGTTTACTGGACGAAGCCAAGACCGTGGCTCGCACTTTCGAGATGGCCTTCGGGGAAGCCAGTCTCCTGGACGCCGTAGACTCAGCGGAAAGATGGTCGCCCGAGGATAGGGTCGTCAAGCTCCGCGCCGATAGTCTGGAAGCACTAGGGACCGCACTGCGCGCAGTTGCATCCACGAGGGAGGAGTCGCTAGTCCATTTTCAGGCCGCGCTCGAACTCTATACGCGGATAGGTGACCTGCGGGGCATCGCGCAGGCGAAGGGCGGTATTGGCTACCTCCATTGGAGCCTCGATCGCTCCCGCTACCTGGAGTTGAACCTGGAAGCACTCGAAGCCCGCTTCCAATCGGGAGATCGGCAGCTCATCGCGAACACTTTATACGACGTCGGCCTCGCTTATCAGTACGTTGAGCGCAATCCGAATTTGGCGCTTAGCTACTACCGCCGATCAGACAGTATGCGGGTGGCCATCGGAGATTCTCTGGCCCTGAACCGCATGCTGCCTGCCGTTGCCAGTCTCTACCGGAGTGTGGGTGACCTGCCGCGTGCCCGGCAGTTCTATGAGCGCTCGATACGGGCACACGAGTTGGCCGATGACCAGCGGCGCCTAGCGGTCTCGGAGCGCAATCTCGGCGTGCTGATCTCGTACATGGGTTTGCACTCGGAGGCGCTCCCTCATCTCTTTCGCGCCCGGGCCATTCACGAGGCGCGCGGGGAGAGGGCCGATGTCGGGCCGGTGGTAAACTGGCTCGGTGTGGTGTACCGGCGCCTTGGTGACTACGACCGCGCCGTGGAGGCTTACCAAGAGTCCATTGCACTCGCAAGGGAGATGGAGGACGGCGAGTCGCTCGGTTGGGCGTACAACAACCTCGGCGTGGTGCTGGCCTATGCGGACCGGTATGAGCGTGCCACCACCTACTACGATCGAGCCCTGGCTCAATTCCGGGAGGAGGACCTGGCGGAAGGGATCCTGGATGCGACGCTCAATATTGCCGACTCGTACTACGAATTGGAATCCTACGGGCAGGCCGAAGAATTCGGGAGGCGGGCCCTGGCGCTAGCGGATTCTCTTGGTGACCCGACTCGGGAAGGCCGGGCACTCGGGACGCTCGCCAACGTGTTCGCACGCACCGAGCGAGTCGCGGAATCTGACTCCGCCTTCGCCGAACTGACCCGACTGGCGCGATTCACCGGGATGACTGAACTGGAGTGGGGCGCACTGCTGCACCGGGCGAGTCTGGAGGCGGAACGCGGTGAACAGGAGAACGCACTTCGGGATTACGAGCAGGCCTTCGTTGCCATGGAGCGGACCCGAACCGCCCAGTTGACTGACGAGGACAAGACCGGTTACCTCGCGCAGCAGCGGTATGCCTTCGAGGAATACATCCACTACTTGGGCCAGCTCCACGAGTCCGATCCCGGAGGAGGCCATCTGGCCCGCGGCTTCGAGTTTGCCGAGCGCGGAAAGGCCCGCGCCTTCCTGGACCTTTTGGCCGAGGCCATCGCCGAAGTCGGAACGGGGGTTGACGCGGATCTGCTGGCTCGTCAGGATTCCCTATTGCGCGTGATGGCCGCCTACCAACCTCAGGGCTCCGAGGACGGTGAAGACCTGGCTGCCCGTGTCGACAGTCTGGAGCGGGCCTATGATCTCCTGCGGCGCGAAATCCGCACTTCGAACCCGGAATACGCGGAACTGCGCGACCCCACAACGGCTACGCTCGCGGACGTTCAGCGCTCACTACTTGACGAGGATTCGGCGCTGCTCGAGTACTCTGTGGGCGACTCGAGCAGCACACTTTGGGTGGTCACCTCGGGAGGTGCCGAGATGTTCTCGTTGCCTGATCGGCCGCAGATCCAGGAATCTGTTGAACTGCTGCGATTTGCCCTTGCCGATCCCGACCGCAGAGATGCCGCTGAATATGCCCAGTTGGCACGCGGCGTATACGACCTGATTCTGAAGCCGGCCGAGGAAGTGCTGGCGGGTCTCGGACATTTGATCATAGTGCCGGACGACGTCCTTCACTATGTGCCGTTTGAGGCTCTCGTGACCGAATCGGGGCTCGACTCGACGTACTCTGACTTGGCCTATCTGATTGATCGTGTCGCCGTGAGCTATGCGCCGTCGGCCAGTGTTCTGCTGCAACTCCGCGGCCGGGATCGCGCGGCAGGAGCTAAAGATCGGAAGCAACTCCTGGCGTTTGGTGACCCCGAATTCAGGACTGAGTCCTCACTCGCGCGGCTTCCGTGGTCGGGCGAGGAGGTCCGCGTCATTTCGGACCTGTTCGAATCAGACCAGACGGACGTGTTTCTTGCTGGAGCCGCCACTGAGCAGTCGGCCAAGCGGGCGCTCGACCTGTCCGGCTATCGGTACGTGCATTTCGCGACCCACGGCCTGATCAATGAAGGTCGCCCCGATTTTTCCGGACTCGCGCTGGCCGCCGATGGGGCCGAAGACGAAGATGGGTTCCTCCAGGCGGCGGAGGTCTTTAACCTGCACATTGACGCGGATCTGGTGATCCTTTCGGCCTGCGAGACGGGGCTGGGCCGACTGGTCCGGGGCGAGGGACTGGTTGGACTTACACGCGCATTCATGTACGCCGGCACTCCCTCGATGGTCGTAAGCCTCTGGTCCGTCGCCGACCAGTCCACGGCCGACCTCATGGGACGTCTCTATACAAGACTGTCGCTGGAAGACTCCAAGGACACGGCCCTGCGGGACGCCAAGCGCGAAATGATCGCGGACGGCATCTACGCTCATCCCTTCCATTGGGCACCGTTCGTTCTCACCGGCAGCCGGCTGTAGCGCCTATCGGAGGGCCGCAATTCAGTTCAGCCTGAACGTCACCGGAAGCGACATCTTGACGGCTACGGGCTGTCCTCGCTGTTTGCCCGGAGTGAATTCCATCTGGTGGAGCGCGCGGAGGGCCTCCTCATCGCATCCGGCACCAATGCCGCGCACTACCTCTGCCTCGCGAACACGGCCCATCTCATCCACTATGAACCGGACGATGACCCAGCCCTCTACCCCTGCCCGTTTGGCGATTTCCGGATAGCGAATGTGTCTCGCGAGGGTGGCCAGTCCACCCACGAGTTGGGGCATCTCCTCGACCAGGACGAACACTTCCGGCGGCGGAGGCTCAGTTGGCCGGGGAGCTTCCGGAGGGGGCGTCCCTCTACCGGTGAATGCGTCAGGCAGGGAGTCGAAGGCGAACGGCGTATCATCCAATACCAGCTCGTCCGGCACGGCCACAGGTACAGGAGGGCGAGGCGGAGGTGGCCGCTCTGGCGTGTGCTTGGTAACCAGCACATCTTCCGCGAGCAGGTAGGGCTTTGGGGTGAAGGTGATCTCTGTCTCGCTGGCCATCCTCCAGTCTGAGCGAGCGGCAACTGTGAGCAGAGTGATGGCCAAGATTGCTCCAATCTGAATGTGGATGGGATATCGAGACCGGAGGTTGGCCTTGGGGGTCTTTCGAGATGGCATGGGCGGGCGCAGTCTTATGTGGCGTTATTGTGAAGACACCCCA
>JBLFXH010000155.1:0-8014 GCA_047611125.1 Rhodothermales bacterium
GCGGCGGCGGCCGCTGCTGCCCGCTCCGCGAAATAGTCGTTGTCCACCACATCGTAGCCGAGCCAGATCGCATCGCCCGGAAAACCGAGATGCGTGAGGTAGTCGCGAGAGCGTGTGCCCGCTGTCACGGCCGCATCGTAGGCTCCCAGGAGCAACCGTTTGACGAACTCGCGAGGCGCGGACCGCTCGGCGTCATCGGCCTTGCTGTCTGTCATGACCACCGCACCCTTTCGATTGCGCCGGCACCAGGCCACGCAGGCCCGGGAGTCAGGGAACGAGTAGGTGTGAATGGCCACGGCGTCGGGGGCGATTCGGTCCAGCTGCTTGGTTACCTCTCGCCGCATTTCGGCCGGTGTCACGTCTTCGAAGCGCTTTCCTGGGAATACCTGGACGCGTTCGAAGGGCACGTCTTGCTGTTCTTCCCGCCAGGCGTAGACGGAATCGAGAGACGCGGTCTCGAGGGCGATGAGTTCGACGCCTTCTTTTGCGCACAAGGCGTGGGTGGCCCGCAGGCGTGCGAGGTGGTACGGTCCCAGTCGGGGCCACTGGATCACGAGCCGCTTCATTGGAGAACCGCGCCAAAGATGGTGGAGATAAAATGCTCCACGTTGTTCAGCTCGGCAAACTGTAGGGCGCGGTCCTTGTCGAAGGACGCCTCGTGGCCCGCTTGGTCCAGCATGCGGTCGATCTCCCTTGCGAGCTCGTCCGGCTGATCGGTGTCAACGGCGGCCCCTAGCGCGTTTTCGCGAATCAGTTTGCCCATCAGTCCATAGGCGGGGCCTACCACCGGAGTGCCCGCGGCGGCTGCGCGGATCAGTACGTGGCTCGAGCCAATGTGGTGCCGGTACGCCACTAGGGCGACATCGGCCGCAGCCATTAGGTCTTGTACCTCCTCGTCGCGGAGGTAGCGGTCTTGGTGAATGACGCTGGCCTCCGCTCTGCTCTCGGCAATGGCCGCCTCCACCGCCGCCCGCTCGGCCGCCGGAATGCGGCCTGCAATGACCAGCGTCGATAGAGTCTGAAGGCGACGCAGCGCGGCGAGTACCTCATGGATGCCCTTGCGCGCGCTGACCACTCCGAAGAAGAGCAGCAACTTGTGATCGGGAGGCACACCCCATCGCTCGCGGACTGCTCTGGCCGCCTCGCCGACCGCCGACGGGTCGAGCCCGTCAGGGAGCCATTGCAGCTTTGCATGATCCCGCGCCTCCACGGCGAACGGGTCCAGGCACAGAATCTTGTTGACCGCGGGGTTGGCGAGCGCGGCTGAGAGCAAGGTGCGCTTTCTGAATCGTGTCACCAGCGGCTCACCCTGATAATGGAAGGATGGGCGGAAGTAGATCCCCGAGATGGGCACTCGGCCGCCCGAAGGCTGCTTGACCCGGCGCAGGGCCAGGGAAGCCTGAAGGTGATCGAAGTACATGGCCAGGACGCTCTCCGGGTTTCGCTCCCGGAGCAGCCGAGATAGCACTCGGCCGTGAAGCAGGTCCTGACGCAATACGTCGCCGAGCCCCATGTCTCCTTCGCGAAGGGGTTCCGGAAGCGCTATGGGTACCAGTTTCACTGTGCCCGCGTCCTGAACATCCATCCATCGAACGAAGTCCGGGTGCTCCGCCGCGAATGCCGTCGATACGGCCATCTCCAGCAGGCCTCGCTCCGGACCCGTCACCCATGCGCGGGCAAGCGTTTCGAGGTAGGTCCGGTGGTGCCCCCCCGTATACAGGTCAAAAAGGAGAAGGCGAGCACTCACTGCGGCGCGGCCACCACCCGAAAGCGGGCCCAGAGCCCGAGCGTTGTTGCGAACGAGCCCCCAATGAAGACCACCAACAGCCCGGCCGTTCCGTACTGCCAAATGGCCAGCACGAAAAGGATGGAGATCGCGCCCGTTACCGAGGCCATGAACTGACCTAGAAAGCGCTGCCCGTCAGCTGCGATGAGCGAGATGGAGAGAACGGAGTTCAAGCACATGACCGGATAGGCCAAACCCAACCACTGCAGCATTCGCCCCGCGCCCTCGTACTCCGGATCCGTGGCAATAAAGTCCAGGATCGCGCTGCCGCCAATTCCGAGGCCCAGTCCCAGAAGGCCCGAGACAATCAACATGCCCGTGACGCCACTGAGGACCACCCGGCGAAAATCGGCGTGGTTTCCCTGGCCCCAGGAAGCGGACATGCGGGGCAAGAGCGCGGCCGTCGCCAGAGCCGGAAGAAGAAGCATGGCCTCCACGATCCGGAAGGCGGCACCGAATCGCCCCACCTCAGCCGACCCTTCGAAGAAATCCAAAATGACCGGCCCCATCCGCATGTAGGCGATGACGGCTATCGCGAAGACTCCCAGCGGAGCCGCCACACGGAGGTTCTGCTTCAGGAAGGAGGTGCTGAGTACCGAGAACTCGAAAGGCGCGATGCGAAAGGCCACAAACCAGAATGTCCCCATCACCGCGAACAGCATCCCCACCGTCATGCCCATCAGTGTTCCGGTAGCGGTGCCGGTAGAGAGCAGCATGATGCTGCCGCCGGTCAGGACCAGGATCTTCTCCAGCATGACCGAGATCGACTCGTACCGAAGGACGTGGAAGGCCCGGAAAAACACGCGGCAGAATCCGATGAGAAACACGGAAAGGCCGTAGACACCGGCCAGGCCCAGAGCTGTCAATCGTTCATCGCTCGCTCCCAGTGCCGATGCAATCGCGATGACTGAGATCATGACGATGAGGCCGAGGCCCCCGCGAAAAACGAGGAAGTTGGAGAAGTAGCGCCACGCCTGATCGCGGCGTCGGGCCACCTCGCGGGTCACGTAGTCATTCAGGCCCAGGTCCGTGACTGAGGCGGCGATGATCATGAGCCACAGCGCCCAGTTCATCAGGCCGTAAGCGTCCGGGCTCAGATTGCGGATGCACAGGTAGCTGATGAAGAAGAACCACAGCGGCGACACGGCGGCGCTGCCAATTCCGAGCCACGTGATGTTTCGGAGGATGCCATCGGGCCGGGGAGGGGCCGGGTGTGGGTCACGGGGCGCTGGGCCTTGGGCGCCTTGGTCCTCGGGGCTCACGCCCGGGCCGCCTGCTCGGAAGCCTGCCGAAGCCGTGCAGCCAGATCCGCGCTGTTGCGTCTCCACCAGGAGGAGAGCAAGACATAAAGCACCACCAGAATGAACGCAGACATCGTGGCAGTAATCACAATGATTGATCGCTTCGGACTGTCCTTCTTGACTGGGGCGATGGCCGGATCGACAATCTGGAGCGCCTCCATCTGCTGCTGCTCTTCGAACCGGGCCTGCTCCAACATGGGGGCGACGAACTCCAGGATCTTCTCCTGGATGGTCTTCTCCATTTCGATGTCCAGGAAGAGTCGCACGGCCTCAGGCACCTGACTCTGCGGCACCGGCATGATCATCTCGCGTCCATCCAGGGCCGCCTGATACTTGCGGTTGGAGGCTTTCACCACCTCCTCGAGTCCACGGACCGTGGTGTTGTTCTCGCCAAGCTGGCTCTTCATGGCCTCAAACTGAACCTCGGCTTGGATACCCGCGACCCGGAGCTGCGCCAGCTGATCGAAGAACGCCTCCGTCTGCGCTTGCAAATCATAGATGCCGTACCGCGTTTGGAACGACTTCAGAGAGTCTAGAAGGGCCGCCCGGTTGTTTTCGGACTCTTCGTAGCGCAGTTCTACGTACTTCCGGAAGTTGCCGGCCGTCTGGGATGAGAGCTCGTTATTCACCTTGTTCAGCTCCTCCAGCATGAAGTTGGCCATGTCCGCAGCACGCGCTGGATCCAGGTCGATGACCTCGATCGACAGGAAGTCGAATTCGTTGTCGACGTACAACTCAACGTTGTCGGCGAGGTCTTCTAGGGCATCCTCCAAGGGAGTGTCGCTGTCAGTGTACTCGTACACTGTGACGAGGTCGAACTCCTGGACTACCTGCTCGAGAATTCTGCGACTCTGCAGGATGGAAAGGTACCGGACGTAGTCCCCGCCGGAGGAGCCCAGAAGCGATTGTGCCGCGGAGCCCAGGTTGCCAAGTAGAGCACCTGCGATGCCGCTCCCACCTGACTCGGGCATCAGCAGGCGACTCTGCGCCCGGTAGTAGTTTGGCATCATCAGCGACAGGATCACCGAGAGCACCGCGATCGCGGTGGTCACGCCGATGATCAACCCTTTCCGGTTCCAAAGCGTGCCTACGGTCTTCCAAACCTGCTCCTCGGCGACGCTGCGGCGCTCCGCGTCCGTCCTGCCCGTCTGCGGCCCTGTTTGATTTGCGTCCATCCTGCTATCGGGTCAAGCTGACGATGAGGGCCACGAGCGTGGCGAGGGTACCGATGGATTGCACCACCGTCTGGGCGACACGGATTCGAGCATCTGATCGGAGGCTTTGCTCCTGAA
Source organism: Rhodothermales bacterium (assembly GCA_047611125.1). Classification (GTDB taxonomy): domain Bacteria; phylum Bacteroidota; class Rhodothermia; order Rhodothermales; family UBA10348; genus JABDJZ01. Next base: position 4,380 of record JBLFXH010000155.1, read on the forward strand.
TCACCAGCCGCTGCATTTCTGCGTTCTCGGCCAGATCCTCGCGGCGATCTACGAATACCACATCGCCCGACATCACAGGTGCATTCGCATCCCGAATGAGTTCGCCCGTGTTGGCGCGAAGAAGGTAGATATCGGAGGCGAAGACGCCGCGTCCGCCAGCCGCCTGGACATAGTACTCGAGCGATTGGCCGCTCGACACCAGGACAAAGCCTGGCCGAATGACCTGTCCGGCGACGAAGACTGTATTATCATCCCGCGGAATGAACAGGCGATCGCCGTCTCGCAGGAGGACCGGGTCCGTGTTGCCGGCAAGCATCTCTTCGACGTTGATCGAGACTCGGTTCTGCGTGCGCAGCTCCTGCGCGAAGTACGCGCGGCTGAGGAAGTCCAGGTCCGTCAGGCGTAGCTGCTGGAGGATGGCTAGCGTGTCGGCCCGCATCAAGCGATCTAGGTCAGGCTCCGGCATCATCCGGTCTTGGGCTTGCAAGCCGAGCATCGGATCCGGCAGGGCGCGACGCTCGAGGAAGGCTGCGCTCTGGTGGGCCTCCAGTCTCAATCCACCCGCCATTTCGAGGAGGTCCCGGAGGGAGGTCTCGCCCTCCCGGATGGCGTAGGTGCCAGGGTGCTCAACCATTCCATCAACTGAGGCGATGCCACCGGCCAGCCGGCCGCGAGTCACTGAGACATGGTCCCTGGGAGCCAGTCCGATTGCGGCGCCTCTTTGTCCGAGTGCCTCGTGGAGTGGCAGGGTTTGGACCTGGTTCGTGCCGTTCGACAGGACCCGGACCGTGGCTGGGAGTGCAGGTGCCTGAAAAAGGCCGGCGGCCTGAAGCAGAGAGCGGACGTTGTCATCCGGCCGCGCGTCGTATCCGCCTGGGAAGGGGACCGCGCCGTCCACGTAGACCGATTCGAAGGCGGGATCATAGCCCGGGACGAAAATCACATCGCCGTCGCTGAGGTAGGGGTTCTCGGAGACCTGGCCGGCCGAGTAATACCGCATCAGGTCTAGCCTGTCTTCTGAGCCGTCACGGTGAATGACCGAGACGTTTCGCAGCGAAGGACGGTAGTCTGGGTTCGTTACCGGGGCGCGGCTGGTATCGGCGAAGGCCATCTGGAGGGCCGAGGAGACGCGGCCGACCGGGAGGGACAAGACCCGACCGGGCACAGGTACTGCGCCCGACACGTGGACGTAAAACTGACGCGGCTGAGAGAGCGTGACGTCCACAGGGATCTTGCCGAAGACGCCCTGGAGCGCCTTGATAGCTGCTGCGCGGGCTTGAGCGAGCGTCATGCCCGCGATATCCACGCTGCCAGCCTCGGGGAGGGGGAGTCGCCCATCGGCCGAGACAGGAATTGGGGCCGCAGAACCTTCGACTGAGCCGACGACGACGGTAAAGAAGTCGCCCGGGCCGACCATGTACTCGTCCGGGTTGACCGCGCCTTCCATCGGAAGGAGGCTCGAGACGATCATGTTCTCCGCCATGCGTCGGCGGAGAATGTCGAGCGGGTTATCTGACGAGATGCCGGAGTTACTTCCGGACGTCAGGATCTGGGCGCGCGATGCCGGCGCCGTCAGAGTGAGAGCCGCTAGGGCTACAATTACGGCGACAGCAGCGGGCAGCCGTCGGAGAAGAGGGGGGCGGGAAAGGGCCAAAGGACTCGCGGTGATGCGTGGAGCAGAAAAACCGTACCGAGTGAGCAATAGGCCGCGAGGGATTGTGTGGTGCAGTCGCCTGCCGGAGAGACCACAAAACTACGCCTTCCTGTCGGCTCCTGCAACGTATTATCCATGCATGCGCAGCGTTCTGGCCCCCTGCAAGATCAACCTAGGACTGCACGTCCTCCGAAAGCGACCCGACGGGTTTCGGGATATAGACACCGTTTTTCTGCGTATCCCGTGGTGCGACGAGATCTTCTATGAGCATCTTAGTGGCGGCGTTCGGGAGATGTCGAACTCCGATTCGGCGCTACCGACCGATGAGCGGAATCTGTGCATGGCGGCGGCTGTGGCTTTGGCTGAGTCGATGGGGGTTTCGGACGGGTTTCAGCTGCATTTGGATAAGCGGGTGCCGTATGGGGCTGGGTTGGGGAGCGGGTCCTCGGATGCTGCGGCTGTGTTGATGATGCTGGCGGATGAATGGGGCGCGGTGACTGAGGGGGCTGGCGGCGCTGGCGGCGGCCTCCAGGCCATCGCGGCCACCCTCGGCTCCGACGTGCCCTTCTTTCTGGGATCACCCGTAGCACGCGGCACTGGGCGCGGGGAGGAGCTGACTCCCATGGAATGGCAGTCCCCGTTTTCCCTGGTTGTGGCCGTGCCCGACGTGCACGTTCCGACTGGACCTGCCTACGCGCTGGTGGAGCCGCGATCGGAAAGGCGGGCTGATCTGGTAGACTTGATAGCGTCGAACGATCTAGAGCGCTGGCGCGCCGAACTCGTCAACGATTTCCAGGAGCCGATTATTCGGGCTTACCCGGCCGTCGGGGCTGTGCTGGATGCCCTTCGCGACGCCGGCGCTGGTTATGCGGCGATGAGCGGGTCTGGCTCGGCGGTGTATGGAGTCTTTGAGTCGGCCGGCGCGGCGCGGGGAGTGGCTGAGGCGATGGAGATGACCGGGTGCCGAGCTTGGACGGACGGCTAGCTTCTTGGCAGGATATCTCGAGCCTGATGCAGGATCCTCATGACTAGAACACGGTCGGGCAGCGGCCGGTAATAGACTACAAATGGGCGAATAACATGACTTCGGAGTCGCGCTCCAAGCTCAGGTCTGGGTGTCCCCAGCCTCGGATGCTCTGAGAGAACGCCAAGAGCGGAGGAAATGCGTAGGAGCAGTCCGGTTGCAGCTCCTGGGTTTCGTCGCGCTACGTAGTCCCAGATCCCGTCCAAGTCTTGCCTAGCCTTCGGAGAGATCTCGAGTTTCGGCACCATTTTGTGTTCGTGCGCGGCCTCGAGCAATGATATCATCGCCGTCGAACTCGACGGCGGGACCACTGTCTATCCCCTCCTGGATTGCAAGTCGGAGCCCCTGAAGCTTTGCTTGACGCTCCTGTTCCTGTTCCTCAATCAGGCGCAGACCTGCTCGGACTACCTCGCTTGCCGACGCGTATCGACCTGAATGGATCAGATCGTTGACGATTTCCTCGAAGTGCTTTGTTATGGAGATGTTCACAGCGCTATCGACACGATGGTTGATGAGGTATAACGCTATAAAATAACAATAATTGTCATTGAACAACACCCCGCCGCGACGTGGCTATTGCGCCTCCCGGCGTCAGCAGCCTCAGGAACCGGTGCACTGAGTCTAGCGGTCGTAGGGGTAGCCCCGGACAGGGTCAATTCTTAGCCCGGGCGGGACCTCCAGTCGAAGTGCCTCCAGTTCGGCCTGGTGCTTCTGCTCCCGCTCCTCGACGAGCCGTAAGCCAGCTCGGACGACCTCGCTAGCGGATGCATACCGTCCGGACAAGATCAGCTTGTCGATGATTTTTCGAAAGTGCTTGGTCAGGGAGACGTTCATACCCCAACGACACACAGCTTCGGAGTACGTAACGCATCATCGTTGGCCAACGGACCCCCGCCTGAAGACCCCCCGCGAGTGTATGCACCAATAATGTCCAATAATGCTGAGATCGGTGCCTAC